>NZ_JBEXUD010000041.1:0-105519 GCF_040614215.1 Dactylosporangium sp. NPDC006015
AGCTCGCCGACGGTCCCGGGCAGCGCGAGCCGCCCGGCAGCTGGGGAGTTGGGGTCCATCACGTACACCCACTCCCCCGCCATCGGGGTGCCGATGGGCACGGTGTCGCCGACGGGGGCAATGACCCGGTGCATGGTGGACGTCACGGCGGTCTCGGTGGGGCCGTAGCCGTTCCAGAACTCGCCGAGCCGGGCCGTCAGCTCCCGCGCGAGGACGGGGTCGACGGCCTCGCCGATGGCGACGGCCCGCACCCGCGGCGCCCGCCAGTCCGCGGCGACGAGCATCCGGAACGTGGTCGGCGTCGCCGTCATCACGGTCACCCCCGCCTCGGTGATCCGCCGCGCCACCTGGTGCCCGTCGACGGCGACGCCGCGTTCGAGCAGCGCGAGGCGCAGGCCGTGGCCGAGGGCGACCCACAGTTCGAGGCCGGCGACGTCGAAGGAGAGCGCGGTCAGGCCGAGCATCACGTCGTCGTGGGCGACCGGCATCAGCTCGCACTGCGCGGCGACGAACGCGGCGAGGCTGCCGTGGGTCAGCTCCACGCCCTTGGGGCGGCCCGTCGAGCCGCTGGTGTAGATGATGTACGCGAGGTCGCCCGGCCCGACCGGCGGCAGCTCGCCCGGCTCCGTCGCGAGGGCGGCGGCGAGGTCGACGACGACGGCTCCGGTGCCTTCGGCGATCCGGCGCGCCACGTCGAGCGTCTCGGCGGCGGCGAGGACGACGCCGGCGCCCGAGTCGGTGAGCTGGTAGCGCAGCCGCTCGACTGGATGGTCGGGTTCGAGCGGCACGTACGGTGACCCGGCCAGCCACCCGCCGACGAGCGCGGCCGGCAGGTGGCGGTCGCGGGGAAGGCAGATCCCGACCGGTTCGGAGCCCCCGGAGCCCCCGGTGCCCCCGGAGCCACAGCGCCGAAGTGCCGTCGCGATCCGCTTCGCGGCGGTGGCCAGGTCGCCGTAGGTCAGGGTGCCGTCGCCGCCGTCGACCGCGACCGTGTCGGGGCGGGTCGCGGCCTGGGCGAGCACCGCGTCCAGGACGGTCGCGGGCGTGCCCGCAGGCAGGTCGGGCCCGGCGCCTTGGGCGAGCAGCGCGGCCCGCTCGGCGTCGGCGAGCAGGTCGAGCCGGGACAGCGGCCGGTCCGGGTCGGCCAGCATGCCGTCGAGCAGCGCCAGGAGCCAGCGCGCCCACCGCTGGACGGTGGCCTGGTCGAACACGTCCTTGCGGTAGCTGATGAAGCCGTCGTATCCGCCGTCGCGGCCGGTCAGCGACAGGCTCACGTCGAACTTGTTGGAGTCCAGCGGGGAGGGCAGGCGCTGCGCCCGTACCGACGGCAGGACGGGGTCCCGCTGCGGCGTCTCCAGCAGGAACAGCATCGACTGGAAGATGGGCGTGGTGGCGGTGGAGCGCTCCGGCGCGACCGCCTCGACGACCCGCTCGAAGGGCGCCTCGGCGTGCGCGAACGCCTCCAGGGTGGTCTCGCGGACCCGGTCGAGCAGCTGCCGGCCGGTCGGGTCGCCGGCCAGGTCGGTCCGCATGATGAGGGTGTTGATGAAGCACCCGGCGACGCCTTCGGTCGCGCGGTGGTGCCGCCCGGACTCGGGCACGCCGACGGCGACGTCGTCGCTGCCACAGAGCCGGCCGAGCAGCGCCTGCCACGCGCCGAGCAGCACCATGAACGGGGTCGCCTGCCCGTCGCGGGCGGCCGCGCGGATCCGTGCGGCGAGCGCCGGCGGCACGGTGAGCGGCACGTAGCCGCCGGTCCAGTCGGCGACCGCCGGGTAGGGCCGGTCCACCGGGAACGGGAGGGCCGGGGCGAGCCCGGCGAGGCGCTGCACCCACCAGCCGACGTGGTCGTCGGCGGGGCGGGCCGCCAGCCACTCGGTGACGTCGGCGTACTGCAGGCGCGGGGGCGCCGGCGGGGTGGTGCCGTGCAGGCGGGCGGCGTAGAGGGCGCCGAGCTCGTCTAGCATCAGGTCCTGCGACCAGGCGTCGGTGGCGATGTGGTGCACGGTCAGCAGCAGGACGTGGTGCTCCGGGGCGAGGCGGAACAGCGCGGCCCGCATCGGTGGCTCCTGGTCGAGCTGGAACGGGCGGCTGACCTCGAGCCGCAGCGACTCGGCGAGCGTCGCCTCGGTCGCGTCCACGATGGACAGTTCGATCCGGTCGGCGGGCACGGCGACCGCGACCAGGTCGGCCGGCACGACGACGCTGCGCAGGACCTCGTGCCGGGCGGCGACGTCGCGGAGCGCGGCCAGCAACGCGTCAGCGTCGAGCGGGCCGGTCAGCCGCAGCACCGCCGGCACGTGGTAGATCGACGTGTTGTGCTCGAACTGGGCGTTGAACCACAGCCGGCGCTGCGACGGCGACAGTGGCTGCGGCGCGTCCGGGTCGGCCCGGCGCGGGATCTCCGGCTCGGACCCGGCCGCGGCGTCCGCGGCGGCGGCCCGCGCGGCCGCGACCCGCCGCTCCATGAGAGCGCGCAGCGTGTCCTGCTCAGACAAGGTCATAGTCATTCCCCCGAATTTCGTCCATGACAAGGCGCTCCAGCCGCTCGGCGAAGTCCGTGAGCACCGGATGGTCGAACAGCAGCCGCACCGGCACCGCGCAGCCGAGCGTGTCGCGCAGCCGGCCGGCGACGCGGGTCGCGGCGAGCGAGTGCCCGCCGAGGCCGAAGAAGCTGTCGTCGGCGCCGATCCGGTCCGTGGCGAGGACCTGCGTCCACACGTCGGCGACGAGCTGCTCCATCATCGACTCGGCGGGCCGGTGCGGCCGGGTGTCGTCCGGGTCGGGCAGCGCTGCCAGGTCGACCTTGCCGCTGGGCAGCGCCGGCAGTGCGTCGAGCACCACCCACCGGTGCGGCACCAGGTGCTCCGGCAGCCGGCGCCGCAGCTCTCCGGCGGCCTGCTCGCCGGTGACGGTGCCGGTGAGGTAGCCGACCAGATGCGCCTCGGCGCCCGTGCCCCGCACGGTGACCACGGCGTGCGTGACGCCGGGGTGGTCGCGCAGCGCCGCCTCGATCTCGCCGAGCTCCACGCGGTGCCCGCGGACCTTCAGCTGATGGTCCCGCCGGCCGCGGAACTCCAGGTCTCCGCCGGGTCGCCACAGGACCAGGTCGCCCGTGCGGTAGCAGCGGCCGCCGGGCACGAACGGGTCGGGCACGAACGCGGCGGCGGTCAGCTCCGGCCGGCGGTGGTAGCCGAGCGCGGGGCCGCCGCCGCCGATCCACAGCTCGCCGGCGACACCGGGCGGCGCCAGCCGGTGCAGCGGGTCCATCACGTACAGGCGCTCGCCGCGCATCGGGTGCCCGATCGGCACGGCGTCGCCGACCGAGGTCACGCGGTGCACGGCCGAGAGGACCGTGCCCTCGGTCGGGCCGTAGACGTTCCACAGCTGCGCGACCCTGGGCAGCAGGTCGCGGGCCAGCGCGGGGTCGAGGGCCTCACCGCCGGCCCACACCCGCAGGTCCGGCGCGCCCGTCCAGCGCGCGGCGAGCAGCGTGCGGAGCATCGTCGGTGGCACGTTCATCAGGTTGATCCGGTGCTCGGCGATCCGCTCGCCGAGCCGGTGCCCGTCGACGGCGCTGTCGCGCTCCACGACGACGCAGGTGCCGCCCGCGGCGAGCGTGGCCCAGATCTCCGCGCAGGAGGTGTCGAAGCTGACCGTGGCAACGGCGAGCATCCTGTCGCCCGGCCCTATGCCGGGCTCGAGCCGCAGCGCCTCGGTGAGCGACGCCAGCCCGCCCTGCGCGACCGCCACCCCCTTGGGTGTCCCGGTCGAGCCGGACGTGTACAGCAGGTACGCCAGGTCGCCGGGTGTGACGGGCGGCAGCGGTACATCGGCGGCTGATTCGGGGGCGGACGGCACCTCGTCGAGGTCGAGCGCCTGGGTGCCGGTCACCGCCGACGCCGCCGCGGCGGTCGCGGTGCGGCACAGCACGGTCCGGACCCCGCCGTCGGCGGCGAGCCACGCGAGGCGCTCCGCCGGCAGCTCCGGCTCCAGCGGCAGGTAGGCGGCGCCGGCCCGCCACACCCCCAGCAGCGTCGCCGGCAGCCGGTGGTCGCGCGGCAGGCACACGCCGACGACCCCGCCGTGCCCGCGCACCACCGACGCGACCTCGGCCGAGGCGTCCCACAGCTGCCGGTAGGTCAGCTCGCCGTCCGCCCCGGCGACGGCGACGTCGCCGGGGCGCTGCCGGACCTGCCGGGCGATCGCGTCGACCACGGTCGCGGGCGCGTCCGCGGGCAGCGGCGGGCCGGCGGCCCGGCCCAGCAGGTCCGCCGCCTCGGCCGCGGTGACGAGCGGGACCAGGGTCAGCGGGCGGTCGGGGTCGGCGGTCAGCTCCGCGAGCACCAGCAGCAGCCGGTCGGCGAACGCGGCCGCCGCCGCCCGGTCGGTCAGGTCGAGGTCGTACTCCAGCTGCAGCTCGGCGCCGCCGGCGGTCTCGTTGACGAAGACGGTGAGCGGGTTCTGCGCGCCGCCGCAGCTCAGCTCGCCGAGCAGCTCGAGGCGGACCCCGCCCCGCTCGACGCGCACCGGCAGGCCGGCCGGCTGCGCCGACAGCACCACCGGGGTGATCATCGCGCCGCGCGGCTGGGTGCCGACGGCCTCGAACAGGTCCTCGGTGGACGGCCGGGGCCGGTCGAGCGCGCGGGCGGTCGTCGCCGAGGCCGCGGCGATCGTGTCGCGGACGGTGGCGGCGGCGTCCAGGCGGAGGCGGACCGGCAGGACGTCGACGAGCGGGCCGATGACGCCGTCGAGCTCGGGTCCGGCGCGGCGGGCGACGACCGCGCCGACGAGCACGTCTGCCCGTGCGGTGAGGCCGGCGAGGAGCAGGCCGAGAGCGGTCAGCCAGCCGGCGAACGGTGCGGCGCCGCTCGCCGCGCACACCTCGGCCAGCCCGGTGACGACGTCCGGCGGCACGGGCCGGGTGAGCCGCTCGCCCCGGAACCCGCCGCTGCCGGTGAACAGATCGCCCGGCGGCGACGCGCCCGCCAGCTCGTCCCGCCACCGGTTCCCCGCGGCGTCCGGCTGTTTCCCGGGGGCGGTGTCCATCAGCGCGACGTCGCCCAGCTGCACCGGCGGCGGGGCGACGCTGCCGGGCGCGGCCAGGTCCGCGGCGAGCTCGGTGAGGAACGTGCCGGTCGACCAGCCGTCGAACGCCACGTGGTCGCTGACGACGACCAGCTCCGACTCCTCCGCGGACACCCGGATCAGGTCGACCCGCAGCAGCGGCTCGGTCCCGGACAGGTCGAAGGCGTGCCGTGCGGCCGCGGCGGCGATCTCGTCGGACCGTGCCCGCCGCGCCGCCGGGGACTGGTCGCGCAGGTCGTGTTCGGCCAGCGGCACCGCCGTACCGATGCCGACAACGATTACCGGAGCGCCGTCACGGTCGACGATCCGGCTGCGCAGGACCTCGTGCCGGGCGACCAGCGCCGGGAGCGCCGACCTGACCGCCGCCGGCTCGACCGGGCCGGTCAGCCGGGCGCGGAACGCGACCGTCGTGACGGACGGCACCGGGCTGATCTGCCGCAGCGTCCACAGCTCGCGCTGGGTCGGGGTGAGTGGATACTCCGCCCGCCCCTCGTGCCGGACCGGCGCCGCCGCGGGACTCCGGCCGCCGTTGACCAGGGCCGCGAGGGCGGCGACGGTGGGCTCGGCGAGGAAGTCGGCCAGGGCGACCGTGGTGCCGAACTCGCGGCCGGCGAGGGCGCAGACGCGGGCGGCGGCGAGGGAGTGCCCGCCGAGGTCGGTGAAGCGGTCCTCGACGCCCACCCCGGCGATGCCGAGCACGTCACCGACGATCGCCGCGATGGTGGTTTCGGCGGGTGTACGGGCCGCGACGAAGCCGGTCCCCGCCGGGCGGCCGGGCGGCAGTGGGGGCAGGGCGGCCCGGTCGACCTTGCCGTTCGGGCCCAGCGGCAGCCGGTCGGCGACGCCGATCCGGGTCGGCACCAGGTGGTCCGGCACCCGCCGGCGCAGCCAGGCGCGCAGGGTCCGCTCGTCGGCGCCGGCCGCCTCCACGTGCCCGACCAGGTGCTTGACCCCATCGGCGTCGGCGACGGCCAGCACGCACGCGCGGCGGACGGCCGGGTGGCGCGCCAGCACGGCCTCGACCTCGCCCGGCTCGACCCGGTAGCCGCGGATCTTCACCTGGTCGTCGGCGCGGCCGGCGAAGCGCAGCACCCCGCCGGCGCCGCGGACCAGGTCGCCGGTGCGGTACATCCGGCCGCTCGCTTCGACGACGAACGCGCCTCGCTGGTCGTCGCCCAGGTAGCCACGGGCGACCACCGGGCCGCCGATCCACAGCTCGCCCAGCTCGCCGTCCGCCACGGGTTGGCCGGCGGCGTCCCGGACCTCCATCACCGCGCCGGCGATCGGGCGCCCGATCGGCGGCTCGTCGGTGCCGTCCCGGCCGATCTCCGCGACCGCGCAGGTGGTGGTGCACTCGGTGGGGCCGTACAGATTGAGCACCCGCCGTACGCCGGGGTTGGCGTAGATCCGGTCGACGAGCCCGCGGGTCAGCGGCTCACCACCGGCGAACACGGCCCGCACGCCGTCCGGCAGCGGCTCGCGGAGCAGGACGCTGAGGGCGGACGGCACGCCGTAGACGGTGGTGACCTCGGCGCGGGCGGGCAGCGTGGGCAGCGCGAGGAGGTTCTCGGCGAGGATCACGGTGCCGCCGGTGACCAGCGGCAGAAACAGCTGGGTGATCGACGGGTCGAAGCAGATCGACGCGGTGGCGAGCATGCCCCGCAGCTCCTCGGCCGTGTACGCGGCCGCCTCCCACCGCAGCAGGTTCATCGTGTTGCGGTGCTCGACGACGACGCCCTTGGGCCTTCCCGTGGAGCCCGACGTGTAGATGACGTACGCCG
This sequence comes from Dactylosporangium sp. NPDC006015, assembly GCF_040614215.1. Lineage (NCBI taxonomy): Bacteria > Bacillati > Actinomycetota > Actinomycetes > Micromonosporales > Micromonosporaceae > Dactylosporangium > Dactylosporangium sp. NPDC006015. The sequence goes on from NZ_JBEXUD010000041.1 coordinate 6,870, forward strand.
CGTCGCTGCCGTCGCCGCCCTCGCCTCCCAACGGGGTGCTGTCGGCGTCGGCGCCGATCTCGTCGACCGCGAGCGTGCCCTTCGCCGTCGTCGTGGTCGTCGCGATCAGCTTCACGCCGGCATCGGCGGCGATGTATTCGAGGCGCTCCGCCGGGTACGCGGGGTCCATCGGCACGTACGCGGCGCCGGTCTTCAGCACACCCAGCAGCGCCGGCAGCAGGTGCTCGTCCCGGCCCAGGCACACCCCGACGAGCTCGCCGGGTCCGGCGCCGGCGCGGCGCAGCTCACGGGCGATCCGGTTCGCGCGGTCGGCCACGTCCGCGTACCGCATCCGGACCTGCCCGGCGATGACGGCCACCCGGTCGGGAGTGCGCCGAGCCTGCTCCTCGAACGCGACATGGACACGATGAGACACGCGCGGTCCTCCCCCGCCCGCGGCACCGATGCCGCAGCGTTGCCTACCGGGAAATCATGCCGCATCTATCTGTGCTTCGAAACCGCACGCACGGTCACCGATGCCCCATTGATCACCCTCGCGTTTCGGGTCCGGGGGCGCGGTGGGGCGGATCACGTCGGCTCATGCCGGCGCCCGGGGCACCGATGGTCCCCGGCACGGACCACCTGGGTGAAGGGGCGACCATGGCGAAGGCCGACGACATGCTGCAAACGTTCGACGAGCTCATCTCCGACGGCGTACGGCGCGGGCTGGTGCACCTGCACCGCACCGAGGAGGTGACCGAGCGCCAGGACCGCCTCCTGTACCTCATCCGCCTGTTCAACAAGCTCGCCGCCGAGGTCGACCTGCCGGTCGTGAGCCGCAGCGAGGCCCCCATCCGCTGCGTCGGCGCGGGCCGGCCGGAGGTCGCCTACAACCTCACCGCCCGCCTGCGCGCCGCCGGCTACTTCACCGACCCGGCCACCGCCCCCGCGGTCCCCGCCAAGCGCTCCGGCGCGCGCCTCACCATCACCGCCCACCACCCCGACGACGACATCGCCGGCCTGGTCGACACCCTCGCCGCCGAGCTCCCCCGCGCCCTCGCCGACGAGGGCGACTCCTTCACCACCCTGCGCCGCGCCTTCCACCGCCAGCTCGCCACCCGCCCATGACCGGGTGGCGCCGGTCGGCCGGACGGACAGCTGAGTCCGGCCGGACGGCGCCGGGCCGATCGCGCGTGACCGACCGTCGCCGGTCCTATACTCGCGCTACATCGGTCCGGTCGAATGCCGCCCAGGAGCGTGATGCCCGTCCCGTCCCTCTCGGGCAAGAGTTCCGAGGACCTCGCCGAGGCGATGCTGGACGCGTTCCCGACCCGGAGCCCGTTCGAGCAGATGCTCTGGTACGACCTGGAGATCAAGCTCGCCCGAATGGTCGGCGACGTGGTCGGCATGGACGACGTCGTGTTCCGGGTCATCACTGACGCCGACGATCAGGGCTGGCTGCCGGATCTCGTCGCCGCCGCGCTCAAGCGGGTCCCGCGCGCGACCCTGCTGTCCAGGTGGGCGGAGCGGCACCCGCACGTGGTCGACCGGAAGGCCGAGCAGCGTGCCCTCGAGGGCGCCCTGCTCGCCGAAGGGACCGGACACGACTACGCGGGCCGAGGCCGGTCGGGCCGGGTGCCGGTCGGACGGAAGCGCACCGTTCACGACCGCATCGAGAGCAACCTCGGTGCCGACCTGGTGCGGACGCTGCTGCTGCTCAACGACCCCGGCAACGGGCAGGTCCTCGCCGCCGGGTCCGTCGACGCGCTCGCGGCCGCGGGGTCGACCGCCGCCACCGCCCGCGTCGTCCGGCGCGAGCTGTGGGAGGTCACGGACCTCCTGCTGGAGTACGTCGAGGACCAGGTGCTCCATCTGATCCCGCTCATGTCGACGCAGGTAGTGGACATCGTCGACGCGGTCACCTTCGCGGTGGCCACGACGCTCCGCCTGGCCGGGCCGGCCATCACCGCGGAGATGCGCACCGAACCGGATCTGTTGCTGCGTCTGCTGACCGAGCAGTCCGACCGGCGACGCCAGGCCTGGGACCACGGTCCCACCAGCCTCCCGCCCTTCCAGCCGCTGATCGGGGCGATCGTCTCCTACCTGGCCGAGGCGGCGCTCGCGGAGCCCGGGTTGACGCTCGCCGGCCTGCACGACCTGGCGGCGTCGGGCGGCGCCGCCGCGACGATCCGGATGGCGATCAGCCGGATGCCGCAGGAACGCGACCAGGACTCGGGCCGCCCCAACGACAGCTATGCCGTCCAGTACCTGCGCATGGTCACCCGGACGCTGGACACCCTCGAGGTCCTCGGCATCGACCTGCTCACCGAGGTCCGCCGCTACAGCCTGACCACCGCCTACGTCACCCTCGAGGCCACCGTCCCGCGCCCGACCGCGCAGGGCACCGTCGGCTACGACGCGCAGCCCGTGGACGCGGCGCTGCAGACGGCCGGCCGGCTGGTCCTGATCGAGGGCGAGGCCGGCTCCGGCAAGACCACCGTCCTGCAGTGGGCCGCCGTCAGCATGGCCCGCGGCGAGCTGCCCGGCGGTGACCTGCATCCCTGGCACGGCCGGATTCCGCTGTTCGTCCGGCTGCGGCGGTACGTCAAGCGCGCCCTGCCCACCATCGAGGAGCTCACCCGCGAGGTCGCCGGAGCGTCCCTGCATTCGCGCCAGCCGGCCGGCTGGGTCGCCAAGGTCCTCAAGGAGGGCCGGGCGGTCCTGCTGATCGACGGCCTCGACGAGGTCCGGGCGGACGAACGCGCGACGGTCCAGGCCTGGCTGGAGGACCTGACCTGGCACGCCGTCACCGAGCAGCACAACACCCTGGTCGTCACCTCACGCCCGGCCGCGGCCCGCGGCGGCACCTACGACCTCGACCGCTTCACCCCGCTCACGCTGACCACGATGAGCTTCCGCGAGATCTTCCGGTTCATTTACGACTGGCACGGAGCGACGCTGGAGCGGCTCCCACCCGACCAGCACGAGTCCCACCGGGCCCGCGCCGCACACCTCGTCGTCGAGATCGACGGGTCGCCGACACTGCGCGACCTGGCCCGCACGCCCCTGCTCTGCGCGGTCATCTGCGCCCTCAACTACAAAAGCCCCGGCGGCCTGCCCAAGCAGCGCATCACGCTGTACGAGGACGCCCTGAAGATGATGCTCGGCCGCCGTGAGCACGAGAAGGGCGTGGAACCCACCGGCGTCGGCGCCGAGGAACGCACCGCCGTGCTGCAGTCCCTCGCTCAGTGGTACGTCGTCTCCGGCCTCTCGGAGGCGCCCCGCGACGACGTGCGCAGCCAGCTGGGCCTGGTCGCCGGCATGCTCCGCGGCGTCGACTGGACCGGCGGGCAGATCCTCCACGACCTGCTGGAGCGCTCCGGCGTGCTCCGCGAGCCGGCCCCGGGCACGATCGACTTCGTCCACCGCACCTTCCAGGAGTTCCTCGCCGCCCGCCACCTCGTCTCCGGGGGCTCCACCCGCATCATGCTCGACCACGTCCGCGACGCAGACTGGCAGGGCGTCATCAGCATGGCGGTCGGCTGGGCCTCGAAGACGTCCGCCGTCGAGTGGCGGCGCCTCACCGACGGCATCGTCGACGCGATCGTCGCCGACGACTCGGTCTCGTCCGGCCGGTCCCCGCTGCGCGAGTTCCTGGCGGAGTGCTTCGAGATGTCGGTGGTGGTGGAGCGGGAGAGCTACGAGCGCGCCACCGCCTACCTGGAGCAGCGCATCCCACCCCTCAGCCGCGACGAGGTGAAGTCGGTCGTCGCGATGGGACAGACCGCGCTGCCCCTGCTCCGGCGCGTGCTGCAGCACACGGTGCAGGACGCCGCCACCGCGTCCCTGTGCGTGCGGGCCATCGTCGGCATCGGCAGCGAGCGCGCGATCGAGGCGCTGGTCCCCGCGGCCCAGCGCTTCGGGCACGAGCTGGCGCAGGAGCTCGTCGACGCGTGGAGCGGGTTCACCCCCGGCAAGTACGGCATGATGGTGCTGCAGGCGATCCCGAGCTTCATGACTACGGCGGTCGTCGTCCGCGATCAGACCGTCCTGCCGTTCATTCCGTACGAGCTCAACCTCGACCTGCACTTCGTGCCGGACGTGATCACCGCAGACTTCGCCGGCCACGTCGCACAAGCCCGTGTCAGGTCGCTGAGGATCCCGGCGTGGCCGGCCGACATGGCGCTCGACTGGCTTCCGACCGTGTTGGCATCCGAGGTTGAGCTTCACGAGCTGCATCGGTTCGACCCGGATGACAGGCTTCAGAACGCGACGATCCGTTGCCTGACGCTCAGTTTCGCCGACCGCCTGCCCCTCGCCAAGGTCAACTGCATGGCGTTCCTCCAGTTCATCGAACTCACGACGCTGACCATCCGAGGTCCAGTCATTCTCTGGAACGTCCACGCGCTGAGCATGGTGTCGATTCGGGCGCTGACATTGGCCGGTGGTGTCCGGGTCGACTGGCGCACCGAATGGCTCTCCCGTTCCTGGCTCACCGACCTGACGATCGAGGACTTTCACGATGACGATCTGCTCGCAATCTCCGACTGCGTCAGGTTGCGGTCGCTGACGCTGCGCCGGTCGTCGGTCGTCGACCTGAGCGGCATCGAGCGTATGGAGCAGCTGCAGTTCCTGGATGTGTCCGGGTCGACGCGGCTCGTCGACATCGGGGCCGTCGCGCACCTACCGGCCCTCACCGACATCGGACTCGGCGGCTGTGACCAGCTGCAGGTAAGCGAGGAACTGCTCGCCGCCACCGACCTGGACCTCGGCGCCGTGTTCCTGGCGGCGCACGAGCATCCCGACGACGTCCGGCCGGGCACCGACCTCGACGGGGCGGTTCCGTTGCCGCCGCACGACTTCGAGGACGAGGACTTCCGGGACTACCTGACCACGTTCCCCGACTCCGGCGAGGCCGCGGACTCCGGGCGGTACCTCGACGGCTGGATGATCGGCACGCTGGAGGACCTCAACCGCCCGGCGGATCTCGGCATCGTCTCCTACGACGAGCTGTGCGGTCTCGGGTCCTCCGACCAGCAGCACGCCGCCTTCCAGCGATGGTATGCCGAAGAGGTCTGGGACGACGAAGAGGTCTGGGACGGATCCGCCCCCGAGGACTCGTTGCCCGAGGCGGTCGTCCCGGCGTTGGTCCTCGGGCTTCCCGCCGAACCACCCGACGCGGGCGACGACGTCGACGAGGACGCCGAGATCCCACCGCTGAACGAGGTCGCGCCGACCCTCGCCGCGATCCGCAGGCATTCCTACCTGTGAAGGAGTCCGGATGACGGAGCTGTCCCACCGTGCCGCGCGGGTGACCGTGCTGGACGCGCAGCTGCGGCAGTGGCACGGCAGCCAGGTCGGGTCGACGCTGCGGCTCGCCGGGCCATGCCCCGTGTGCCGGCACGCGTGCACGGCCACCGTCTCCTTGCGCGCCACCGACCTCGAAGGGCTCGACCCGGACCCGGCCACCTCGGTCACCGCCGGGTTCGCCTGTACCTGCGGGCAGGAGCACGCGGGGCAGCCGGTGACGCCGCCGAAGGGCTGCGGACGGACGTGGACCGGGCACGCCGAGGTCGCGGAGGACGGCACGGTGACGCTCCGGCCGGCGAACGACCCGTATCTCGCCGAGGCGGCAGAGGCGTACCGGATCGCGCAGGCCGGGCGGGTCGACCGGCTCAAGGCGGGAGCCGAGAAGTGGATCGCCGGGACCACCGCGCTGCTCGGGGTGCTCGGCATCGTCGGCGTGAGTCTCGGCGCCGACCAGGTCGCCGCACTGGACGTGGCCGGCAAGGCGTGGACCGCCGTCGCCGTCGTGGTGGCGGTCGGGGCGGCCGCGGTCGCGATCCAGCAGGCGTACCGCGCGGCGTACGGACAGCCGGAGACCCGCACCATCGCCGACGACGCCGACCTGCTCGCCTGGTACACCGCCCAGCAGGACCTGCCGGAGGCGATCGGCCGGCGGCTCCGCGGTGCGGCCCGGGCGTCCGCGGCGTCGCTCGGCGCGCTCGTCGTCGCGATCGGGCTCACCTGGTTCATGCCGGCGGCGGAGCCCGCCTCGCCGCTGGTGAAGGTGACGTCGCAGGACCAGTCGATCGTGTGCGGGACCCTGCTGAAGTCCGGCACGCCCGGCGCCGTCCGGGTCCGGCGTGCCGACGGCACCGTCGCCGACGTGCAGGTGAGCAGCCTAGCGCCGACGGAGAAGTGCTGACACCGCCGGCAGGCCCAGTACAGGCAGGACGGGCACGGCGCGGTTGCCCGTCCGGGCCTCCCAGGACTCGGTGGCGGGGTCGCCCGCCTGATGGATCGCGACGAGCCGCCAGTCCAGCGTGAAGCATGGCGACCCCGACGACCCGCCGTCGGTGTCGGCGGTGTGGCGCAGGCGGGTGCCGTTGGCGTTGACCTCGGTCACCTTGCCGAAGCGCAGTTGCAGCGGCCGGCGGCCGAAGTGCTGCAGCACGGCGATGCCGTCGCCGGGGCGCGGCGGACGGCGGCCGGCGACGTCGATCCAGCCGCGGTCGGCCGAGGCCGGTTCGCCGGTGCCGCCGACGGGCATCTCGCCGATCGGCTCGGCGAGGCGCAGCACGGCGAAGTCCAGCTCGGCGCGGTCCGGCAGCTCGGTGCCGCCGCCGCGCGACCACTCGGACGGGCTGTTCGGGGCCGACGCGGCGAGCCAGTCGTCGGCGAGCTCGACCGCGGTGCCGGCGAACACCTCCTGGTCGGCCGCGTCCCGCTTGTGGTCGAACACGATCCGCACCTCGTCGCGCCGCGCCGCGGCGACCACGTGGTGGCTGGTCATGCACAGGTCCGGGCCGATGAGGAAGCACGTGCCGGCCGGATCGCCGGCGATCTCCACCAGACCGACCTGTCCTTCGAGGACCCCGAGCCGCGTCCGCCACGGCGCCGGGTGAATGTCGACGTCGCCGGCGCTGAGGATCGTCTCCAACCCGCCGGTGCCGGGCGTCAGGGACCGCAGCTCCGCCACCTGCCGCAGACCGGCGTGCTCCGGCCGGGACTGGCGCGCCGCGACCACGAGACGGTCCAGCCAGCCCTCCGAGTCGGCGGCCCTGATCAGGTGGAAGACCCGCGTCTCCAGGTTGTCGGCCATGGTGATCCGGGCCCGCTGCTTGGACAGCCGGTAGTACAGCATCTCGTCGAGACGCTCGGGACTGAAGGCGTCCAGCAGCGCCTCGCTGAGCTGCCGCGCGAGTCGTCCGTCAATGGCCATGCCCTTCTCTACCAGACCGGGAGGATCTGGTGAGCCACTGCATGACGGCGAGGAGGTGGGAGGCGGGTTCGGGGATCGGGTGGAAGACGTGTTCGACGGCGTCGTCGGTCACGACGAGGGTGAGGCGTTCGTAGAGGGTCATGTCGCCGGCGGTGAAGGTCGGCAGCTCCAGCGCGGCGGCGAGGGTCATCCGGGGGTCGGGGATCAGCGGGTACGGCAGCCGCAGGCGGTGCACGAGCTCGCGCTGGTATCCGGTCGACTGCGCGGAGAGGCCGAAGACCCGGTCCACGCCGGCGTTGCGCAGCTCCGCGTGGTGGTCGCGCACCCAGGTCGCCTGCTCGGTGCCGCCGAGGGCGCCGTGCACCTCGATGAGGCCCTTGGGCAGGTCGACGCCGGGGCGGCCGGTGAGCGGGTAGACGAAGATGACGGTCCGGCCGGGGCCGAGCGCGCCGAGGTCGACGGGGCGGCCGTCGGTGCAGTAGAACGTGAGGCCCGGCAGGCGGTCGCCGACGAGGCGGGACGGGTCCGCGCCGGGCGACGAGGCGCCGGTGGCGACGCGTTCCGTGGCGGTGTCGAGGCGGCTGTTGAGCGCGTCGCGCTGCGCGGTGAGCCGGCCGATGCGGTCCTGCAGGGTGGCGATGGTGCTGCGGTAGGTCGCCAGCGCGGCGGCGCACACGTCGGTGTCGTCGGCGCCGCCCACGATCGAGTCGACGAACGGGCGGGTCTCCTCGACGGTGAGGCCGAGCGCGGTCAGCTGCCGGATCTGCTCGACGAGCCGGACCGCGATCGGGTCGTACTCGCGGTAGCCGTTGCTCAGCCGCCGCGGGACGACCAGCCCCGCGGACTCGTAGTAGCGCAGCGCCCGCACGGTCGTTCCGGTCCGGCGCGCCAGTTCACCCACCCGCATCCCGCGACCTTAAACCCGGACCCTGGGGTACAGGTCAACGTGTTGATCGTCGCGGTGGCAAGGCCGCCGCCGTCTGCCAGTCTGGGCCCGGTCGAGCAAGCGACGAACACGGGAGGTGGATCGATGACGGCGATCAGCCGGGTCATCGGACGGCAGGTGCTGGACAGCCGGGGCAACCCGACGGTGGAGGTCGACGTGGTCCTCGCCGACGGTGCGACCGGACGGGCCGCGGTGCCGTCGGGCGCGTCGACGGGCGCCAACGAGGCGGTCGAGCGGCGCGACGGCGATCCCGCGCGGTTTCACGGCAAGGGGGTGACCGAGGCCGTCGCCGCGGTCAACGGCCCGCTCGCCGCGGCGGTGACCGGCCTCGACGCGGAGAACCAGGCGCTGGTCGACGAGACGATGATCTCGCTGGACGGCACGGCGGACAAGCGCCGCCTCGGCGCCAATGCGATCCTCGGCGTGTCGCTGGCGACGGTGAAGGCCGCCGCGGCCGCGCACCGGCAGCCGCTGTACCGCTACGTCGGAGGGGTCGGGGCGCGGCTGCTGCCGGTGCCGATGATGAACATCGTCAACGGCGGGGCGCACGCCGCCAACCCGCTCGACTTCCAGGAGTTCATGATCGCCCCGGTCGGCGCGCCGACCTTCGCCGAGGCCGTCCGGATGGGCTCCGAGGTCTTCCACACCCTGCGACGGTCCCTGGCGTCGGCCGGGCACAGCACCAACGTGGGCGACGAGGGCGGCTTCGCGCCGGACTTCGCCACGGCCGAGGAGGCGCTCACCTTCGTGCTGCGGGCCGTCGAGGACAGCGGCTACCGGCCGGGCGCCGACATCACGATCTGCCTCGACCCGGCCAGCTCGGAGTTCTACCGCGACGGCGTCTACGACTACGCCGGCGAGGGCCGCAAGCGGTCGGTGGACGAGCACATCGAGTACCTCGTCGAGCTGTCGGAGCGCTTCCCGATCACCTCCATCGAGGACCCGATGGCCGAGGACGACATCGACGGCTGGACGCGGCTCACCGCCCGCGCCGGCGACCGCCTCCAGCTGGTCGGCGACGACGTCTTCTGCACCGACCCCGCCCGCCTGCGCGCCGGCATCGACGGCGGCTACGCCAACGCGGTCCTCGTCAAGGTCAACCAGATCGGCACGCTGACCGAGACGATCGAGACGGTCCGGACCGCGCAGCGGGCCGGCTACCGGGTGGTGATGTCGCACCGCTCCGGCGAGACCGAGGACACGACGATCGCCGACCTCGCCGTCGGCCTGGACTGCGGCCAGATCAAGACCGGCTCGCTGTCCCGGTCGGACCGGACCGCCAAGTACAACCAGCTGCTGCGCATCGAGGAGGAGCTGGGCAGCAGCGCCCGCTACGCGGGACGGGCCGCCTCGTAAGGTTGCGGGACCGGCATCTGCGAGCAGATGCCGGTCCTCCGGCTCGCATCTCAGCCACGGGCTACCGGTGCAGGGCCCGCACCTGCATGATGGAGGGATGACCGCCGACGACCAGCGGCGCCGCTGGGACACCGTGCTCGGGCATCTCGCCGCGGCCCTGCCCCGCGGGGCGGCCAGGGTGGTCGTCGACGGCGGTGACGGCCGCGCCGCCCAGTTCGCGGACCGGTTCGCCGCCCACCTGCACGCCGGCGGGCGGCACTGCGTCCGGCTGACCGCCGCGGCCTGCACGAGCGACCGCGACGGCTGGTACACCAGAACCCCAGACACCGTCGTCATCGCCGACGGACCAGGCTGGCGGCGCCGGCTCCCCGCCGCGTCGTGGCACCTGACGGTCTGGGTGCGCACGCCACCGGCTGCCACCACCGGCGCTTCCAGCGCTTCCGGTGGATTCCGGGGTGACGACACCGACGCCGTCATCGACCTGCACGACGCCGCGTGGCCGGTGCTGCGGCACCTCGACGCCCGGCTGGTCGACGGCGACGTGTGGCACCGCAGCGAGTCCCAGGCGTTCTTCGCCGGCCGGGCCGCGACCTGGGACACCAGGTTCGGCGACGACCTGCCCGCCTATGTGGCCGCGGTCGCCCAGTCCGGCTTCGCCCCGGGTGACACGGTGGTCGATGCCGGCTGTGGTACCGGTCGCGCCCTGCCCGCGCTGCGCGACGCCACCGGCCCGCACGGCACCGTGATCGGCGTCGACCTGACTCCGCAGATGCTCGCCGCCGCCGCGGACCGCGCCCGCGCCTGCCACGCGTCGCTGCTGCTCGCCGACGCCCGTCACCTGCCGTTCGCCGGCGCCACCGTCGACGGCGTCTTCGCCGCCGGGCTCATCACGCACCTGCCGGACGCCGCCGCCGGCCTGGCCGAGCTGGCCCGCGTCACCCGGCCCGGCGGCCGGCTGGTGCTCTTCCACCCGTCCGGCCGGGCCGCGCTCGCCGCCCGGCACGGCCGCGCCCTGCGCCCCGACGAGCCCCTCGCCGAGCCGGTCCTGCGCGCCTCGGCGGCCGCCGCCGGCTGGCTCCTGACCAGCTACGACGACCCGCCGCACCGCTTCCACGCCGTCGCGGTCCGCCGCACCGCCGCGTAGCGGCTCAGCCCCGCAGGGGGATCCGGGCCAGCGGCTCGTGCCACCGGTACTGGCTGCGGGCCGCGTCCTGGACGACGTCGAGCAGCCAGACCGCCCCGACCGTCAGCCGCGCCCTGGCTGGCCGCACCGTCCGGCGCAGGTGCTCCTGGATCTCGCCGGAGTCGGCGGCGCCCGTGCCGTAGGCGAGGCTGATGTGCGGAATGCCGGGGTCGTACCGCAGTCCGTCGTCGCCGAACACGGCCCGGATCGCGGCCCGGACCCGATCGCCGAGCACCGCGAACGGCTCACCCGGCAGGTCCTGGTCCAGGTCGACCGCGACACCCACCCGCCCGGCCTGCACGGCGCCGGCGGTCGCGGTGAACGCCGGGAGCGCGCCGACCTCGTCGTGCAGCGCCCCGATCAGCGCCGCCCGCCGCGCCTCGCCGACGTCGTCACCGGCCAGACCGGTGACCATCTGCATGGTGGCGTGCAGCCACGGATCGGGCACGATCGACATCGCCGCCGGGTACCGCTCCAGGACCTCGCCGCTCTGCCGCACCAGCTGCCGCAGGTCGGGGTCGGCGTCGAGGTCGGGCAGCACGTACACGTGCCAGCGGCTGCGCTCGGCCCACGTCCGCTCCGCCGTGATGAACCGTTCCATCCGCCGCCATCTCCCCCGGTCCGGAAGCCCGATCCAGGGTCGCACGTCCGGTGGTTCACCGGGCGCGGCGTGGCGGAGTGCGGTATCGATGGTGCATGACTGTCGTCTGGGGAGTCACGGTCGACTGCGCCGACCCGGGGCGCCTTGCCGCGTTCTGGCGGGAGGCGCTCGGGTACGTGGACGCGCCGGTGCCGGAGGGGTTCGCCAGCCGGGAGGAGTGGCTGACCCGGTGGGAGGTGCCGCCCGAGGAGTGGGGTGACGCGGCCTACCTGCACGATCCGCGAGGGGTCCTGCCGAGCCTCACGTTCCTGAAGGTGCCGGAGGCGAAGGTGGTCAAGAACCGCCTGCACCTCGACCTCAAGGTGGGTGGCCGGGACCGGCCGCAGGAGCAGCGGTGGCCGGCGGTCACCGCGACGGTCCAGCGGCTCGTCGCGGCGGGCGCGACGGTGGTGCAGGAGGCGGCCGTCGGCGGCGTGCCGAGCCACGTCCTCATGGCCGACCCGGAGGGCAACGAGTTCTGCGTCGTCTGAGGTCAGCCGTGGGCGAGCCTGGCGACGGCGACCGCGTAGGAGGTCTGCTGCTCGAACCGGTCGCCGTGGGGCTCAGCGGGCGTCGAGCGACAGCGGGACCAGGACGTCGGGCAGGCCGGCGGCCGGCCACGCGACCACGAGGCCGAGTTCGGGGCCGCCGGGGTCGGGCAGGACGAACTCGATCCGGGACCGGAACACGTCGGGGCCGCCGCTGGACCCGCCGCTGCCGTGCGGCGCCCAGACCGCCTCCCCGTCGTGGACGACGGCGACCGTGGCGCCGGGCAGGCCCGGTGGGCGGCCGGGGCCCGGGACCACGGACATGGCGCCCGCCCGCGGGCCCCGGGCCACGCTCAGCACCTCCGCCGACAGGACCCCGTCGACGGCCGTGAGGCGGGTCAGTGCGACCACGGCGTCGGCGCCGCGGCTGAGCACCCGCGGCCCGGCGACGATCCGGCCCGCCTCGACCGCCGGCCCGGGGTGCGGCGCGTCGTGTGTGCGGCGGCGCAGCGAGTCAGGTGCGGGCCCGGCGTCGACCGGTGCGTCCCAGATCGGGACCGTGCCACGCTCCACCGCGTCCCGCGGCGGCAGCGGAAGGTCCACAATGGACTCGGGGAACCCGATCTCGGGCCAGGCCAGGACGAGCGAGGCATGGTCGTACAGTGGCGGAAAACGCACCGTCGTGCGCAGGCTCGGGCCGTGGGTGCCGTCGGAGTGGTCGCCGCTGCTGGAGCTGGTGCGCGACCCGAACACCCAGTGCGCGCGCCCGTCCGGGTCGAGCCGGCCGACGCGGAGGTCGAGGCCTTCGTCGTACGCCGGCAGCAGGCGCCGCGGCGCGGGCACGACGCCGTCCCGTCCGGCGCGGATGCCGGCCTGCCGCTCGGTCGCGCCGCGCCGGTCGAGTGGGCGGCGGGCGAGCAGCTCCACCTCGAGGCCGGTGGTGCGGGAGACGGCGCCGACGATGCCGACGCTGAGCTGGGGCCGCCGCACGACGAGCCCGCCGCGGTGCGCGAGGACGCCGAGCGTCTCATCGATGGGCATCGCGTCAGGGTAGCTCGTCGAGCAGGCCGGCCTCGCGGGCGAGGAGCGCGGCCTGGACGCGGTTCTCCAGGCCGAGCCGGGTGAGGATGCGGTTGACGCGGCTCTTCACGCCGGACTCCGACAGGTCCAGGGTCCTGGCGATCCGCGCGTTGGACAGCCCGCGCCCGACCAGCACCAGCACCTCCAGCTCCCGGGCGGTGAGGCCGTCGACCGCCGCTTTCGCCGGTGGCGCCTGAAACGCCTCGGCGATGCGGCGGGTGACGGCCGGCGCGAGCACCGCGTTGCCCGCCGCGACGGCCCGGACCGCGTCGCAGAGCTGCTCGGGCGACGCGTTCTTCAGCAGGAAGCCGCTCGCCCCCGCCCGCAACGCGGACTGCACGTATTCGTCGAGGTCGAACGTCGTCAGCACGAGGATCTTCGACGGCACCGCCGCGCCGAGGATGCGCCTGGTCGCCTCGACGCCGGTCAGGCCGGGCATGCGCACGTCCATGAGCACGACGTCTGGGCGCAGCTCGGCGGCGAGGGCGACGGCCCGCTCGCCGTCGGCCGCCTCGCCGACGACCTCGAGATCGGGCCGCCGGTCGAGGATGGCGCGCAGCGCGGCGCGGACCATGTCCTGGTCGTCGGCGATGAGCACGGTGACCGTCACGGCCCGCCCTCCCCTTCCCATGGGAATGTCGCCTCGACCCGCCAGCGGCCGTCGGCCAGCGGGCCGGTCGACAGGGTGCCGCCGAACAGGGCGACCCGCTCCCGCATCCCGATCAGGCCGAGCCCCGCGCCCGGCATCGGCTGGTGGCCGGCGACCGGCGGATCGTTGACGACGCCGACCTCCAGTTGGTGTTTCCGCTGGTGTACGGCCACCCGCACCGCCACGGGACCCGCGTGCTTCAGCGCGTTGGTCAGCGCCTCCTGGACGACCCGGTACGCCGAGACCTGCACGGCGGCGGGGACGTCGGGGCCGACCGACACCTCCAGGTCGACCTCGCACCCGGCGGCGGCCGCGACGCCGGTCAGCTGCCGCAGGTGGGCGAGCGACGGCTCCGGCAGGAGGTCCCGCGCCGCGTCGTCGTCCGACAGCAGCCGCAGCAGCCGGCGCATCTCCAGCAGCGCCGTGTCGGCGGCGGTCCCGATGCCCGCGACGCCGCGGCCGGCGAGCGCGGTGTCCTCGGGCAGCGCCTCGGCCGTGGCCCGTGCCTGCACGGCGATCGCGCTGACGTGGTGCGCGACCAGGTCGTGCAGGTCGCGGGCGATGCGGGCGCGCTCGGCGGTGACGGCGCGGGCGGCGCTGCGTTGCTGCTCGGCGCGCAGCAGCGCGGTCAGGTCCCGCAGCGCGGCGGCGTCGGAGTGGATGTGCCGCTGCGACCTGCCCAGCTGCCACAGCCCGGCCACCAGCCCGACCGCCACCGTGACCTCGATAACCCCCGGGCGCAGCGCCGGCGGCAGCGGCGGGCCGGTGATCGGCCGGAGCAGCAGGTCGTGGCCGAACATGGCGAGCCCCGCGACGGCGACGGACAGCAGGCTCGCCGGCGGCGGCGCGTACCGGGCGACGGCGTACACCCCGAACCCGAGCGGCAGCCCGTCGCGGAAGCTGATGGCGGGGTCGACGAGCTCGAACGCGACGTACGCGACGCTGACCGCGGCCATCACCGCCCACGGGTGCGTGCGCCGCCACAGCATCGGCGCGGCCTGCGCGACGAGCAGCGCCCACAGCACGGCGGCGGTGACCGGGTCGGCGGGCGAGAACGGCGCCCGCGGCCAGTCCGGCGGGCCGGCGCTCTGCCGCAGCAGGACCATCGCCACGGCGAGCCCGCAGGCCAGCAGCGCGTCGGCCACCCGCGGCCTGCGCAGCAGTTCCATGATCACCTCCCGTTCGCAGACCCACCCTAGACCGCCGCGCGGGCGGTCCCGGCGAAAGGAATCCAAAGTTGCGCGCGGATCGTCCACGCGGCCGAGGGAGTGCCCGCGGGCCGCTCATACCGTCGAGTCACACGACCGAACGAGACCGGAGGACACACCTTGCGCAGCACCGATGGCCGGCTACGGCCCGCCCGTACAGTGGCGGCGGCGGCGACACTCGTCGTCCTGTTCGTCGTCGCTCCGGCCCACCTCGCCGGCGGCGACCACACCAGTGAGGGCGCACTGCGCGGCGCGGTCCGCGGGGCGTTCGCGGGGTTCTGGGGGTCCGGCGGCGGCGAGCTGACCCCGGCGATGCGGCGGATCGCCGACTACTGGCTGCGCTACCACCTCGCCAAGGCGATCATCGCGGCGGTGCTGCTCGCCGTGCTGGTGCCGCTCGGTGTGCGGTTGTGGCGGATGTACGTGGGCGCTCCGCGCCGCCGGCTGCTCCTCGGCGGCGTCCTCGTCACCGGGCTCGCGCTGGCGGCGCTGGTGCTCGTGATGGCCAACCTGCAGGGCGCGGCGGCCCCGTTCGCGTCGCTGCTGCCGCTGCTCGTCGACACCCCGCCCGACGCCCCGCTCGCCGCCGTGCTGTCCGACGTCCGGCAGCAGCTGACCGGCGTCGTGCACGCACACCAGGCACCGTCGCCCGCGCTGGCCCGCATGATCGACGACTACGCGCTCTACCACTGGGTGATCGCGGTGATCGCCGCGGTCGTCGCCGCGGGCCTGCTGTCGGTCGGCGTGGTGCTCTGGCGGCGCCGCGGGCCTTCGGGACCGGCCCGCCGGGTCCTCGCCGCGCACGGCGTGCTGTTCGCGGTCGTGGCGCTCGCCCTCGCGGTGGTGGTCGCGGCGAACGTCGGCACCGCCCTGGACCCGGACCCCGCCTTCGCGGCGTTCATCGACGGCGGCTGGTGACGCGGCACGGGACCTTCGGCCCTGCCGGTGCCCGTTGTCACCGGCGAGGGTGGAGGAGCCAACCGCCGCCACCACCTTGGAGCACCGATGGAGCACAACGACATCGTCGTCGGGACCGACGGCGGGGCGGGCGGGGCGTGGGCCGTCCGCTGGGCGGCGAGCCAGGCGGCGCGGACCGGCGCGCGGCTGCGGGTCGTGTCCGTCCACCACCGCCAGCCGGGCACGCCCACCGGCCCAGACGTGAGCGGCCGCGAGCGGGCGTGGGCCGTCGTGACCGCCGCCGTCGCCGACGCCCGCGGCGGCCGGCCGACGCTCGACGTGCGGGGCAGCGCACTGCCCGGCGCCCCGGGTGACGTGCTGCTGGCCGAGACGCGGTCGGCGGCGCTGCTCGTCGTCGGCTCGCAGGGCCGCGGCGCGCTCGCGTCGGCGCTGCTGGGGTCGGTCGGGGTGCACGTCGCCACGTACGCGACCGGCCCGGTCGTCGTGGTCCGGGGCCGAGCCGACACCGCGATCGGGACGGTGGTCGCCGGCATCGCCGACCCCGCATCGGCGGAGCGGGTCCTCGCCGCCGGCTTCGAGGAGGCGCACCGGCGCGGCTGCGCCCTCGTCGCGGTCCACGCCCCGACCCCGCCCCGGACACCGGCGGAAGCACCCTCGGCCGGCCTGGGCACGCTGGTCCGGGCCGACGTGAGCGAGACCGTCACCCGCCTGCGGACACTGTTCCCGACGGTGCCGGTGGAGGTCGAGCTCACCACGGGAAACCCGGCGGACGTCCTGGTGGCGGCGTCCCGCAGCGCCCAGCTCGTCGTGCTCGACGCCGGCTCCGCCCCGTCCCTGGACCCGGTCAACCACCACCTCCTGCTCCGCGCCGACTGCCCCGTCCTGCTCCTGCGCGACACCCTCTGACAACCGGCCGGAAACGCACACGACGAGATGGCAGCCACGTGCAGGCGCGGCGGCGGTGCAGCCCCAATGCGCAGCAGCGGTGACGGCTCCTACAACGCGGCGGCGGTGATGGCGGCGCGGAGGCCAGCGAGCGCCTCCTTCTCGCGGGCTGGGCAGCCGGCGACACCCAGCGCTTACAGCGCGGCGGCGGTGATGGCGGCGCGGAGGCCGGCGAGCGCTTCGGCGCGGACGCCGGTCAGGACCGGGTCGGTGGTCACGGTCGCGGGGCGGAGGTCGACGGGGCGGGGGGTGCGGGCGGTCGCGGCGCGGATGCCCTCGATGAGCGCCGGCCCCCACGTGCCGCCGATGACGACCTCCTGCGGGTCGGCGAGGGCGACGGTCGCGGCGACGACGCCGGCGACCGCGTCGCACACGGCGGTGGCGGCCGGCGAGCCCGGGGCGCAACGGTCCAGGAGCCGGTCGACGTCGATGGCGGTGGAGCCGTCCCGGCGCAGGCCGAGCTCGGCGAACAGCTCGATGAAGCGGACGGCGCGGCCCTGCGGTCCGGTGGTCACCAGGTGGGCGATCTCGCCGGCCAGTCCGGTCCGGCCGCGGCGGATCTCGCCGTCGTTGACGATCGCGCAGCCGAGGCCCTCGCCGAGGTACAGGTAGGCGAAGTCGCCGCGGTCGCCGGCACGGTCGCGTTCGGCGCGGGCGAGCCAGTTGACGTCGTTGTCGACGATCACCGGCCCGGCCACGAACGGGGTCAGGACGGCGACGGGGTCCAGCTCGCCGACGAGGAACGGCGCGTCGGGCAGCTGCACCAGCCGGCCGGTCGCCCGGTCCACCGGGTCGGCCGCGCCGACCACGGCCACCCGCACCGGCCCGCCACCACCGCCGCCGAAGCCACCGGCACCGCCGGACGCACCGGCCGCGCCGGACGCACCAGGCGCGCCGGAGGTACCGACGGAGCCGGGCGTACCGATGACGCCGGGCGCGCCACCGGCACCAGACGCGGTGGCGGCAGAGGTGGCCGCGGCCGCCGGTACATCGGCCGCAAACGCCGACGCGGCGGACGAGACCGCAGAGACGGCGGCGTGCAGGGCGGCGGCGACCTGATCGGGGTGGGCGGGGCGGCCGATCGGGCGGGTGTCGCGGGCCAGGGTGTCACCGTGCGCGTTCAGGCACGCCGCCACGACCCCCTCCGGCGCGATGGTGACCGCGAGGGCCAGCCCCACGCCCGGAGCGAGCGCGTAGTAGGAGCCCACCCGGCCACGACCGCGGCCGCCCGGGGTGCGTTCGCCGGTGTCGGACACCAGGCCGCGCTCCTCGAGGCGGCGCACGCTCTCCCCCGCCGTCGGCTTCGAGATGCCGATCGCCGTGGCGAGCTCGGCCCTGGTCAGGCGGCGGTGCTCCATGAGTGCGCGCAGCACGTGCTCGTCGGTCACCGAACGGACCAGATCCACGACCCGCATTCTAGTCAGGAGCCTTGCCTGGAATTGTGCCCGGTCGTACAGTGCTACAAGTAAAGACACCTACCTAGAAAGGGGACGACCGTGGCACTGCCGCACTGGGAGGAGACGCCCGCCGATCTCAGGGCGGCGACCCGCGAGATCAAGACGGCCCTGCGCGAGCGCATCGCCGAATCCGGCCGGACCGTCGAGGAGGTGTTCGCCGTCGTCGAGCGCCGCGTGCAGGACGCCGTCGACGAGATCGCCGCGGCCCGCCGGCGCGGCGAGACGATCTGGCCGGTGATCGACTACGCCGACATCGCCGCCGGCGCCGTCTCCCCCGCCGACCTGGCCCGCCTCAAGCGGCGCGGCTGCCTCGTCGTGCGCGGGCACTTCGAGAGGGAGCAGGCCCTCGGCTGGGACCGCGACATCGTCGACTACGTGGAGAGCAACCGGTTCTTCGAGCAGTACCGCGGCCCCGGTGACGACTTCTTCGGCAGCGTCGGCTCCAAGCCCGAGATCTACCCGATCTACTGGTCCCCGGCCCAGATGCAGGCGCGGCAGAGCGAGCGCATGGCCACGGTGCAGGCGTTCCTGAACGGCCAGTGGAAGCACGAGTCGGACGGCGTGCAGTGGTTCGACCCGGGGCGCGACTCGCTCTACCCCGACCGGATCCGCCGCCGCCCCGAGGGCGCCGACTCCGCCGGCCTCGGCACGCACCTCGACCCGGGCACCCTGGACCTGTGGATGACGCAGGCCTACCAGCAGGCGTTCCGGCACCTGTTCGACGGCAGCGTCGAGCAGTACGACCCGTGGGACGCCGCCCACCGCACCGCCGGCCCGCAGTACCCCGGATCGACGATGTGCTCGGCGTTCCGCACGTTCCAGGGCTGGACGGCGCTGTCGGACATGGACCACGACCAGGGCGTGCTGCACACCGTGCCGATCCCGGAGGCGATGGCGTACCTGATGCTGCGCCCGCTGCTGCCGGACGTGCCGGACGACGACATGTGCGGCGTGACCGTCAACCAGGTCTTCCCGGCGGGGCACAAGTGGCACGCGCCGCTCATGGAGGCGCTGTCCGGGATCCCCGACGTGCAGGCCGGCGACTCCGTCTGGTGGCACTGCGACATGATCCACAGCGTGGCGCCGGTCGAGGCGCAGCGCGGCTGGGGCAACGTCATGTACATCCCGGCCGCTCCCTGGTGCCCGCGCAACGAGCGGTACGCGGCGTCGGTCCGCGAGGCGTTCCGCACCGGTGAGAGCCCCGGCGACTTCCCCGCCGAGCACTACGAGAAGGACTGGCCCAACCGCTTCCAGGAGGCGGACCTGAACGAGATCGGCCGGCGAGGACTCGGGCTGGATTTCCTCAACGCGGGCTGAATGTTGCCGATCCGCCGAGGGTTACGTCGTGCGGAGGAGAGCGCTGTGCCGGACAGTTTCCAGCAGACCCGTCGGCCGGCCCGGTCGATCATGTTCGTCGGGGTCATGGGCCAGGCCGTGTCGACCATCGGCGTCGGCGCCCTCGGCTTCTGGCTCCTGGACGCGACCGGGGCGGTCGAGATCGGCTTCGGCACGGCGGTCGCGTTCATCGCCGTGCTGACCGTGATGAACGCGTTCGCGGCGTACCTCGGGATCCGGCCGCTGCTGCAGGCTGCCGGGAAGGTCCTGGCGCACCTGGACGCGATGGTCACCGGCGACCTGACCCGCCGGCTCGACCTCAACCGCAAGGACGAGTTCGGGCTCATCGCCGACGCGCTGAACCAGGCGACCGGGTCGATCCACGGCGTCGTCCGTACCCTGGACGCGTCGGCCAACGCGCTGTCCGGCGCGTCCGGTGAGCTGCGCGATGTGAGCCAGGGCTTCGCCCGCAACGCCAACCAGTCCAGCAGCCAGGCGCAGGGCATCGTGACCGCCGCCGAGCAGGTGTCGCGCAACGTCGACACGGTCGCCACCGCGTCCAACGAGATGAGCGCGTCGATCCGGGAGATCGCGCAGAACGCGGCGCAGGCGGTGCGGGTCGGCGACGACGCGGTGCAGGCGGCCACGTCGACGAACGCGACCGTGGCCCGGCTCGGCGAGTCGTCCACCGAGATCGGCAACGTCGTCAAGGTGATCACGTCGATCGCCGAGCAGACGAACCTCCTCGCGCTCAACGCCACGATCGAGGCGGCCCGCGCCGGGGACGCCGGCAAGGGGTTCGCGGTCGTCGCCGGCGAGGTGAAGGACCTCGCGCAGGAGACGGCGAAGGCGACGGAGGACATCTCCCGCCGGGTCGAGGCGATCCAGCTGGACACGCAGAACGCGGTCGACGCGATCGGGCAGATCACCGGGATCATCTCGAAGATCAACGAGTATCAGCAGACGATCGCGGCGGCCGTCGAGGAGCAGGCGGCGACGACCGCGGAGATGGACCGCAGCGTCAGCGCCGCCGCCACGGGCTCGTCGGACATCGCCCGCAGCATCACGGGCGTCGCGGACGCGGCCCGCACGACCCAGGACGGCGTCTCCGGCGCGCTGCGCCTCAACGCCGAGCTGGAGCGCATGTCGTCGGAGCTGCGGACCGTCGTCGCCACGTTCCGCATCTGAAGGCGTGAAGACATCTGACGGTGTGACGGCTTCGGACGGTGTGACGGCTGCCGCGCGCGTCAGGTCCGTGCTGCGGGCCGCCGGGCCCCGCCGCGGCGGCCCCGAGCGCAACCTGGCGACGGGCCTGCTGGCGGCGACGCCGTCGGTCATCTACGTCGGCGAGGCGGTCCTCGGCCCGCGGGCGGTCGAGCCGGTGCTCACCACGCTCGGCGCCGCGCTCGCCGCCGTGTGCGCCGTGCTCCTCTTCGCCGGGGCGCGCCGGGCGGTCGGGCTGCTGCAGATGCCCTCCGCCGTCATCGGGTGCGGCTCGATCGTCCTGCTGGACCTCGGCACGGGCAACGCCGGCGTCACCGGGCTGCTGTATTTCTACCTGCCGGTCCTCTTCGCCGCCGTCCACCTGCGCATCCCGGGCGTCGTCGCCGCCACCGCCGCGGCGCTCGCCGGTGAGGCGGTCGTCGCGCTGTCGCTGCTGCCGGCCGGCGACGCGGCTCTCGACCTGGCGTTCGTCGGCAGCACGCTCACGCTGATGGCGGCCGCGCTCGCCCGGGCCGGTGTCGCCCAGGACCGGCTCGTCGGCCGGCTGCGGCGCCTGGCGGACGTCGACCCGCTGACCGGCCTGGCGACGCGGCGGATCCTCGACGACGCGGTCCAGCGCGCCGTCGACCGCGACGCCGCCGAGACCGCGCTGGTGCTCATCGACGTCGACTGGTTCAAGGAGATCAACGACACGTACGGCCACGCCGTCGGCGACGACGCCCTCACGCACATCGCGGCGACGCTGTGCGAGCGGTGCCGGGCCGTCGACGTGGTGGCCCGGCTGGGCGGCGACGAGCTCGCGGTGCTGATGCCCGGCTGCTCCTTCGACATCGCCGTCGCCCGCGCGAAGGACTTCGTCGAGGCGGTGCGCGCCCGCCCGCTGACGCTCCCCGACGGGCGGGTCGTGCCGGTGTCGATCAGCGCGGGCGCGGCGCACGCCCCGAGCCAGGCACACACCGCCCGCGACCTGTACACCAGCGCGGACGCCGCCCTGTACGCCGCGAAGCGCGCCCGCCGCGCGCCCTGACCCGGCCCCCTACCCGTGGTCGATCGGCTCGGAGGCCAGCAGCGCTCCACCTGTCGAGGGTCCGCCGTCGCGCGGACCTGGCCGGCGGGGCTCACGAACGCCGGACGCATCGCCGGGACCGGGCGGATCAAAGCCCTCCTGCGGCGGCCACGGCGGCGGGATCAGCGCATCCGGGCTGTGATACACGAGCTCACGGCTCGCCCGTCCTCGTCCCTCGTCCACCATCGCCCCGACCTCCGTGGCTGGTTGCATCCGGTACCTGGGTACGGGTTTACGCTCCAACCATGCCACAGGATCAGGCGGGGTTGCGCTCGGGCGAGGTCGCCGAGCAGGCCGGCGTGAACATCCAGACGCTGCGGTACTACGAGCGCCGCGGGCTGCTCGCCGACCCCGTCCGCACCAACGGCGGGCACCGGCTGTACCCGCCGGACACCGTCGCGCTGCTCACGGTCATCAAGGCCGCGCAGCGGCTCGGGTTCACCCTCGACGAGGTCGCCGACCTGCTCGACGCCGGGAGCCGCCGGCACCCGACCCCGGACCTCCGGCAGCGCGCGCTGGACAAGATCGCCGAGGTCGACGCGAAGATCGCCGACCTCGCCGCGATCCGGGCCACGCTCACGGAGGTCGTCGACGCCCGCTGCGACAGCCTGACCAACTGCAGCTGCGCCGACTGCCCGTTTCCGTTCATGACGATCGGCAGGGATCCGCAGACCCGCTAGGCGGGCATCTCCCACGGGGCCTGCGGCAGCGGGCGGCCGGTCTCCAGCAGCGACTTGAGGTTGGCGAGGACGGCGGGCCAGCCCAGGGAGATCGCGTCCAGGTCCTCCTTCGTCGCCAGCTTCTCGTGGGTCACGGTGAGCCGGACGATGTCCTGGCTCGGCTCGACGGTGAACGTGACGGTGGAGTTGTCGAACGTCATGACCAGGCGGGTCGGCGGGACGGCCTCCAGGATCGTGCCGCCCGCGTCGACGACGCCGGAGCCGTCGGTGCGGCGGTGCTCCCACGTCGAGCCGGGTTGCCAGTCGGAGACGTTGGCGTGCCCCCAGTACTCGGCGGTCAGGTCGGCGTCGGTCAGGGCGTGCCACACCTGCTCAGCGGTGGCCTTGATGTAGGTGACGTACACGTACGTCGGAATCTCGGTCTTCATCGGACTTCCCTCCGCGAGGTGTTTGACGGCGTCCAGGATGCGCAGCCGGGGCTCCTCGTATGCCGCGATCCACCGGCGCTGCAGCTCGTGGATCGGCACGGGGTTGAGGTAGTGCAGCTTCTCGCGCCCCCGGCGCACGACGGTGACGAGGTTGGCGTCCTGCAGCAGCTGCAGGTGCTGCGTGGCGGACTGGCGGGCCATCGACAGGCCAGCGCAGAGCATGCTCAGCGTCTGCCCGTCCTGCCGGCGCAGGCTGTCGAGCATGCTCCGGCGGGTCGGGTCGGCCAGGGCCTTGAACACCAGGTCCACGAACCCATTATGCAGGTTTTTACCTGCCTATTGTCAAGCGACGCAACGAACGGGGCGCCCGCGGCATCTGTACGGGTATGCAGAAAGCACCGACGGAAAAGGTCGCGGCGGCGGCACCGAAGGCGCCCCGGCTGGTGCCGCAGCGCGTCATGCTCCAGCCGGCCGATCTCGGTGGCGCGGTGCCCGGGCCGGTCGAGGACGGCTTCGCGTGGCCGCTGCTGCCACAGCCGTGCGCGGACACGCCGGCGCCCCGCCCGGTGGCCGGCCACAGCCAGGCGGCCGACTACGGCGACCGGTTCCGGGTGTACGAGAACGTCGTGCGCTACCGGGGCGACGGCGCCCGCTCGTACGTGACGGAGCTCAAGGCACAGCTGGACCGCTGCGGTGTCGGCGGGGGTGACAACGGATTCCACCCGGTCGCCGTGGACCACCTGGGGCCGGACATGGCCCTGTTCGCCGGCAACTACGACGAGGGCGACCGCTACGTGGGGTACTTCGTCGCGGCCGCCGGTCACTACGTCGTGGTCGTCATCATGTCCGACGCCCGGCTGGGGGCGGCGGACCTGACGATCCTCAACGACCTCGGCTCGGCCGCGATCCGGCGGGCCGGGTCAGCTCGGCGCTGACGTCCCACAGCCGGCGGGCGGTCGACGGGTCGGCGGCCCGGCCCGTGAGCCGCACCGGACGGCCGTCGCCGCCGAACACCGCACCACTGCCGGCGGCGAGGTCGGACGCGGTGGCGATCGCGGCGATGGCACGGGCGGGCCGCTCCGGCTCCGACCGCAGGAAGCCGGCGAGGTTGAACGGGAACGGCGGCACCATCGCCGTGCGCACGAACCCGGGCTG
This sequence comes from Dactylosporangium sp. NPDC006015, assembly GCF_040614215.1. NCBI lineage: Bacteria > Bacillati > Actinomycetota > Actinomycetes > Micromonosporales > Micromonosporaceae > Dactylosporangium > Dactylosporangium sp. NPDC006015. The sequence goes on from NZ_JBEXUD010000041.1 coordinate 30,832, forward strand.
CACGGCGACGGCGCTGATCGCGCCCTCGGTGCGCGCGGCGAACTCGCGGGCGAACAGGACGTTGGCGAGCTTGGACTGGTTGTAGGCCTTGTGCTGACTGTACCGGCGAGCCCCGTGCAGGTCGTCGAAGTCGATGCGGCCGGCCCGGTGCGCGGCGGACGTCACGCCGATCACGCGCGCCGCGCCGGCCGCCCGCAGCTGCGGCAGCAGCAGCGCCGTCAGCAGGAACGGCGCCAGGTGGTTGACCGCGAACGTCGTCTCGAACCCGTCCGCGGTGACCTGCCGCCACGGCAGCGTGACGCCGGCGTTGTTCAGCAGGACGTGCAGGACCGGGTGCCGCCCGGCGACGGCCGCGGCCAGCCGCCGCACGTCGTCCCGGACCGCGTCCCGCCTGAACGAACTCGGGCTCTCCCGTGCCGAGGCGAAGGCGCTGCTCGCGCTGGAGCCGGGCACCCCGGTCCCAGTCAGCACCGTCGCCGAGCGCATCTGGGCCGACCGCTCCAACACCACCAACCTGGTCAACCGTCTCGTCACCCGCGGCCTGATCGAGCGCCGCAGCGGCCCCGACGCGGCGTCGGCGACGGCCGCACCCGCGCGATCACGCTGACCGGAAACGGTCAGGCCCTGCGGGAGCGCCTCATGACCCGGACCGCCGAGGACAACCCGGTCTTCGCCGACCTCACCGCCGCGGAGCGGCACACCCTGCGCGACCTCCTGGCCCGCATCGACGCGTACGCGAGCTGACGGCGCCCGGCAGGACGCCGCCGTCCCCCGAGGCGGGCAGCGGTGCGCGGCGGTTTGCATTAGGGTCGCGGGAATGTCAGCAGGCGCCAAGGCCATGCAGATCCTGTTCATCATCGCGGGCACGTTCGCCATCGCGTTCGGCACGCTCGGCTCGATGGCCGAGGCCGACGACACGAAGAACGCGCAGTGGACGTGTTACCCGCCGGCGCGGCAGGGCGATGCGCAGAACTGCCGCGGTGAGCTGTCCGGCGGCGACCTCACCATCGCGACCAACTTCATCCTGGCCGGCATCGGGCTGATGATCGCGGGTGCCGCGTGCGCCATCGGCGGCCGGCGCGACGCCGCCGCCCCGCCGGTGCCGTTCGCGGTGCCGGGCCAGCCCCCGTTCCCGCCGCGGCCCGTGCCGCCCGGCAGCCCCGTCGTCCCCACCCAGGCCCCGCCCCCGCCCGCCTGGCCGTCGGCCTGAGACCACCCGACCCGTCAGGCGAGCCGGTACTCCTGGCCGGCGAGGGCCGGCCACCGCACCCGTGACCTGTCCGCCGGGGCGCCGGGCGCGCCGGTCACGGGCACCGGGTCGCCGGCCGCGGTCGTGACGGCGAGCCGTGACGGCAGCTCCACCACGAGCGGGCCGGTGCGGCCGGCGACGATCCGGGCCGCCGAGAGGCGCCCGTCGGACCAGGCAAGGTCCACGACGTGACCGCCGCGGCAGCGGATACCGCGCAGGCGGCCCGTGTGCCACGACGGGGGCAGCGCCGGCAGGAGGCTGACGGCGCCGGCGTGACTCTGCACCATGGTTTCCACGATGCCGGCGGCCACGCCCAGATTGCCGTCGATCTGGAAGATCCAGCCGCTGGCGCGGCCCGCGTCCGGGTGCAGGCTCAGCAGCGACGCGGAGCACAGGTCGGTGGCGAACGCGGTCAGCGTCTGCTCGGCGAGGGCGGCGAGGCGCAGCCGGGCGGCCAGGCACAGCACCCAGGCGCGGCTCCAGCCGGTGTGCCCGGTGCCGTGCGCGAGCCGCAGCAGCAGCGCCCGCCGGGCGGCCTCGAAGTGCGCGGGCGTGCCGGTCTCGGTGATCCGCGTGCCGGGGTACAGGCCGTACAGGTGTGACAGGTGCCGGTGCCCGGGCTCGCGGGGTGGGCGCTGGTCGTACCACTCCAGGAGACATCCGTCGGTGCCGACCTGGACGGGTCGCAGCGCCCGCAGGGCCGAGACCGCCTCGGCGGAGCCCGTCAGGGCGGCGTACCGGGTGAGGACCTCCCGCGCGAGTTCCTGGTCCAGCGCGCAGCCCCACGACGTGGCGGCGTGCCCGCCGGCGTGCCGGAAGTGGTGCTCCGGGGACGTGGACGGGCTGAACACCAGGGCGCCGGTGGGGTCGGGCACGAGCATGTCGAGGGTGAACCGGGCGGCGGCCTCGAGGACGGGCAGCACGTCCGCGGCGCCGCCGTGGTCGTGGTGGTCCCAGACGTGGGCGGACAGCCACAGCAGCGCCGACGGCCAGTTCGCCCACTGCGGGTCGCCCGGCACGGGCGCGGTGAAGCGCCACAGGTCGGTGTTGTGGTGCGCGGCGGCGCCGCGGGCGGCGTAGTACCCGGAGGCGGTCGCGGTGCCCGCGGCGGCGAGGTCGCGGGTCAGCGTCAGCAGCGGCTCGTGCAGGTCGGCGAGGCCGGTCGGCTCGGCGGCCCAGTAGTTCATCTGCGCGTTGATGTTCGTGGTCCAGTTGCTGCTCCATCCGGGCCGCACGTCGGCGTTCCAGATGCCCTGCAGGTTCAGCGGCTGCGTGCCGGGGCGGGAGCCGGCGATCAGCAGGTACCGGCCGAGGTGGAAGAACCGGTCGACGGACGGGAGCTCCAGGTCGGCCCGGTCGTAGTACCGGCGGTGGTCGGCGACGTGCCGCGCCCGCAGCACCGGCGTCGGCGCGCCGAGCGCGGCGGTCACCGACGCGAGGGCCGTGCCGGCGATCGCGGCGAGGTCGGCGCTGGGCCGTTCGAAGGGGCCGCGGAAGCCGGTGGCGGCCGCGGCGACGAGCCGGGTCTCGCCGGCGGTGTGCCGGACGGCGGCGGCGACGGCGAAGCCCATCCCGGCGGCGACGGTGCCGTCGGCGTCGCAGGGGTCGGTGGCGTACTCGACGCCCGGGTCGGCCGGGACGTAGTTGGGCAGCACGTGCGCCGGCGCCCGCCCGGTCCACACCAGGCACGGCCCGGCGCCGGCGTCGATGACGGCGGGCGTCACGGGATGCGGCGTGCGCAGCCGCGGTGGCACGGCCGCGGCGAGGGTGCCGGGTCCGGTCGCGGACACGACCAGCACGCCGTCGGGCGCCGAGACGAACGCGGCGAGCCGCACAGGGTCGCCGCCCGTGTCGTAGCCGGTGACGGCGAGCGCGTCGGAGAGGTGCAGCTCGCGCCCGTACCCGGTGACGTCGTCGGCGGCGGCGTAGTCCCACTCGATGCGGCCGAGGGGCTGGTAGGACTGGGTCCACGCCGTCCCCTGCAGCTGCCCCGCCAGGGTCTCGGCGGCCGCGTGGTCCCCGGCGGCGATCGCCTCCCGCAGCCGGGGCAGCACGCCAGGGTCGGGCCCGGGCGCGGCCGGCAGCGGCCCGCCGGACCAGAACGTGTCGGCGTTGAGGTCGATCCACTCGGTGCCGGGCCGCCCGTGCAGCATCGCGCCCAGGTGGCCGTTGCCGAGGGGGAACCCGTCGTGGAACTCCGCGGCGGGCGCGGGCGACGACAGCTGGTGCCGGTTCACGGCGCCCGCCGGATCTCGACCTCGCCGGTGTCGTGGTGCAGCAGGAACACCAGGTCGCCGCGGCGCACCGCCTCCACGCCCGGCGGCAGGTCCGGCAGCACCGGCGCCACCCCCGCCTCGGCGCAGACCCGGCGCAGCAGCCGGCGCATCGCGTCCGGCGCCGGGATCGTGGCGACGTACCAGGCGGTCCCGGCCCCGAAGCTGTTGCGCAGCACCGCGGGCCGTCCGTCCAGGGGGCCGCCGGCGACCGCCGCGACCGTCTCCGCGCCGCGCGCCTCGGTCCACTCCGCCCACATCGTCGCGGTGAAGTCGCCGAGCGACGACGACGTCACCGCGATCGGCGCGTCCAGCGGCCAGTGCTCCTCCACCCGCACCCCGAGCAGGTCCTGCCACGGTCCGGGCCAGCCGCCGGTGTACACCCGCTCGGACGGGTCGGTGACCCCGCTGAACGGCCCCACCACCAGCGTCCCGCCGCCGGCGACGTAGGACGCCAGGTGCGCGGCGGTGCGGGCGCTCACCTGGTACAGGTTCGGCACCAGCACCAGCCGGTAGCCGCCGAGCGCGCCCGTGCCCGGCACGAAGTCGCACGTGACGTTGTCGCTCCACAGTGGAGCGTAGTAGTCGGTGAGCCGGTCGGTGTAGCGGAACTCCGCGTGCGGCAGGTGGTCCAGCTCGACGGCCCGCCACGCATCCCAGTCCAGCACGATCGCGACGTCCGCGGACACGGGCGTGCCGGCGACCCCGGACAGCCCGGCGAGCTCCCGGCCGAGCGCGCAGATCTCCCGGAACACCCGGGAGTCGGGGCCGGCGTGCGGGAGCATCGCGCCGTGGAAGCGTTCGGCGCCCTGCCGGGAGGCGCGCCACTGGAAGTGCAGGACGCCGTCGGCGCCGCGGGCGACGGCCTGCATCGACCACAGCCGGTTGAGGCCCGGGCGTTTCGGGGTGGCGACCGGCCGCCAGCTGGCGGCGCCCGGCGACTGCTCGGCCAGCAGCCACGGCCCGCCGCCGAGGGACCGCACGACGTCCTTCGACATCGCCGCGCGCATCGCGGCGGCGGGGTCGTTCGGGTCCGGGTAGGTGTCCAGCGACACGAGGTCCTCGGCCGCCGCCCAGCGCCAGCCGTCGGTGTGCCGGTAGAGGTCCATGAAGTTGGTGGTGACCGGGACCGCCGGGTTGTGGGCGCGGACCGCGTCCCGTTCGGCGGTGAAGCACTCCAGCAGCATGTCGTCGCAGAAGCGCTGGTAGTCCAGGTCCTGCAGCGGGTTGATGACGTACTGGACGCGCCGCGGCGGCAGCACCTCCGCCCAGTCGCCGTACCGCTGCGACCACACGGCCGTGCCCCACGCGTCGTTGAGGCCGTCGAGGTCGCCGTACCGGTCGCGCAGCCAGCCGCGGAACCGGCCGGCGCAGTGCCCGCAGTGACAGACGGTCCCGTACTCGTTGCCGACGTGCCACAGGCGCAGCGCCGGGTGCCGGGCGTAGCGGGCCGCGACCGCGTCGCTGATCTCCAGGGCGGCGGACCGGTACGTGGGGGCGCACGGACAGTACTGGTTGCGCGACCCGTACAGGCGGCGGACGCCGTCGGGGCCCTGCGGCAGCGTGTCGGGGTGCCGGTGCCCCAGCCACGGCGGCGGTGAGGCGGTCGGCGTGGCGAGGGCGACGCCGATGCCGCCGCCGTGCAGCAGGTCCAGGACCGTTTCGAGCCAGTCGAACGTGTAGCGGTCCGGGGCGGGTTGCAGCGCCGCCCACGCGAAGACGCCGACGGTGACGAGGTTGACGCCGGCCTCCCGCATGAGCCGCACGTCGTCGGCCCACACGTGCGGCGGCCACTGTTCGGGGTTGTAGTCGCCGCCGTACAGCAGCCGCCCGCGCGTGACGTCGTGCAGTCCCGGCACCGCTCAGCCCTTGATCGCGCCGGTGAGCATGCCCTTGGTGAAGTGCCGCTGCACGAACGGGTACGCCACCACGATCGGAATGAGGGTGAGCGTGACGACCGCCATCTGCAGCGACAGCTGGGCGATCTGCTGATGGCCGGCGTACTGCCCGGTGCCGGTGACCCCGCCGCCGGGCATCGCGCTGCCCTGCAACGTGTAGGTGTAGAGGATCATCTGCAGCGGCCACTTGCCGTTGTCGGGCAGGTAGAGCAGCGCGTTGAAGAACGAGTTCCAGTAGCCGACGGCGTAGAACAGGGCGATGACGGCGGTCACCGCCCGGGACGTCGGCAGCACCACCGACCACAGGATGCGCCACTCCCCCGCGCCGTCCATGCGGGCCGCGTCGATGAGCTCCGGCGCGGTGCTGCTGAAGAAGCCGCGCATCACCAGGATGTTGAACACCGACACCGCGGCCGGCAGGACCATCGTCCAGTACTCGCCGTAGCCGCCCAGGGCGGTGACGACGAGGAACGACGGGATGAGCCCGCCGCTGAAGAACATGGTGACGACGAGGAACAGCAGGATGCCGCGGTGCGCGAGCGACCCGCGCCGCGACAGCCCGTAGGCGCACAGCACGGTCACCACCATCGACAGGGCCGTGCCGACGACGGTGAGGACGAGGCTGACGAGGAGCGAGTGGGTGACGAGCTGGTTGGTGAAGATCTGCCGGTACGCCTCCACCGTCAGCTCCGCCGGCACCGTGACCAGCCCGCCGGCCTCGTTGATCGCCGCCTGGGTGGAGAAGCTGGTGAGCACGATCGAGTACAGCGGCACCAGGATCACCGCCACGACGAGCAGCAGCACGACGCCCTTGCCGGCCTTGCCGGCCGCGGTCGGCGGCTCCTCCCAGACGGGTCCGGCGTGTCGGCGCCTCGGGGTGACAGCGGTCATTTCCGGTACAGTCCGTCCTCGCCGAAGGCGTGTGCGAGCTTGTTGGCGGCGAGCACCAGGATCAGTGACAGGACGCCCTTGAACAGGCCGGCGGCGGCGCCGTAGCTGAAGTTGTTGTTGACGACGCCGTAGTAGTAGGCGAACGTGTCGAGCACCTCGGAGGCGTCCCGGCCGACGGCCTGCCGCTGGATCAGCATCTGCTCGAAGCCGACGGTGAGGGCGTTGCCGAGGCGCAGGACGAGCATGAGCATGATGACGCCACGCATGCCGGGCAGCGTGATGTGCCACAGCCGACGCCACCGCCCGGCGCCGTCGGCGGCGGCCGCCTCGTACAGGTTCTGGTCGATGGCGGCGAGCGCGGCGAGGAAGACGATGATGCCCCAGCCGGCCTCCTTCCACACGGCCTGCGCGGTGACGAGGTACTTGAACGCGTCGGGGTTGGTCATGATGTCCCAGGTCGCCCAGCCGTGCCGGCGCAGCATCGTGTTGAGCGCGCCGGCGCCGCCGAGCATCTCCTGGAAGACGGTGACGACCAGGACCCAGGAGAAGAAGTGCGGCAGGTACACCACGGACTGCACGAACGAGCGGATCCGGGCGTTGGTGACCTCGTTGAATACCAGGGCGAGCGCGATCGGCACCGGGAAGTACAGGACGAGCTGCACGGCGCTGATGACGAGGGTGTTGCTCAGCGCGTGCCAGAAGATCGAGTCGGTGAGGAGCCGCTCGAAGTTGTCGAACCCGACGAACGGGCTGTACCAGAACCCGGAGTAGATGTCGTAGCTCTGGAACGCGGTGACGAGCCCGAACATCGGCGCGTAGGCGAACACCGCGAGCAGCGCGACAGCGGGCAGCGTCATGAGCAGCAGTGAACGGTCGCGGCGCAGCCGGATCCGCCACTGCTTCTCCGGCCGCGCGACGGTGGCCGGCCGCGTCACCGCGGCCGGCCTGGTGAGCGTCACCGGGTCCCTGCGTTCACTTGCCGGTGCCGTACTTCTCGCGGATGCCGTCGTAGAACTTGCGCAGGTCGTCGCCGCCCTGCTTGCGCCAGCTCGCGACCGCGTCGGTCCACGCCGAGATCGGCTTCCGGCCGAGCTTCACGTCCGTGATCGTGTCGATCATCGGCAGGTTGAGCGAGGAGAACTGGGCCGGCTCGCTGACGTTCATGCCGTAAAACAGAGGCTTCACCACGTACTTGACCATGTCGGCCTGCCACGCGGCGGCGTCCTTGGTCACCTGCACCGCGCCGGACTGCACGGTGCTCGCCGACGCCGGGCCGGCGAGGAACTGGTAGGTGGTGGCGATCTCCTTGCTGCCCTTCTCGGTCAGCAGCGGGTTGCCGTCGGTCATCGTGTAGTGGGTCCCGGCGGTGCCGAAGTTGACGGTCAGCCACTCGGCGGAGCCGTATGGCGCGGCGAGGTAGTTTGCGATCGCCAGCAGCTCCTTGATCTGGCCGTCGTTGAGCTTCTTGTTCAGGAAGCTGTACATGCCCGCGCCGTTGCCGAGGTCGACGGTGGGCTTGCCGCCGTTGGCGCTGAACAGCTTGAACGCCTGCCGGTTGTAGCCGGGGGTGGCGGCCGCGCCGGACTTGGCGTCGTCGCCGTTCCAGGCGCCGGTGCCGTCGGCGCAGACGGCGACCTTGCCGCTCCAGAAGCGCTGCTTGCCGTTCTGGCTGTTGTTGGCGACAGCGTCGGGGTGCAGGTAGCCAGCCTTCACCATCTTGGCGTGCCAGTTGAGCGCCTCGACGATGCCTTCCGTCTCGTACCGGTGCTGCAGCTTGCCGGCGGAGTCCGCGGCCCATGGGTAGCCGGTGGCGGGGAAGCCGAAGAGCTGGCAGATGTAGGCGGCGTCGTTGCCGAACAGGTCGTCGAACGCCCACTGCCCGGCGCTCGCGTTCGTCAGCGCCTTCCCGACGGCCTCGAGGTCGGCGATGCTCTTGACGTCGGCGGAGACGCCGGCCTTGTCGAAGAGGTCCTTGCGGTAGTAGTACATGCCGGCGATGACGGCGTTGGAGGAGTAGATCGGCAGGCCGTAGAGCTTGCCGTTCCACACCCCGGCGACCCACGCGTTGGTGGAGAGCGCGGCGAGGTTGGGGTACTGCTTGATCTTGTCGCCGGCCAGGTAGGGGGTCAGGTCGGCCAGCTTCGTGCGGACCGCCTCGCCGAAGTTGAGCTTCGTCATGGTCCACGTCGGGATGTTGATCCAGTCGGGGAGCTTGTCGGCGGCGAACAGCGGCGGTAGCAGGTCGGCGTAGGTGTTGCCGTCCGCCGGCTGCAGCTTCACGGTCGCGCCGAGCTCCTTGTTGACCGCGTCGTAGTAGGCGTTGCCGCTGGAGGGCGGGATCGCGCCCCACAGCGGGGTCATCGTCACGTACGTGCCGCCCTTGCCGACCTGGCCGGTGACGGTCTTCGGCGGGTTGGCCGGGTAGGCGAGGAACGCCGGGTCGGTGGATGCGCCGTTGGCGCCGGCGACCACGGGGATGTCGGGCTTGACCAGGTCGCTCGCCGCGTGGGCGGGCAGGGCCTTGGCCAGGTCGCCCTCGCCGGTGGTGCCCGAGGCCTTCTCCTTGGGGCTGCCGCAGGCGTCGAGCAGCGGCACGGCCGCGATGACGGCGGCGGAGGTGAGCAGGCTTCGCCGGCTCATCCCCGGGGTCGCTCCGCTTTGCATGGTGGTTCCACCCTCCGGGTGATCGAGGTGCACGATGGGCGATCGGGGCACGGTGCGCACGGACTGCCGTCAAAGTGCTGCCGAGGTGCTGCTGGGCGCTGTCGAAGCGCTTCGACGACGTTCGACTGCCAGACCGTAGGGCATCGATCGGCGTCCGACAAGGACATCGACGCCGACCCCCGTCCCACCGCGCGAACCGTGCCACGGAGCGTGAAAGTTTCGTGTCGTTTGACAGCCACCGCCAGGCGGCCGATCATCGAAGCGCTTCGACAGCGCCCGTCTTCCTGCAGAGTGGGGACCCATGACTCAGCCGGACCTGCTGCGGCAGCTCACCATGGCGGAGAAGATCGCGATGCTGCACCAGTCGCAGCCGGCCGTGCCGCGGCTCGGTATCGCCGCGTTCCACACCGGCTGCGAGGTGCTGCACGGCGTCGCCTGGCTCGGCCGGGCCACCGTCTTCCCACAGGCCGTCGGGCTCGGCGCGAGCTGGGACCGGGACCTGGTGCGCGCGGTCGGCGAGGCCGCCTCGGCGGAGGTCCGCGCCTTCCACCACGACCCGCCGGAGCCGCATCGGCGGGCCTCGCTCAACGTGTGGGCGCCGGTGGTGAACCCGCTGCGCGACCCGCGGTGGGGGCGCAACGAGGAGGGCTACAGCGAGGACCCGTTCGCCACCGCCGAGCTCGCGGTCGCGTTCTGCACGGGGCTGCGCGGCCCGCACCCCGAGGTGTGGCGGACCGCGCCGGTCCTCAAGCACTTCCTCGCCTACAACCTGGAGACCGCCCGGGACCTGGTCGACGTCACCGTCCCCGAGCGGGTCCTGCACGAGTACGAGCTGCCCGGGTTCCTCGCGCCGCTGCGCGCGGGCGTGGCCGCCGGGGTGATGCCGGCCTACAACCTCGTCAACGGCGTCCCGAACCACGTGCACCCGCTGCTCGAGTCGGTGCTGCGCGCCGCGGCGCCCGACCTGGTGGTGTGCTCCGACGCGCAGGCACCGTCGAACCTCGTCGAGACCGAGCGCTACTTCACGAGCCACGCCGAGTCGCACGCCGCCGCGCTGCGCGCCGGGGTCGACAGCTACACCGACAACGGGCCCGACAGCGGCCCGACGATCGCCCGGTTCACGTCGGCGTTGCGGCAGGGGCTGATCACGGAGGCCGACGTCGACGCCGCGGTCGGCCGGATCCTGCGGATGCGGGCCAGCACCGGCGAGTTCGACCCGGCGCACGACCCGTACAGCGGGATCCGCCGCGACGTCATCGCCTGCGACGCGCACGCCCGGCTCGCTGCTCGCGCCGCCCACGCGGGGATCGTGCTGCTGAAGAACTCCCCCGGCGCGCTGCCGTGGGCGGATCCCGGCCACGTCGCGGTCATCGGGCACCTCGGCGACCGGGTGCTCACCGACTGGTACAGCGGCACCCTCCCCTACGCGGTCACCGTCGCGTCGGCCCTCGGCGCCGCATCCACGGTGGACGGCGCCGACCACGTCAGGCTGTCCACACCGGACGGACGGCACCTCGGCGCGGACGGGACGCTGGGCGAGGGGACGGTCTTCGCGCACCACGACTGGGGCACCAGCGTGCAGTGCCCGGTCGCCGTGCACACGTTGCAGGACACCGTTTCCGGCCGCTACCTGACCGTCGGCGACGACGACGCGGTCGCCGCCACCGCGGTGACTCCCGACGGGTGGGTGGTGCGGGAGCTGTGGGAGTTGCACCCCGCCGGACCCGGCGAGTTCCTGCTCTGGTCCAACGCGCTCGGCCGGTACGTGAGCGAAGGCCCCGACGGTCGCCTGGTCGCGGGCGCGACGGACGGTGCGCTGCGGTTCGTCCGGGAACTGGTGACGTCCGGCGTGGACGCGGCCGTCGCCGCCGCCCGCGCCGCGGACCGGGTCGTCGTGGTGCTCGGCAACGACCCGCACATCAACGGCCGCGAGACCGTCGACCGCGACTCGCTCGCCCTGCCGCCGGAGCAGGAGCGGCTGCTGCGGGCGGTCGCGGCCGCCAACCCGCACACGGTGCTGGCGCTGGTGTCCAGCTACCCGTACGCGATCGACTGGGCGCAGGAGCACGTGCCGGCGATCCTGTGGACCTCACACGCCGGCCAGGAGCTCGGCACCGCCGTCGCCGGCACCCTCCTCGGCGCTCACAACCCCGGCGGCCGGCTGCCGCAGACGTGGTACCGCGCGGACACCGTCCTGCCGGACCCCGCCGACTACGACATCATCGGATCCCGCTGGACCTACCAGTACCACCGCGGCGAGCCGCTGTATCCGTTCGGCCACGGCCTGTCGTACACCACCTTCAGCCACACCCTCGACGTCACGCCGGCCGAGGCAGGCGTGGCTGCCGAGGCGGGCCTGACCGCCACGGTGACCGTCACCAACACCGGCGACCGCGCCGGCGACGAGGTCGTGCAGCTCTACGTCACCCCGGACTGCTGGCCGGTCCCGGCGCCGGCGCGGAAGCTGGTCGGCTTCGAGCGGGTGCCGCTGGCGGCGGGCGAGTCCCGCGAGGTCCGCTTCGACGTGCCGCTGACGGCGCTCGCGTACTGGTCCGGCGGCTTCGTGACCCCGCCGGGCAAGTACACGTTCCACACCGGCCCCACCACCAGCCGCACCGTGACGGTTCAGGAGTAGGTGAAGACGAACCCTTCAGCGCGCAGCTTCGCCGACGACACCGGCACGACCGGGGTCCAGATCTCGCTCCGGTAGGTGAGGTCCGGCCGGCCCTCGGCGGCGCAGATCGCGCCGAACGCCTCCCGGTTCGTGGGCGGGAGGACCGCGTCGGGCACCGCGTTGTAGACGCCCGCGAGCCCCGCCGACACGACCAGGTCCAGCGCGGCGGCGGCGTCGCGGTAGTCGATGCGGTACAGCAGCGCGTCCGGCGCGAACGGCACGCTGCCGCCGAGCAGCTCGTGCGCCATCCTGACCCGCGACGGGTAGTCGAGGTCGCGGGGGTGCCCGTACACGTCGGGAATCCTCACCACGGCGCCGTTGTCGCCGCCCAGCACGGCACGCTCCGCGGCGATGAAGTTGCGCGGCGACGCGTCGTCGCTGACGGTCAGCGGACTCTCCTCGTCGACCACCGCCCCTTCACCGGCGCCGTAGACGGACACGGAGCTGGTGAACACGACCCGCGGGTGCACGCGGGCCGCGGTCGCCGCCGAGGCGGTGAGCGTGTCGGCGTACTCCGCGACCCGCTCGCGGGCGTCGAACGCTCGGCTGACCCGCGGGCTGACAGTGAGCACGACCGCATCCGCGTCCCGGGTCGCCCGCCGGACCGCGCCCTCGTCGCTGCCGCGCAGGACGACGACGTCGGCGCAGACGGCTCCGACCTCGGCGACCCGCCGCTGCGACGTGGTGGTCCCGACGACGTGGTGCCCCGCCGCCGACCACCGCCCGGCCAGCTCCATCCCGACGTTGCCGCACCCGATCACGACGTACCGCATCCGCACCCTCCCTGAAGGGAAACAGCGTATCCAATGGAAGTCGCTCCGGTGCATTGCCCGAACGTCGATGCACCGCCGAGAATGTGATCGTGACTGAGCGGACACGTTCCGACGTCGGGGACCCGGCGGAGACGCTCATGGCCGAGGGCACGGCGGCGTTCGCGGAGTACTGGCGGACGGACCGGCCGGAGGCCCTCGACGCCGCCACCGACGCGCTCCGGCGGGCGGTCGCGGTCACTGTGGACGGTCACCCCGAGCTCGCCGCCCGGCTGACCCTGCTGCGGCTCTGCCTGCAGGCCCGGTTTCAGGAGCACGGCGACCCCGCCGACCTGGCCGCCATGGTCGACACCGCCGCGCGGGCCGTCGCCGCCGCGGACCCGGCGGACCCCGAGCTGCCGCGCATGCTGGCGGCGTTGAGCAGGGCCTCGCTCACCGGCGGCGACGTCGACGGCGCGGTGACCGCCGCGCGGCAGGCGGTGGCGGCCACGCCGCCCGGCCACCGCTACCGGTGGCAGTACCTCGGCGAGCTCGGCGAGGCGCTCTGGCGCCGGTATGGGCGCGACCTCGCCCGCGACGACCTCGACGCCGCCGCCGACGCCTTCCGGTCCGCCGCTGCGGCGAGCGACGCGGACGGTCCGGGCCGGCTCCGGCTGTTGTCGCTGCTGTCCAACGTGCTGCGGACGCGGTTCGTCCAGGCCGGCGACCGGGCCGGCGACCGGGCCGGCGACCGGGCCGGCGACCGGGCCGGCGACCGGGCCGACATCGACGGCGCGGTGCGGGCCGCCCGGTCCGCGGTCGACGGCACCGAGCCGTCCGGTCCGGTGTACGCGGGCAGGCTCTTCAACCTGGCCCTGGCGCTCGGGACGCGGGCGGACCACTGCGACGACCCGGCCGACCTGGACGACGCGATCGACGCGGCCCGGCGCTCGATCGAGGCGACCCCCTCGGACGACCCGGACCTGCCGGAGCGGCTCGCCGCCCTGGAGTTCCTGCGCTCGGTGCGGCCGGCCGCAGGCCTCGACGCGATCGTCGCGGCGGTGGCGAGCGGCGAGGTGCCGCTGGACGAGGCGTGCGACATCGCCCGGCAGCGCGGCGAGGCCGGCGCGTACTCGATCGAGCTGCTGTCGTCGGAGGCCGACGCCGCCTTCCAGCTCGTCGGCGCCGATCCGGTGGCGGCCTGGCGGCTCGGGCGGGTCGCCGCGGCCGCCGTCCGCGGCGCCCACCGGTCCGGCGTGGCGGACCGGCGCGAGTCAGGGTTCGTGCTGCTGCAGGCCGACGCCAACCTGATCGTCGAGGCGCACGCCCTGCTCCAGCGCGGCGGCGACATCCGGCTCTACGCGGCGGCCGGCGACGCCGCACGGGAGGCACTCGACCTCGCCGACGAGCTCGGCCTGCCGCAGGCCCGCGGCGTTGTGCTGCAGCGACGGGGCGCCCTCGTCCTCGACTGCTACGGGCGCGGCCCGGACGGCCTGCACGCCCAGGCGTTTCAGGACTGGGTGGCCGGCGCGTACACCGCCGACCCCGATCCCGGGCTCAAGCTGGCGGTCGCCGAGACGCTCGGCCCCGGGCCGGAGCGGCAGCCGCCGCCGCTGCGCTGGCCCGACCCGGTCGAGGCGCTGACGGCCGCCGCGGACGACCTGCGCGCCGCCTTGCTCCTGGTCACGCCGCAGCGGCGCGGGCCGGTGCTGAAGGCGCTCGGCGAGGCCCTCGACTGGCGGGAGCGGCTGGGCGGCCCGGCCGCCGGACCGGAGGTGGCCGACGTCTGCCGGCGGGCGCTCGCGGCGCTGCCCGCCGACGACGTCCCGCTGCGCCTCGCGGTCGCCGCCACGCTCACCCGCGCCACCGGTGCGGTGGACCCGGCGGTCGCGGACCTGGTCGACCGGCTCGAGACCGGCTGGGACGCGTACACGGTCCGGCCCGTCCACGCGTGGGACGCCGCCACCGCGGCCTCTGCCGTGCTGGAGCGGACCGACCCGGCCCGCGCGCTGCGGCTGCTCGACCGGCAGCGGGACCTGGCCGTCGTCTGGGAGGACGAGGGCCGCCGGACCGCCCACTACATCAGGTCCCTCGCCCTGCTGGCACGGGCCGGCACGCCACCGGCGCTGTGGACGGTGCTCGACTCGCCGGAGCGGCTGCGGGAAGCGCGGGAACAGGTGCTGGCGGACCGGTCGCCCGCCGCGCTGACGCTGCTGGCCGTCGCCGCGGTGCGGCACGACGAGGACGCCACGGGGCTGCGCGCCCTGGCCGCGCTGCGGGCGGCGGCCCCATCGGCGACGGTCGCCCGCGCGGAGGCGTACGGCTTCGTCGAGGGACAGCTGCTGCTCGGTCAGGGGCTCGCCCACGAGCGCGACGGCGACCACCCGGCGGCCGTCATGTGGTTCCTGGCCGCCGCCGACGCCGCGGCCGCCGTGCCCGTGGCCGGCGAGGTCCTGCGGGCCGTCACCTGCGCCACCGACCTGGTGCGCGACGGCCACCCGGTGGACCTGCCCGCCGTCGCGAGGTGGTGCGCGGCGGGAGCGCTGCGCGTGGAGCTGGCGGCGCCCAAGGCCGGACCGGCCGCGATCCAGAGCCTCATCGGGCTCCTGCTGCCGGCCGCGACGCGCGACGAGTTCGACGTCGAGGTGGTGCTGCAGCTGTTGCTGGCGGCCAAGGGGCGACGGACGGCCGCGCAGCTGACCGGCGGCACGACCGGCTGGACGCCCGACCCGCCGCTGCGGGCCATGCTCGCCGAGGAGGTCTCCCGGGCCGCGCTGCTGCCCGCCACCGCGCCGGAGCAGCACATCGACGCCGGGCTGACGCTGACGGCGTACACGAGCGACTACGAGACCTCGGCGACGGACAACCCCGCAGGCGCGCTGGCCAACCTGCGGCGGGCGGCCGAGCGGCAGATCCTCGCCGCGGTCACCCCGCACGGCTCCTCCGGCGCGGCCCCGGCGCTGGGCGACGTCGCCGCAGCCCTTGACGCGCGGACGGCGCTGCTGGTGCTCTACGACGGCGCCCACGACGGGCGATCCGCCATGTACGGGCTGCTGCTCACCCGCGACCGGTGCCACCTGAGCATCACCGTCGGCGACGCGCCGCACCTCGCCGAGCCGGTCATCGCCCTCGGCCACGACGGCCGGCAACGCGTCCACGTGCCGCACCTCGGGTTTCAGGTCGACGCCGTCCGCCGTGCCGTGCAGGAGGAGCCCGCCCCGCGCCCGGTCAGCCGCGACGGTGCCGAGCAGCTCGCTCGGCTCGACGCCTGGGCGCTGCGCGCCGTGCACGACGCCGCCGGCGAGCTGCGCGACGCGGGGATCGCCCGGCTGCTCGTCAACCCGCACGGCGCGCTGCACTTCGCGCCGCTGCACCTGGCCGGCGCCGACGGGGAGCCGCTGGCCGACCGGTTCGCCGTGAGCTACCTGGCCAACCTCGCCCAGCTGTTCCACGTCGCGGGCACCGGGCCTCGCCGCGACGGGGCGGCCGTGTTCGCCCTCGGCTACGAGGACCAGCCGGCGTTGCCGACCCTGGCCTCGTCGGCGGCCGAAGGGTACGCGATCGGGGCCATCCTCGGCGTCGACCCCGTCCTCGACGCCGCCGCGACCCCGGCGGCGGTGCTCGCCGCGCTGCGGGAGCGCCGCTGGGTGCACCTGCGGGCGCACGGCCGGCACGACGCCGACGCGCCCATGTTCCAGACCGTGTTCCTGTCGACCGCGGACGGCGGTGACGGGCGGCTGCTCGCCCACCAGATCGTGCCCCTCGACCTGCGCGGGCTGGAGCTGGTCACGCTCGGCGCCTGCGAGACGTCGCTCGGGCGCATCGACCCCGGCGACAACCTGCGGGGACTGTCGGCGGCGCTGCTGACGGCCGGCGCGCACGCGGTCATCGGCACGCTGTGGGTGGTCGCGGCGGACGCGAGCACGACGTTCTTCACCGCGCTCTACGGCGCGCTGCACGGCGGCGCCACCGTCGCGGACGCGTTCCGCACCGCCCAGCTGGCGACGCGGCGGCACCACCCGGAGTACCGGGACTGGGGCGCCTTCTACCTGACCGGAGGACATCACCCGATGACCGGGCGTGAGGACGACGAATGACCATCGTGGAACTACCCGAGGCGCCGCTGCACGCCGTCCGCCTGGACCCGCACGAGCGACCCGTCCTCGGCCCCGGCGACCCGCCCGCACCGCGGACCGGCCGCCTCGCCGTCGGCCTGCCCGTCGTCCTGCCGCTCACCGTCGACACCGTCGACGAGCAGACCCGGCCGTTCCTGCGGGCCCGCACCGGGTCCACCTTCCATCTGCTCACCATCACGACCAGCTTCACCCACGACGACGGCGAGCCCTTCGAGTCGGCCTGGGTGGATATCAGCCTCCGCCGCGACGGTGGCGCCGCGGGCGAGCCGCCGGTCGCCTGGTCGATGCGGCCGCGCACGGCCGCGGAGCCGGTCCCGGTCAGCCGGAAGGTGACGCTGAGCCCGACCCTGAAGCTCGGCGTCCCCGGCGCCAACCTCGAGGCGGGCGCGGGCGGCGGCACCGAGCGTCAGGTCACCTACACCCGCCAGGACGTCACCCTGGAGGCGCTCAACGAGGGCACCAGCGACCCGCGCTGGGTGTTCTACCGCACCGACGCCCTGCAGATCCGCGGCGTGCACACCCTCTGCCTGGTCGCCGACATCGCCGCCGGCGCCCGCGGCACCGCCTCGATCCAGATCGGCGCGACGATCCGCAGCCGCCGCCTGAAGGTGTTCCGCTACACCGCCGCCGTCACCGACGTGCCGGCGGCGGCGAGCGTCGCCTTCGGCTGAAGGGCCGCGGGCGCGATGCCCGCGGCCCTTCCCGATGGTGCGTCAGAGGTCGGCGGGGCCCGATGCGACCGCCTCGTCGACGGCGCCGGTGCGGCGGGTCGTCGCGTGGGTCTCACCCACTGACACGCGGTCGGCGGCGACGAGCGAGGCGCGGGCCGCGGCCTGGGACTGCTCGCCGGTCACGCCGCCGCGGATGCGGTTGTCGGCGCCGACCCGCGCCGCCGGGGTGTTGCCGCCGAGCTGGAGCTGGCCGCTGATGATGTTGTCCTCGAGCGACACCCCGCCGGTCGTGTTGGTGATGCTGACGTCGCGGCCCCAGTACCCGCCGGACGCGCAGCCGTCGAGGGTGCCGTTCGGGCCGAGCTGGACGCCGCCGAGGTTGCCGGCGAACGTCGCCTTGCCCTTCACGGCGCTGCCGCAGACGACGCTGCCGGTGGAGTTGTTCAGCACCGACAGGGTGCCGTCGACGAACGAGTCGTGCACGTCGGTGTAGTACGCGCCGCTGCTGCTGACGTTGCCGGTGACCTCGGTCAGCTGGTCGAGGCGGGCCTCGCCGACGTTGACGCTGACGCTGCCGTTGACCTTCGTGCCCTCCACGAACAGGAAGCCCTCGACGGTGGCGGTGCCCTTCGGGCGCACCGTCACCGTGCCGCTGCTGCCCTGGCGCAGGTACACGCCGAACCCGCCGGCGGCGAGCACGACCTGGCCGCCGATGCTGGTGCCGGTGGCGTCGAGGTAGCCGTCGGCGGCGATCCGGACCTCGCCGCTGATCGTGCCGCCGGAGACGACCAGGTTGGCGCCGGCCGCCACCTGGACGTTGCCGGTGATCGTCGTGCCCTCCAGGGAGCAGGACTCCCCCGCCGGCACGTAGAGGTCGTTGGGCACGGTCACGGCGCCGCCGGTGCCGACGCAGTACGTGATCAGGCCCGCGTTCGCCTGCGCCGCGGGGGTGGCGAACACCGCGACGAGCGACAAGGCGGCGACCGTGATGACAGAACGACGCATGGAACGGCTCCTCATGAGACGGAAGAACGGGAGGCGGCGCGCACGATCGCGCCCTGGTCCCGGCGGGTGAGCACGCCGCTGGTCACCAGGGGCGCGGTGACGGCGTCGACGTGCCGGACGAAGGCGGCGTGGGACGGGTAGCCCGCGTGCTCGGCGATCAGGTCGTTGACGGTGCAGCCGTCGCCGGTGTCGACGTTGGCGACCCCGGAGTCGACCCCGCCGATGACGACCGTCGGCCGGTCGTCGGAGTTGGGGCAGGCGTCGGTGCCGGGCGGCACGACGGTGAACGTCACGGTCTGCGGGGCCGAGACGTTCGACGCCTGGTCGGTGGCCCGGTAGGCGACGCTGTGCGTGCCGGCGGCGCTGACGACGACCGGAGCGCTGTACGCCGTCCAGGCCCCGCCGTCGAGGGCGTACTCGATCGAGCGGACCCCCGACTGGCTGTCGGTCGCGGTGATCGTGACGGTCGCCGGGCTGGTCCCGGTCACCGTCGCGGTCGCGGTCGGCGGCGTGGTGTCCTCCACCGGCGGCTCGGTGACGGTGAACATCACCATCCCCTCCGGCGAGCGGTTCCCGGCCACGTCCGTGGCGCGGTGGTGCAGCATGTGCGCGCCCGGGGCGGTGACGGTGACCGGCGCCGTGTACGGCACCCAGGCACCGCCGTCCAGCTGCGTCTCCACGGTGGCGACCCCGGATCCGCTGTCGGTGGCGGTGACCGTCACCGTCGCGGACCTGGTGCCGTCGCCGGCGACCACGGCGGTCACGGTCGGCGGCGTGGTGTCCACCGGCCCGGGTTCGGTGACGCTGAACGACACCGACCCGGTCGCCGACGTGTTGCCGGCGACGTCCGTGGCGCGGTATTGCACCGAGTGGTCGCCGACCGCGGTCACCACCACCGGCGCGGTGTACGGCTGGAAGCTCGTGTCGTCGAGCTGGTACTCCACCGACGCCACCCCTGACCCGCTGTCGGTCGCGGTGACCGTGACGGTCTTGGCGAAGGTGCCGGTGACGGTCGCGGTGACCGTCGGTGGGGTGGTGTCCCCGCCGCCGCCGGTGACCACGAGCTCGCCGACCATCAGGCTGTGCCCGGGGATGGAGCAGAAGTAGCGGTACCGGCCGGGCGTCAGCGTGACGGCGACCTCGTGCCGGCCGTTGCTGGCGTCGAACGGGTTGGCGAGGATGTTGACGCTGACGTCGTGGTTGTACCCCTCCGTCGAGGTGTCGAAGGTGAGCGTGTGCGGCATCCCGGTGGTGTTGCCGGTCGCCGCGCTGTTCTCGAACACGATCGTCGCCGGCCCGGCCACCGCCTCGGTGGGCGCCGTCTTGTACCGCGTGATCTCCCCGTCGGTCGTCCAGGTGAGGACCTGGTCGGCGGCACGCGCGGGCGAAGGTCCGACCACGAGCATCGGCAACAGCGCCAGAAGCACGCTCAGAAACACCCGACGCGCCATCACAGCGACCTCACCCGCAGGTTGCGGAACTCCATGACGTCGGTCGTGCCGTGGTTCTGCAGGCCGAGGAAGCCGCTGGTGAACTGCCGCAGATCCGTGGACGGGTCGCCGGCGCGGGAGGACTGTTTGCCGGGCGTGTTGTCGAACTCGTTGATCACCACGCCGTTGCGCGCGATCGTGTAGTGCTGCCCGACGACGCGGACCTCATATTCGTTCCACACACCTTTCGCGGTCGCGCCCCCGGTCGTCGGCACCGGGTCGAAGTTGTAGATGGAGCCGGTCTTCTGCGGTTCGCCGGTGTCGCCGTCGTACAGCTGGATCTCGTGCCCGCAGTAGATGGCGACCCAGGCCTGGGACGTGCGGGCCGAGCCGACGGTCCCGCAGCTGCCCGCCGGCCGCTGCTCCAGGGGTGTCCGCGGGTCGGGGAACCGGGCGAAGACGCCGCTGTTGGCGCGGGCCGTCCCCGGGGCCATGTCCCGGAACTGGAGCTTGAACGAGAAGTCCCCGAATTCGCGGGCGCCGTACCAGAGCATCCCGAGCCCGCCGTCGGTGCGCAGCGTCCCGTCGGCCTGGAGCACGAACTGCCCCGACGGCGCCTGCACCCATCCGCGCAGCGACTCGGGGGTGCCGTCGAAGATCGCGTCATAGCCGGTGTTGCCGGTCCGTCCGATCGGTCCGGCGGCCGCGGTACGGGTGAGCGTCCCCGCCTCCCGCCCGTTGAGCACCCCGGCGGCCACCAGGCGGTCGGCGACCGCGGAGACGTGCCGCACGAAGCCGTCGTGGTCGGCCCAGGTGCTCTCGTCGTCGATGAGGTCGTCGACGGTGCAGTGCCCGCCGGCAGCGCGGTTGGCGACGCCGGTGTCGGTGTCGCCGAGGCGGACCGTGGCGCCGCTGTCCGGCACGGCGCAGTCGACGTCGACGGTGGTGCGCACCTCGACCGTCGCCCCGCCGGCGTACGTGACGGTGAGTTTCGCGGTGTACGAGCCGACCTTCGCAAACGTGTGCCGCGGGTTCGCCTCGGTGGACGTGCCGCCGTCGCCGAAGTCCCAGCGCCACGAGACGCCGCCGGAGCGCAGGCCGTTGAACGCGTAGGTGAGCGGCTTGTTGTGCACCGCCACCGCGCTCGCCGCCGGCACCGGGGTCGCCGGGCCGCCCTGGTACGCCACCCGGATCAGCTTCTGGTTGGGGTGCAGGCTGAAGAAGCCGCCGCCGTAGTCGAGCATGTACAGGGCGCCGTCCGCGCCGAACTTCGCGTCCATCCAGCTCTGCAGCCGGTTGTCGCCACTGCCGGACGGGATGATGGCGCGCAGCGACTCGGCGAAGACCGGCGGCGCCGCCGCGGCCACCCCGGCCGGGTCGACGGTGACCGCGATCCGGTTGCTGGCGTTGGACTCGTCGCCGATGAACCACTTGCCGTCCCAGTACGCCGGCCACGCGACGCCGCTGCTCTGGTTCACCAGTTCACGGTGGTAGCTGGGGCCGGACATGACCGCCTGCCCGCCGCCGCGCAGGTAGGGCTGCGTGTAGGTGGCGTCGGCCGCCACGTACGTCGGGACGCCGCTGCCGTCGGCGCGCAGGGGGAAGACCGGGCCGCCGCCGTCCGGCGAGTACCAGATCATGTTGTTCTTCACCGGCGGCAGGTCGACCAGGCCCGTGTTGCGGGGCGAGGTGTTGCGCGGGTGGGCGCAGTCGTACCAGCCGGTGAGGACGGTCGCGTCGGTGTCGCTGCGGTCGCGGTACGGCTGCCCGTTGCCCATGCAGTACGGCCAGCCGTGGTTGCCCGCCTCGGTGATGATGGTCGCCGTCTCGTACTTGGCCGGGCCGAGCGTCGGGCTCGGCGCCGCCGCGTCCGGGCCGACCCACGCGGCGGTGAGCCAGTTCCGGACCGGGTCCCACTGCAGCCGGGCGATGTTGCGCACGCCCATCACGTAGATCTCGGGACGGGTCTTGTCGGTGCCGGGCGGGAACAGGTTCCCGCCCGGGATCGTGTACGTGCCGCCGGGCTCCGGGTGGATGCGCAGGATCTTGCCGTTGAGGTCGTTGGTGTTGCCGGCGGTGCGCCGCGCGTCCTGGAACGACGTGCCCGCGAACTCGGCGGTCCAGTTGTTGCCGGAGTAGCCGCTGGAGCCCTCGGAGGAGTTGCTGTCGCCGGAGCCGACGTACAGGTTGCCGGCCTCGTCGAACGCCATCCCGCCGCCGGCGTGGCAGCAGCTGTGGATCTGCACCGGCCACTGGATGAGGTCCTTGCGGGTGGCCTGGTCGATGCTCTGCGCCGCCTTGTCGAAGGTGAACCGCGAGATCGTCCGCTGCCCGATCCTGGTCTCCCGGTTGATGGAGGCGTGCGGCATCCAGTACACGTACAGCCAGCCGTTCTGCGCGAAGCCGGGGTCGGCGACGACGCCGAGCAGCCCCTCCTCGTTCTTCACCAGCTCCGAGCCGCTGCCGCGGTTGCCCATGACCGGCAGGGTGGTCAGCAGCTTCACGGTCTTCGCCGCCGGGTCGTACCGGTGGATGGTGCCGCAGCCGAGACCGACATTGGGGTTGGCCCAGTCGACGACCGGCCCGCTCGGGCAGGCCGCCTTGCCGACGTAGAAGATCGACCCGTCCGGGGCGACGGTCAGGCCGTGCGCCTCGCCGATCTGGTCCAGCTGCCCGGTCTGGTTCGCAGCGGTGAGCCGCTCGACGCGGTAGTTGGCGGCGATCGTCGCCTGGCAGTCGCCGCGCTCGACGCCGGTGGTCCAGCGCAGCGCGCCGCCGAGGTGGGCGCGGAAGTCCCGCTCGGCGTAGCTGCCCTCGGTGTGGCCCATGCCCGTGTAGAAGGACCGGCCGCCGTCGTAGTCGCGGCACCACGACACCGGGTGGAATGGGCCGTTGGCGCCGGCACCGGCGACGTGCTTCCACTCCTCGACCTGCGCGACGGTGTGCACGGTGCCGACCGGGTTCGGTTCCCAGTTGTACCAGCGGTCGGAACGGGTCAGCTTCAGCGGCAGCGACGCGGTCGCCGGGTGCTGCCGGTCCAGGACGTCCACCACGCCGGCCTGCACGACCGGCGGCGCGGGCGGCTCGGCGGCACCGGCGAAGAGGCGCAGGTCGGCGAGCTGGATGCTCGGCTCGCCGCTGTTGGCGGTGATGTTCAGCCGGTACCGCGGGTACACCGTGGTGTTGGTGATGTCGAACCGGCGGGTCTGGAACCGCTCGGCGAACGTCTGCCCGGTCCGCCGGTCCAGGTCGACCCAGGTCTGCCCGTCGGTGGAGCCCTGCAGGGTCCAGTCCTTCGGGTCACGGCCGGGGAAGTCGTTGGCCGACGTGAGCGCGTAGCCGTTCACGGCCGTCGGGGTGCTCAGCTGGTACGCCACCCAGCCGGTCGTGGCGAACGTCAGCCACTTGGTGCCGGAGTTGCCGTCGGTGAGCTTCTCCTTCGTCTCGTTCGGCGGGTTCTCGGCGCTGGCGGTCACGGCGCTGACGGGCAGCGCGTTGGGGATCGCCCCGACCGGGCGGGTGCCGATGAGCCCCGTGAACCAGGTCGAGTCCGGCTGGGCCTTGGCGGCGTCGCCGATGCCGAGGAATCCGTTGCCGGCCTTGACGTAGGCCTGCAGGGCGGTCTCCTGGTCGCGGCTGAGCACCGCGCCGGCGGCGGAGAGGAAGACGACGCCGCGGTACTTGGCGAGGTTGTCCGCGGTGAAGACGGCCGGGTTCTCCGACTCGGTCACCTCGATGCCGCTGTCGGCTCCTACCTCGGTGATCTCTTCGGCGGCGCGGGCGACCGGGTCCAGCTGCTCGGTGGCGGGGCCGTGGAACAGCAGGACCTTCGGCTGTTCGGCGAGCGGCGCGGCTTCTGCTTGGGCGTTGAAGGTCGGTTGGGCGGTGTTCAGGAGGGTCAGCGCGACGGTGGCGGCGACCGTGCGCCGCCATTGGGTGAACCTCATCAGGCTCCTTCGTCGGTGGGTCGTCAGCCGCCGTGCACGTGGCCGTGCGGCTGGGCTGCCGCTGCGGCGGCGGGGTCGTGCGCGTGGCCGTGGAAACGGTCGATGGCCTCCTGGGCGCCGGGCGGCATGCTGCCGTCGGCGTTGCGCACCAGGAACAGGCCGGCCATGCCGGTGTCGGAGTGGGCCTGGACGTGGCAGTGGTACATCCACGCGCCCGGCCCGACGCCCTCCCCGGCGAGCACCTGGAACCCGAACGAGCTGCCCGGGTTGAGGTCCTTGTTGTCGATGACGAGGCTCGGGTCGGCGGGTCCCTCGAGCATCCCGGTCCGGTTGTCCGCCCACCGGTGGGCGTGCAGGTGGAACGTGTGGAAGAGGCTGCCGTGGCCGATGGCGGTCCACTCGACCCGCTGCCCGAGGTTCGCCTCGAACATCGGCGTGTCCGGCGCCACCTTGTTGTTGATCTGCATGTCGTTGAACACGACGGTGAACTGCTTGTCGGGCAGGATGTCGCCGCGGCGGCGGACGGTCAGCGCGCCGTACAGCCCTCGCGCCACGCCGCCGGTGCCGTGGTCGGTGCCCATCGCGTGGTCGTGGTAGTGCCAGTAGCCGGCGCTGCCGGGCATGAACCGCCGCCCCGCCGCGGCCGTCATCTCGTGCGAGCGCCAGGTGTAGGTCCTGGTCTCGCCGGGGTTGTTGAACGAGGCGTGCAGCGGGCTGCCGTCGGACTCGGTGCTGTAGTCGACGCCGTGCGGGTGGATCGACAGCCGCTGGTTCGTCGTGTTGACCAGGGTGACCTCGAGCGTGTCGCCCTCGTACATCTCCAGCGTCGGCCCCGGGACGGTGGCCTGTCCGGGGGCGAGCCCGTAGCCGTACAGGTTGCCCGGCAGCGCCTCGGCGTAGATCGTCACCTTGCGGGTCGCCCCCACGGCCAGCGCGGGTAAGCCCTGCTGCGGGGAACGGGCGAGCGCGGGCGTCAGCGCGGTGCCGAGCCCGGCCGCCGACGCCGCCAGAGCACCTCCCACCAGCATCGATCTGCGCGACGTACGTCGACGGAACATCCATCCCCCTCCGCTCTCTCGCGAGGGGGTGTGCGCACACCGGGCACGGTCAACCACCACCCCGGCATCCCCGTCACGAGCCACCAATCGACTTCTGTCGATTCGCTGCCAACTTATGTACGGGGCGAGCAAAAGTAAAGACTTGTATCTATAAAGAAGGCACTCTATGAACAGAAGTCACTGTAGTGCACGAACCGGACACCTGGATATGTAAAATCTTGTCCTAGCCAGCAGCCGGCGGACCCCGGCAACCCGGTCGACACCTGCGCGGAATCCGGGCGGCAGGTCGGGCGCGCCGGGCTACCGGACTCGAACCGGCTCATACCTTGCGGTAGTCAGCAGCAGGTGCTGGTAACGGACTTTCCCATCCGCCTTTGCCCGGCGCGCTCGCCAACCTTACTGCTGGCCGCCGATCGGCCACTTCAGGCAGCCGGCGACAGCCACGCTCCGGAGTGCGGCCGCCAGCCGGTCGCGGGCGTCGGTCTGGGCGGCGATCCGCTCGTTGAGGACCGCCAACCGGTCGTGCGCGACGCGCAGGCCCGTGGGCGAGGGCGGCGCGGCGGCGACATCGCCGTCCAGGCATGGCAGGAACACGCGCACGTCGTCCAGGGTGAGCCCGGCGGCCAGCAGATAGCGGATGTTGCGGACCCGCACCGCGGCCCGTTCGTCGTACACGCGGTAACCGTTGGAGGCGCGCTCGGAGGAGATCAGTCCGGCCTGCTCGTAGTGCCGCAGCGCACGAGCGGTCGTCCCGGTCGCTTCGGCCAGCTCACCGATCCGCACCATCCCCACCTCCGTGGCCACTCTTATCACGCCACGACCGCTCCGCCGTCGACCGGGAGCACCACGCCGGTGACGAACGAGGCGGCCGGTGCGGCCAGTTGGGTGATCGCCCAGGCCACCTCCTCCGGGCGGCCGATCCGGCCCAGCGGGGTGTGTGCCAGTTGCCATTCCCGGACTGCGGCCATCCGCTGGGGCGTCAGGCCCTGGTGCTCGCCGATGGGGGTGTCGATCGCGCCGGGGGCGACCGCCACCACCCGGACCCCGCGGGGTGCCAGCTCGACCGCCCAGCTGCGGGTCAGGAGCTCCAGGGCGGCCTTGGTCGCGGCGTACACCGAGTTGCCGGGCCAGGCCCGCTGCCCCACCGACGTGCTGACGTTGACCACCACCCCGCCGGAGGCCTCCAGCAGCGGCAGTGCGGCCTGGGTCACCAGGATCGGCGCGACGAGGTTGGTGGCGACCTGCGCCGCGATCTGCTGCGGGGTCAACCTGCCGAGGACGCCGCCGTGGACGATGCCGGCGTTGTTGACCAGCACGTCGAGCCGGCCGAACAGCTCCGTCACCGACCGGGCGATCCGCTCGGGCCCGTCCTCGGCGGTGATGTCGGCGGGCAGCGGTGTGATCCGGCCGTGCCCGGCGGCGGTCTGCCTGAGCGGTTCGCCTCGCCGGCCGATCGCCACCACGTGGGCGCCCTCGACGGCGAAGGCGCGGGCGGCGGCCCGCCCGATGCCGGTGCCGGCCCCGGTGACGGCGACGACCCTGGCGCTCTGCGATGCGGTGGTGTCCATGGCGGTCATCGTGCAACCCTGCCGCCTACGGCAAGGTCAACGCCGCTGCGGCGAGCGGCGCCCGGTGCCCGCTCGTGCGGACTCCGCGGGCACCAGACGAGTGCGATACTGCCGCTCGTGGAGCAGACCGACGCAGCGCACGTCGCCGTCGAGGTGATCGACGGGCGCACCTACCTGAACGGCAGGTTCGCGACCCTGGTCAGGATCGGCCTGCAACCCGTCGACGTCCGCTGACCGGCGATGCGGAGGATGCTCGCCGTCCTCGCCGAACCCGGATGACCTGGTTGGCACGGACGGACAGGACTGGCATGATCATGCGGCCTGGACGGCGACGGCTGAGCGGTGCGGTTGGCGGAGGTGGTGCATCGTGAAGTTCTTCAAGCGGCAGCCGTCGACTCCCGTCGGGCGGCTCATGGCCGCCGCACGGTTGCCCACCGCGGGTGGCGACATCGCGGTGCAGGACGTCGTCATGGACGTGCTGCGACGCGGCAGCGGGCGGATGGCAGGCGGTCGCCGCGGCCGACGCGATCCAGGACGCCTACTGGCAGGCACACGCCATCGCGGGCCTCGCATGGCACCTACCACCCGACGAACGCACCCGCGCCGTCGCCGCACTGACCATCGCCACGCCCGACCCCTGAGGCATCCCCGACACGCTCATGATGGCGGCGGCCGATCGATGACATCCACCCGAAGGGTCTCGACGGAGAACCCCAGAACGGGATGCTCGGCCGGGCTGCCACCCTCGGCGTCCATGGACGGCGTGGATCACCCGCTTTCGCGGCATGCCGTTGTCTTGGCGGGGCATGCCGTCGAGGTAGCGCACAGTTGGCCTGGGGGTCTCATGTCGCAGTTGCTTGTCACGTCGTACGGCGATCCGCGCCGGTCCGTGTCGCTGGAGCGCACGGACCACCCGGCGCTGGGGACCGACGACGTCCTGGTCGAGATGGAGGCCGCACCGGTCAATCCGTCCGACCTGCTGCTCGTCCGTGGTGACTACGGGATGCGGCCGTCGCTACCGAGCCCGCTCGGCGGCGAGGGAGTGGGTCGGGTGATCGACGCCGGCGGGGGCGCGGGCCAGCACCTGGTTGGGCGGAAGGTGGTCATTCTGCCCAACTACGAGCAGGGCACCTGGGCGGACCAGGTGACCACGGGGTACCGCAACGTCGTGCCGATCCGGGAGGACGGCGACCCGCTGCAACTCGCCATGCTGCCGATCAACCCGGCGACCGCGTACCTGCTGCTGCACAAGTTCGCCACGCTGGCTCCCGGCGACTGGGTCGGCCTCAACGCCGCCAACTCCGCTGTCGGGCTGTGCGTCATCGCCCTCGCCCGGCTGCGGGGCTTCAAGACGCTCAACATCGTGCGGCGCGAGGCCGCCGCCGAGACGGTGCGTGACGCCGGCGGCGACCGGGTGATCGTCGCCGGTGACGACCTGCCCGCGCAGATCGCGGACGCACTGGACGGCGCGGAGCTCGGTCTCGCCCTGGACGCCACGGCCGGCCGAACCGTCGCCGACCTCGCCGCGGCGCTGAGGTTCGGCGGTACGATCGTCAGCTACGCCTACGCGACCGACGCGCCCCCAGCCGTCCGCGCCCACGACCTCATCTTCAACGAGGTGACGCACACCGGGTTCTGGCTGCTCAACTGGCTGCGCCACGCTCCACGCACCGAGATCGAGCAGACCTACCGGGCACTCAACGACCTCGTCGCCGACGGCGACCTGACCGTCCCGGTCGACGCGACCTACCGCCTGGACGAGTACCACGAGGCGATCGAACACGCGATGACACCGGGACGCAGCGGAAAGGTCCTGTTCACGTTCGCCTGAAGTGTCTCGGAGGTGAACCGCCCGCGGTCAGCTGTCCAGCTCGTTGGTGGCGCCCCTGCTACTGCACGGCCGTCCCAGCCCGCAGCGCGCGAGTCCACCGGCTACGGCCCGAGGCGGTGGCGCCGGTAGCTCGGCCCTGGAGGATGGTGTTCGAGCCCGTTCTCGTCGAGCGCGTTGAAGATGACCGAACAGGCCAGCCCGAAGTCGAGTCCGACAGCGATGCTGCCGTCGGCCATGTCACCGCCGGTCCATTCGAGAAGCTCGAGTCCGGCAAGGCGCGCACCGTGCGCCGCGACGATGCCGTCACGACCGTTGTACCAGCGCGGCCGGTAGTCCTGGATATCGAAACGGAACATGATCCGATTCTGCCCGTGCCCTGAGCGGCGCATCCGAATGGTCAGGTCGACGCTGCGGGCGCCTTCGGTTTCGGCGAGGCGGAGGGCTTCGCGGATGAGTGCGGCGCCGGCGCCGTGGCCTCGGGCGGACTCGTCGACGACGACGTCCTCGATCCTGGCGCGCAGGCCGGTCGGGACGGGGAAGGTGACGAGCGTCAGCACGCCGACGTTCCTGCCGACGGTCGCCCGATCCAGCTCACCCGCCAGACGGCGACCGCATCACCCCGGTGACGTCGATGGAGCCGCGGCTTTCAGGAGCTGTGGCCTTCGGATCCGTCGATGGCGGCCTCCCAGCCGCCGACGAGTCCGATCAGGAGCGAGTCGTCCACACGACCGTCCTCGACCGATCCGACCAGCTCCGGGCCGAAGTAGACATCGAACGACACGTCGTGCCGCTCCGAGATCCGGCCGACTTCGCCCATCACCTCGTTCACTTCTTCCAGGTGGGCCCGGCGCACCTGGCCGTCCAGTTCCTCGCCCCACGGCGGCAGGGTGGAGTGGACGTACAGCGCCAATCCAGAAATGCGGGCGCCGACTACTCCTCCCGGCTCGTCGCAGAATTCAGGCGGTCCGAGAAGCCAAGACCGGCGGCCGGCGAGCTCGTCCGCCGACGAACGCAGCGCGGCCTTGACCGCATCGGATGCCTCTCCTTCGACCACGACAACCAGGCTGTCGATCGGATGCTCTTCCCGCACGGTGACGCCTCCGCTGGCCGCACATGCCCGGTCCACCCGGGTTGGTTCGAACGACGCCCGCTGCTGGTGGTGTCGCCATTGTGCACGAGGACGGTACCTGTCGGGGCTTCGGCGGCGGGTAGCGTCCTCAGCGGGCGGCGGTCTTCGCCTGGTACATGGCGGTGTCGGCGGCGGAGAGGATCTCGTCGGCGGTGGCGCGGTCGCCGCACGGGGTGCAGCCGATGCTGACGCCGATCCGCACGAGCTGGCCGGCGACCGTGTAGGGCGCGGCGATCGACGCCCGGAGGCGGTCGGCGATGCTGTCCAGTCGCTCCGCCTCCGCCAGGAACACCACGAACTCGTCGCCGCCGAAGCGGGCGGCCTTGTCCCCGGTGCGCAGCGACCGGCGGATGCGCTCCGCCACGTAGACGAGCAGCTCGTCGCCGGCGGCGGGCACCTGCTGGACGTACTCCTGCACGGCGCGGGCCACGATCCGCAGGCCTTCCGGCTGGGCCTGCAGGGCGTAGAGCGCGAGCAGCGCGGCGGTCGCGCCGGCGTGGTCCGGGGGTCGCCCGGCGGCCGCCGCGCCGGCCAGGTCGACGACCGAGTCGACGGCCTTGGCGAGGACGGTGAGGTGTTCGCCCGTCCGTACGGCACCCGGCGGCAGCAGCGCGGCGAGGCGCTCGGTGAGCCGGGCCGGGCCGGGATCCGCGACCGGCGGGGGCAGCCGCAGGACCGAGTCGGAGCAGCCGCAGGACCCGCGGGGCACGAACGCGGTCGGCACCCGCTGCGCGCCCGGCGGCAGCGGCGCCCCGGCGACGGCGCGCAGCAGCAGGTCCACCGCGCGGGCCGCCATCACGGTCAGCGGCTGGCGGACGCTGGCGAGGCTCGGGTTGAGATACGCGGCGACCTCGATGTCGTCGAAGCCGGTGATCGCGAGGTCCTCGGGGCAGGCGAACCCGGCGGCGGTCAGCGCGGTCAGCAGCCCCGTCGCGTTGCGGTCGGTGGCCGCCACGATCGCGGTCGCGGTGTTGCGCAGGGCCCGCGGGTCGACCCCGGCGACGCCGCTCTCGAGGTTGTCGGTGGCGGGCAGGAACAGCGCGGGGTCGGGCTCGATGCCGTGGGCGAGCAGGGTCCCGGTGTAGGCGTGGTGCCGTTCGGCGATGTCGGAGGCGGCGACGTACCCCGTGAACGCGATCCTGCGGTGCCCGTGCTCGATGAGATGCGTGACGGCGTCGCGGACGCCGGCGCCGTTGTCGGCGACGACGGCGGTCAGGTCGGGTCGGCCGGCGCGGTGCCCGAGGAGCACCACGGGCTTCCCGGCGGCGTGGAGCCGGTCGAGGTAGTCGCCGGTGACGGCGTCGGCGAGGACCACGAATCCGGCGATGTGGTCCCAGGCGACCGGCGCGGTGAACGTCGGCGTGCCCCCGTTGACGGCGATGTCCGCGGCGGAGTCGAGGGTCTGCACGGCGACGGTTCGGCTGCCGGCCGCGGCGGCGGCC
Source organism: Dactylosporangium sp. NPDC006015 (assembly GCF_040614215.1). Taxonomy (NCBI): domain Bacteria; kingdom Bacillati; phylum Actinomycetota; class Actinomycetes; order Micromonosporales; family Micromonosporaceae; genus Dactylosporangium; species Dactylosporangium sp. NPDC006015. The sequence goes on from NZ_JBEXUD010000041.1 coordinate 61,447, forward strand.
GCGCTGATCCCGGCGAGGATCGTGCCGTAGTAGGCGCCGCCGACGAACGGCGACAGCACACCGATCACCGCACCGTCGCCCGCGCCCATACCAGCCACCTCCGCCCTCCGTATCGGCAACCGTGGCGGCGGTATTCGTCGAACCGGGCGGGAACACCGGATCTGGGACCGGTTGCGGTACCGGTTGCGCCGCGGACCCATCCGCTCCGCGACCAGCGTAGAGAGCGCTCTCCCACGCGAAGCGCAGCCGCACTACAGGTGCTTCTGTTAAGACTCTGAACAGCAGAAACAGTCATTGACACCAGGATCGCACGCTCGCTACAAAGCTTGAGAGCGCTCTCACGAGACACCCCACGCTCTTGGAGGTTTCCGCCAATGCCCCCTGCTGTTCGCCCCTTGGCCCTCGCGGCCGCCCTGGTGGCGACCGCCGCCGTCACCGTCAACGCCTACGCCGCCGTCCCGTCGACCCCGTCCGGCTGGACGTTGCAGTGGAGCGACGACTTCACCGGCTCGGCCGGCACCCTGCCGTCGTCGACGAACTGGCTCTTCACCACCGGCACCCAGTACGCGGGCGGGCCCGCCAACTTCGGTACCGGCGAGATCCAGAGCTACACCACCAGCACGCAGAACGTCGCCCTCGACGGCTCCGGAAACCTGAGGATCACCCCGATCAGGTCCGGCTCCGGGCAGTGGACGTCCGCCCGCATCGAGACGCGCCGCACGAACTTCAAACCGCCGTCGGGCGGTGTCATGCGCATCGAGGGCCGCCTGCAGATGCCGAACGTCTCCGGTGCCGCCGCCGCGGGCTACTGGCCGGCGTTCTGGGCCCTCGGCTCGCCGTACCGGGGCAACTACTGGAACTGGCCGGGCATCGGCGAGCTGGACATCATGGAGAACGTCAACGGCGTCAACCAGGTCTGGGGCACGCTGCACTTGCGGCGTCAACCCGGGCGGCCCCTGCAACGAGACCACCGGCCTCGGCGGGACCCGGACCTGCCCGGCCAGCGCCTGCCAGGGCAACTTCCACACGTACGCGATCGAGTGGGACGCGAGCGTCAGCCCGCAGGTGCTGCGCTGGTACGTCGACGGCGTCCAGTTCTTCTCCGTGAACCAGAACCAGGTCGGCTCGTACTGGTCGGGCATGACCAGCCACGAGGGCTACTTCATCCTGCTCAACGTCGCGATGGGCGGCTCGTTCCCCAACGGCGTCGCCGGCTACTCCACCCCCACCGGCAGCACCGCGTCCGGCGTGCCGATGCTCGTGGACTACGTCGCCGTGTACACCAAGGGCGGCGGCTCGACCCCGACCCCGACCCCGACCGCCACCCCGACCCCGACCGCGACCCAGACCGGCGGCGGCCGCAGCGCCTACAGCACCATCCAGGCCGAGTCCTACAACGCGCAGTCCGGCGTCGTGCCCGGCAGCGACCAGATCGGGTACCTCGCCAACGGTGACTGGGCCCGCTACGACAACGTGGACTTCGGCACCACCACGCCGAAGGACTTCCTCGCCCGCGTCTCCTCCGGCGCCGCCGGCGGCGGCAGCGGCACCGTCGAGGTCCGCCTCGACAACGTCGGCAACGCGCCGGTCGCGAGCTTCGCCGTCGCCAACACCGGCGGCTGGAGCAGCTTCCGCGAGATCCCGGGCAACCTGACGTCGCAGGTCACCGGCCGGCACACGGTGTTCCTGCGCTTCAGCAGCGGCCAGCCGGCCGACTTCGTCAACGTCGACTGGTTCGTCTTCCGCAGGTAGTACCCCATGAGCGCCGGTGGTCACAGTGGATGCGGCCCGCTGTGACCACCGGCTTCCACGTCCGCGCCGCGCCCCGTGCCAGGATTGGCGCATGCGACTGCACGCGACGCTCCGCGCGACCCTGGCCGCCGCCGCGGCGACGCTCCTCATCCTGCTGCCGCCGGCCCCGGCGTGGGCTCACACGACGCTCACCAAGAGTGACCCGGCCGCGGGTGCCACGGTCAGCACGCCGGTCGCCGCGGTGACGCTGACGTTCACGGAGATGGTGAAGCAGCAGGCGAGCACCGTCGAGGTGACCGGTGCCGACGGCGTCTCGTACAGCGAGGGCACCCCCAGATCGGTGAACAAGACCCTCACGCAGGCGGTCCGGCCGCTGCCGCCGGGTCCGGTGACGGTCGTGTGGCGCACGGCCGCCGGCGACGGACACCCCTTGGAGGGCAGGTTCACGTTCACCAACGCCGCGCCGGCCCCGACGAGCGCGGCGCCGTCGCCCTCGCCCTCGCCGTCCGCCGCTCCTTCCAGTGCGGCACCGTCGCCGGCCGCCGCCGAGCCGGCCGCCAAGGACGACGACGGCGGCGGCAACGCCGGGCTGCTGTGGGCGGCGCTGGGCGCGGCCGCGGTGGTCGCCGCCGGTGTCGCGGTCTGGCAGCGGCGGCGCCGCATCAAGTGACCCTCGCCGGGACGCGGGCGGGCCGTTAGGCTTACGCCCGTCCGCATCTCCGGCTCGGCGGCCGGGGCGGGCTACCGGTGTGCGGCGCTCCGGGCCCTGCCCTGTCGTGCTCCCGTGAGGAACCCGCCGTGCCCACCACCACCGAGGTCGCGCCCGCCCGGTCGCGCGACGCCGTCTTCCGGCTCGTCGCCGTCGCCATCCTGATCGCCGCGGGCGTCGTCGCCTGGGTGCTGTTCCGCGGCGGTACCGGCGAAACACCACCACAGGACCGGTCGATCACGGTGTCGATCACCGGCGGCCGGGTCGAGCCGCCCGTCGGCCGGGTCGAGGTGGGCAAGGGCAGCACGATCCGGCTCACCGTCACCTCCGACGTGCCCGACGAGCTGCACGTCCACGGCTACGACCGCAAGGCCGTGCTGGAGGCGGGCCGGCCGGCGACGCTGGAGTTCCGCGCCGACACCACCGGCATGTTCGAGGTCGAGACGCACTCCGGTCACCTGCTGCTGGTGCAGCTGGTGGTGCGCTGATCAGCCTTGCTCAGCCCTTGAAGAACGTCAGCATCGCGTCGTTGACGGCGTCGGGCTGCTCCAGGTAGCCGTAGTGGCCGGCGGCGGGGATCTCGGCGTACTGGGCGCCGGGGATCGCGTCGGCGAGCTCACGGCCGCGGGCCGCCGGCGCCATCACGTCGTCCGCGAACGACAGCACCAGCGTCGGGGTGCCGATCCGCCGGTACGCGGCCAGCCGGTCCGTGTCGAGCTCAACGTCGAGCTGCGGGCGCAGGCCGGCGTCGGTCACGTCGGCCGGGGACATCTCGAACAGGTCGAGCCAGTCCTGCACCGCCTGCTCGTCCTGCAGCGTGCTCGGCGACAGGTTCTGCACCGCGCGCGTCGTCGCGTCGTACACGCCGGGGAGACGGACGCGCTCGTCGTACAGCGCGCGCTCGGCGGCGGCGAGAGCCCGGGACATCGCGTCGGGGCGGCCCCGGCTCGCCATCAGCACCGCCTGGGTGGCCAGGTCGGGCCGGGCCAGCAGCAGCTCCTGCACGACGTGCGCGCCCATCGACGAGCCGACCAGCCGGCACGGCCCGCCGGCGAGCCGCTCGATCAGGCCGGCCGTGTCGGCGACCAGGTCGTCGACGGTGAGCCCGGTCTTCGCCGGGTCGCTCGGCGACACGCCCCGGTTGTCGAAGGTGATCGCCCGGTAGCCGGCGGCGACCAGCGCGGGCACCTGGTGCAGCCGCCACGTGCGGCCGCGCGCGGCGGTGCCGGCGACCAGCACGACGGCGTCGCCGCTGCCGGACTCCTCGTAGTGCAGCGTCACGGCACCGACGTTCACGAACGGCACGGCCATCCCCCCTGTGGCGAAGTAAGGAGAGCCTAACGGATGCCGCCGCCCTACTGCTGGTAGCCGTTGTTGTCGCAGGTACGGCGCTGCAGGATGCAGTTCTTCGTGCGCTTGTTCATGGTGGCGGCGTCCCACATCACGAACGCGTCGCCGTGCATCGAGGAGGCGCTCCTGCCCTCCTTGTCCGAGGACAGGTAGTAGCCCTGCTGGGTGCCCTTCGCGCCGTACTGGATGTCGAAGGTGATCGCCGGGATCTTCACCGGGTGGCTGGCCGGGCAGGCGTTGCCCGAGCCGTGCTTGACGTGGTCCTTGTGGTTGGGGCTGTCCAGGTGCTTGCCGTCCCAGCAGTCCGGGAACTGCATCATGAAGTGCAGCGTGGCGTCGCCGCCGCAGATGGGCCAGTTGCCGTTGGTGCTGCGCGCGACGCCGTCGAGGTCGCCGGGGCCGTAGAAGGCGCAGTAGAACTGGCCCTGCGCCCCGCGCGGCGTCGGCTGCCGCTTCGTGGCGTCGCCGCTGATCATCCGCAGACCGTTCGGCATCGGCAGCTGACCGGCCGACGTGTTCATCAGCGACCGGTAGTAGACCCGGAAGCCGGTGGTCTCGACGGGTTTGTTCGTCGCGGCGTCGTACAGCGTCGGCACCCAGTACGCGGAGTGGTCCTGGACCGGCTTGCACGTCGTGGCCGTGAACTTCGTCAGATCCTCGGGCGTCGTGTCGGCGGTGACGGCCTTGTTCCCGACGAACGAGTGCATGTGCGACGAGCCGGCGAGCCCGGGAAAGACGATCGGGTCGTCGGCCAGGGAGTGGCTGTACTGGCAGTCCGCCCGGAACTCGGGCAGGTTGCCCACCCCCGCCGGCACCGGGTCGGTCTTGAGCGCCTGGTACGCGTCGACCTGCGCCTTCCACGCCGCGGCGTCCACCGGGATCCACCCGGTCGCGGGCGCCTTGGCGGTGGCGGACTTCGACGCTCCAGCGCTCGCGGCGGCCGACGCGGACCCCGACGGCGCGGGCGCCGCACCGATCACAGCGCCGGATTCCGCCGGTACCGGCGACGCATCCGCAACCGAGGACGGCCTCGCCGATCCGGGCGACGTGGTGAGGTAGACGACGGCCGCGCCGGCCACGACGATCAGGCCCGCCGCCGCCATCACCACCTTGCTCCGGCCGAGCCGCCAGGGAACGCCGTGGTTCGACGCGTACGACAACGAATGACTCCCCACGAGCGCGGACGGTGCACGACCGCCGTGATCGTAGGCGCCGCCGCCCCGTGCCCGACAGAGATCTAAAGCAACCTTAATCCACGACCCGAATTTAGCGGCCGTAGAACCGGTGGGCGAACAGCTCGGCGGCCAGCTCGTCGACCGACGTGGTCGCGCCCACGGCCCACAGGGCGGCCGCCACGGGGTCGGGGTCGCCGCCCTCGCCGAACGCCGGCAGTGCCAGGAGCAGGTTCACCGGGTCGGTGGGCAGCAGTCCCCACGGCAGGCCGGGCCCCGGGCTGTCGCCGCCGTCCTCGGCGGCGAGGCGGCGCGCGGCGGCCCCGATCTCGGCGTCGACCAGCCAGTCGAGGCCAGGATCGCCGGGGAAGTTGCGCACGATCAGGTGCAGGAAGCCCCGGCCGATCGGGACGGTGAACACCGGCCACAGGTCCGATCGCTCGAAGTCGTCGAGGAGCGCCTCGAGGTCGGCCGGGTCCACCCCGAACGCCTCGGGTGCCGAGCCCGCGTGGCCGACGGCGAACAGGAACGCGGGCCAGAACAGCTCGTCCTCCAGCCAGGGCATCGCGTCGACCAGCGGCGCGTCCTGGCCGGGCAGGTAGTCAGGAAGTTGCATCGGTGGCGGCCCGGACCTTGTCGAGATGGATGCGGGCAGCTTGGGCGTGGGCTTCGTGGCGGAGCCAGCCGCTGGCGAGCGAGGGCAGGCCGGCGGCCGCGGCGCGGGCCGCGCGGGCCGGGTGGTGCTTGCCGGGCCGGCCGCAGTCCCACTCGATGCGCAGCCCTTCGAGCGGCCGTCGCACCGGCCGCGCGACCTCGGCCAGGAGGTCCTCGTCGGCGAAGCCGAGCCCGCGGATCCAGGCGACGCGCGCCGCGGTGACGGGTGCGCCGTACGCCCGGTCGATCCACGCCAGCTGGAACGCGGCGGGCGCCGCCGGCTCGACCAGCAGGATGCCGGCGTACGCGTCGAACGCGCCGCCCAGCGTGGTCTCGATCCGCCCGCGCAGGAACGTGTCGTCGGCGTCCTCGATCCGCCGCACGGCCCCTTCGCCCCCGATCAGTGCCCTCCCTCGTTCGCCGTAATTCGCGAAGGCCGCGATGACGGCGTTCCGCTCCGACACGCTGAGGCGGTCCTCGTGCAGCATCGGCAGCAGGTGTACCAGCAGCGTCTCGTCTCCGAGCGCGCCGATCGCCTCCGGTACCGCCGCCACCCCCGCCCCGTCGACGAGCTCCCGCAGCCTCAGGTCAGGCTCATGCGGTGCCGGCGTGAAGTCGCTGTCCCAGTGCCGCTGCCCCCACAGCTCGTCCCGGAACGCGTCGAACAACTGCCGTGCCTCCGCCTCCCCGCCCACGCCCCCAACGTACGCCAGGACCTCCAGTCGTTTCCCCACGTGCCGGCCGGCCGCGCGCGTATGGTCGGTCGCATCGGCCGGGTGCCGGATCGGGGGCGGTGCCGTGAGCTTTCAGCGCTGGCAGGTCTGGCTGGTGCCCACCGCCGGGGCGCTGGTTCTGGTCAGCAGCCTCACCCCGTGGTGGACCCTGGACATCGCCGACGGTGGTGCGCTCGCCGAAGGCGGGACCGGCGCCGTCACCGCGTGGGAGACCTCGGGTTGGTGGCCGGTCGCCGTCACCACCGGACCGTCCGTCGTTAGAGTGCTGCCATGGACGTTGCTGTCGAGCGCATTGCCGCCGCCACCGAAGAGACGGTCGAGGCATTCGCACGCCTGCTGCCCCAGCTGTCCGCCTCCGCCGCGCCGCTGGACGCCGCGGCCCTCGACGCTCTCCTCATCTGGCCGGGCAACCACATCCTGGCCGCCTGCGTCGACGGCAGGATCGTCGGCGTGCTGACGCTGGTCACGTTCCCCGTCCCGACCGGCCTGCGCGCCAGGATCGAGGACGTCGTCGTCGACGAGTCCGCCCGAGGCCACGGCGCCGGCGCCGCACTCATCCGCGAAGCCCTCCGCCTCGCCGAAACCGAAGGCGCCCGCAGCGTCGACCTGACATCCCGCCCCGACCGCGTCTCCGCCATCCGCCTGTACGAACGACTCGGCTTCACCCGCCGCGCCTCCAACACCTTCCGCTACACCGGAGCCCCGCGGCTATCGTGACGCGTCCGGGCAGGTCGTGATTGCACGCCACGCTGAACGGATGCCGGACGGCGCCGGAGCAAGTGGAGTTGGCACGTATGTTTCGCTAGCCGGTGACCTTGGCCTCTTCCCACTGCTTGAAGTACCAGTAGACCGTCTGCCATGGCGGGAAGTCGCGTGGCAGGTACCGCCAGGCGCAGCCGGTGCGGACCACGTACAGAACAGCGTCCACAATGGATCTTCGTGGATGCTTTCCGGCCTACCAACGCGTTTGGGCGCTGGGAGCAGCGGCCCGACCAGCGCCCACTGCTCGTCGGTCAGGTCTGAGGGGTACCGCCAAGCCGCTCGTACCGCGGTCGGTAGTCCAGCGTGCCCCATACGTGCGTGACGGTGTCGTGGTCGTCGCGCGAGTACGCGTAGGGCGTCAGGTCCGCGAAGTAGGTCACTGAGGCAAGATACGGCGTTGGGTGTGCCTGTGCGACGGTGTCCGCGCTGTCAAGAAATTTCGGAAGGCCTCAGGAAGATGCCGCTTTCACGGTACGTGTCGCGAATCCGGCGTAGCGTCGACACGGGCTGCTCATCCTCCCTTTCGTCGCCGCCATGAAGACACCGAACGTAGGATCGCGCCGCCGGCGTGATCTCCATTTCGAAGACTCGGAGCAGATATTCTTCGTCACGCTCACGAGGAGCCCTGATGGAATCAATCACTTCGGGGCACGCAGTCAAGTCTTTAGCGCTTCGATTGGCTTCGGATGTCACTGGGGCGGCCGCGTAGCAGTAGGGGCGCTACCAGTACCGTGGCGGCTCCGGCGGACGCGATGGCCAGGGCCGGGGAAGTCAACTCCGCGACGGTGCCCAGAAGCAGGGGGCTGAGGCCCTGCAGGGCCATCATGCCGGTGGAGAGCAGGGCGAAGAGCTGGCCGCGGCGGGCTTCGGGGGCGGCGGCGAGGAAGGCGCGTTGCAGGCCGAGACCGTACGCGAAGCCCGTCCCGGCGATGACGAGCAGCGCCGCCAGGACCGGGAGTGGTGGGGCGGCGAGCACGGCGATGAGTGGGGTGCCGAGCAGGAGCAGGAAGGGACCGGCGAGGCGTTCGCGCAGGGTGGGGCGGAGGAAGCGGCCGGCGACGAAGTTGCCCAGGAGCATGCCGGCGGCGGGGGCGGCCATGAGGACGGCGCCGGAGCCTGCTGGGAAGCCGCGGCGGCCGGCGTACGCGACGAGGAGGGCCTCGGCGCCGGCGGCGAACGCGGACGGCAGCCACTGGGCGAGCAGCAGCCGGCGGATGGTGCGGTCACCGAACAACGCCGATGCCCCGGCCAGACTGTCCCTGACAGCGCCGCCACGGGAATGGACGGCACCGCCACGGGAACGGACACCTCCGCCGCCTGAGCCGAGGCCGAAGCGGACCAGCACGGCGGCGGCCACGTGGCAGGCGGCGGCGAAGAGCAGCGCGTGGCGGGGTCCCGCGGCGGCCACCGCGACGCCGCCGCCCGCGAGGCCGAGCAGCTGGGCGGCGGAGGACGACATGTTGGACACGGAGCGGCCGAGGACGTACGCGTCGCCGGTCAGTTGGTCGGCGATGACGCGGGCCGCCGCGCCCGCGAACACCGGCGTGCCGCACGCGACCACGGCGACCAGCGAGAGGCTCGCCGCGACCGGTAGGTCGAGCAGGCCGAGCGCGGCCGCGAGGAGGGCCTCGACCGCATACCCGGCGACGATGAGCGGCCGCGGGCGCAGGCGGTCGGTCAGCGACCCGAGCAGCAGCCCGCCGACGACCTGCGGCAGGAATCCCGCGCCGAAGGCGAGCGCGCTGAGCAGCGCGGAGCCGGTGCCGGTGTAGACCAGGACGGACAGCGCGAAGATCTGCAGGGAGTTCGCGCCGATCGCCAGGGTCCGCGCGACGAACAGGGCACGGAACGACGGCTCCGCGAACACCTCGCGGTACGTGGCCGGGCGGTCGACGACAGTCATGCGCACCAGCCTGCGGGCGAGCGGGAGACTGCACGAATGATTCGCCACACGGCGTAAGGTCGAGGGCGTGCTGCGGTTCGTGGTGGGTGCGGAGGACCTGGTGCGCACCAGGTTCGCGCTGTCGCCGGTCTTCGAGCTGCACCACCTGATCCGCGCCCTGCAGAGCCCGCACCCGCAGGGCGTGCCGGAGGCGTGGCTGGCCCGGCTGCGGCCGCGGTTCACGGAGCTGGCCGGGCGGCACGGGGCGGGGCTCGCGGCGATCGACGCGCTGCACACGCCGCGGGCAGGCGCGACGTTCTTCTCCCCGCCGCCGCGGCTGCAGACCATCGAGGACGACCTCGCCACGATGCGCGCCGCGCCGGCGGACGGCGTACGGGCGGAGATCGACTTCTATCTGCGGCACCGCCGCGACGTGTCGGACGCCGCGCGGGCGGTGCTGGCGGCGCCGGACGCCCTGGACAGGCTCGCCGACGTGCTGGCCGCGGCGTGGACGGCGCTGCTCGAAGACGACTGGCCACGGCTGCGGCTGCTGTGCGAGCGCGACGTCGTGCACCGCGTCGGCGAGCTCGGCCGCGCGGGCTGGGCCGCCGCCCTCGCCGGGCTCCACCGGAAGGTCCGCTGGCGCGACGGCGGCATCGACCTGCACGTCCGCAGCAGAGGCGAGATCGCGCTCGGCGGGGACGGGCTGCTGCTCGTCCCGTCGGTGTTCGTGTGGCCGGAGATCGCCGTGTACGCCGACGACCCCTGGCCCAAGGCGATCGTCTACCCGGCCCGCGGCGTCGGGACGCTGCTCGAGCATGGGCCGCCCGAGCCGCCCGCGCACCTGTCGGCGCTGCTCGGCCGGTCCCGGGCGCTGCTGCTGGCCACCCTCGGCGACCCGGCCAGCACGAGTCAGCTCGCCCGGGCGTACGGCATGGCCACCGGCGCCGTCGGCGACCACCTCGCCGTCCTGCACCGATCGGGTCTCGTGCACCGCGCCCGCTCGGGCCGCTCCGTGCTCTACCGCCGCACCCCGCTCGGCGACGCACTCGTCGCCGCGCCTGGATAGCGCCGGCGGCGTCGGTATCTGAATGCTTGTGAAGTGGGTGTAACGCATGGGGTGTTGGTGGACATGGAGCGGGTATGCGATCGGCCCGGTTTGAGCGAGCATATGCCGCCCATATGAGCCAATCTTTGCCTACGCGCTGCGCCGCACCGACTCGGTGCAGGATGCCTCGGATGTCGTCGCGGACGTCTTCCTGACCGCCTGGCGGCGCGTCGAGGACATGCCGGACGGTGAAGAGACCATACTCTGGCTGTACGGTATCGCCCGCCGGACGTTGGCGAACCATGCGCGCTCCAGGCGCCGCTATGACCGGCTCGCGGCCCGGGTCCTCGCGACGGGGACCATCTCGGCGGCGACCGAGGCGCCTGACCCTGATGGTGCCGTCGCCGCCGCCTTTGACCGCCTGCGCCCCGAGGATCAAGACATTCTCGGTCTCGTCGCGGTGGAAGGGCTCACGCCCACCGAGATCGCCCGCGTGCTGGGTCGCCCGGCGGTGTATGTGCGGGTGAGGCTGCCTGCCACAGGAACCGTCCGGGCCCGGCTCGACGCCGGGGGCCGAGTCGACGTCGGCGCCCGGGTCACCGTCCGGCGCGCGTCGCGGCGACGTCTTCGCGGGCACTTCAGCGAGCCAGAGTTGTGTCGAGGCGTATTCGGCACAGTCACTTGCCCGGCGCAGTTTCGCGTTCGACGGGTCGGTGACCGGAATCGGCGCCACCGATGCCGCGACAGGCATGTTTCTTCCGGTGACGTTCAAGGTTCACCGATGGTTCCGGGGCGGCTCAGCCGAAAGCGTCACCGTCGGACTGCCGAATCCGACGGGCGGCGTCAGCCTGGAAGTGGCGCCTTTCGGGATCGGATCACGGCTGCTGGTCTCCGGCGAGCCGCGTTTCGGTGGCCCGCCGTTGACCGATCCGGTGGCCTGGGCCTGCGGGTTCACTCGCTGGCACGACGCGGTCGACGCCGAAGTGTGGCAGCAGAGTTTCAACTGAATCCGGCCGCCCGGCCGGTCTCGGCCCGCACCGGGACCGGCCGGGCGGCATCGACTACTGGGAAGGGTCGCGGCCGATGAAGGCCAGCAGCCGGGTCTGCGCGTCGGCGTCGGCGGGGACCTCGACCCGCGCGCCGTAGTGGCCGCTGCTGCGCAGCACCTCGTCCATCGGCAGCATGCCCTCCAGCATCACCGCGCAGCGCTGCGGGTCGAGCCGCTCGTCCTGGCCGGTCGCACGGGCCAGGTCCCACGTGTGCAGGAACACGTCGGAGGTGTAGAACTGGCTGATCGCCGTGGCGACCGGCAGCTCGCCGATGTGCGGGTTGGACAGCATCCGGTCGGCGCTGGACGGGTCGTCCAGCAGCGCCTGCACGGCGTCGGTGTGCACCTGCCAGGCGGCGACCGGGTCCTCGGCGACCGGCGGCCCCTTCGGCAGGTCGATGCCCGCGCCGGCGCGCAGGAACCCCGGCAGCCATTCGACGAGGTGCCCGACGACGTCCCGGGCCACCCAGCCCTCACACGGTGCCGGTCGGTCCCAGCCGCCGGCCGGCACGCCACGGACCCGGTCGGTGAACGTGCCGGCGATGCTCCGGTGTTCTTCCGCTGCAGTCATCCGGCCACGCTAACCCGTCCCACCTGCCGGCGTCGGCCCATCGACGAGATGGCAGCCGTTCGGGGCCGGTGGTCCAGGTGCGTCGAGGCACGATCGGCCGGGCACCGTATCCGCTCGGACGATCACGCCGGCCATCGACCGTGACAGGGTAACCACAACCGGTCACCCGGGATGGGAGGGCACGTGCTGCGCAAAGCCGGCATCGTCGCGGCGGTCATGCTGCTGGTCGGATCGATGGCTCCGCCGCCCGCGCTGGCCGACGGCGCCGACGTGGAGTTCCTCGACGGGACGGTGCTGCGGCTGCGGCCCGGCAACCCGGCGCGGGCGGCGGTCGTGAACAACGCCGGCGTACCGTATGACGTCGACATCCGGAGCGTCGCCGGGGACGGCGGGACCGGCGCCGCCACCGTCGCACCGGCGAGCGCGCACCTCGATCCGGGCGGGGTCGCGGTCTTCACCGTCACGCCGGCCGGGGACGACGGCGCGTCCGGTTTCCTGGTCGCCGTCGCCCGGGCGCCGGGGACGCCGACTGTCGTCGCGCGGCGGGCGTACGAGATCGGCCCGGAGACGGTGGGGTGGCTGCCGCTCGTGGCCGAGTGGCGGGTGACGTCGTCGCGAGGCCCGTTCGTGACCGGGCTCAGCGGCGCCACGCTGCCGCTCGCCCAGGGCGTCTCGTGCCCGCCCGGGGATGCGACGATCCCGGTCGGCGGGCTCGCGTCGGCGGGCGGCGGCGCGGTGACCGTGCAGGCGACCTGCCACGCGGGGCGGCACGACGTCGAGCTCGCCTTCGCGGGCGCCACCCGGGCCGGCGACTACACCGGGACGATCGATCTGGCACCGGACGACGACGCGGCCGGCGAGGTGGCGCTGACGCTGCGCAGCACCGACGACTTCGTGTTCCCGCTGCTCGTCCTGCTCGCCGGTGTCGCGCTCGCGCTGGTGACCGCGTGGCAGGCGGGCCGGCTCAGCACGGTGTCGCTGGCGGTCGAGGAGTCGTGGTTGCTCGAGGCGGAGGCGGCGGCCGCGCATCAGCGGTTCCGCCAGGCCGGTGCGAACGCGCCGTGGCGGGCCTACTCGTTCCTGCCCGCCCTGCAGGCGCGGCTCGCCGCGGTCCGGTCGGAGCTGTCGAAGCTCAGCCGCAGGTTCAGCGAGCTGACCGCCGACGAGGGCCCGTTCCAGGCGCAGCTCGACGTCATGACGGCGCTGCGGCAACTCGTCGACGCGTGGCCGGCGGCGGCCCAGCGGCTCGCCGCGCTGACCGTCGCCGAGCAGGCCGTCGCCGGCACGCCGGGCGACCCGCCGTCCCCGTGGGACGCCAGGCCCGGGCAGGCGGCGGCCGGCCGGCTGCCGGCCCTCGTCACGCACGCCGGGGCGCTGCTGCGGGGCCGGCCGATCGACGACGTCGACACGGTCCCGCAGCTGATCGCCGACATCGACGCCACGACCGTCGCCCTGCGGGCCTGGCCCGCCGACGCCACCGCCGTCCACGGCCTGCGGGCGCTCGCGCGGCGGCTGAAGCCCGCCCAGCGCGACGCGACCGACCTGCGGTCGCTGACGGAGGCGGCCGCCACGGTCGACGCGGTCCTGGAGGACATGTGGGCCGCGGCCGACGGCGCCGCGTACACCGGGCTGCGGATCGGTGAGCGCCTCGACGCGCCGGCCGTCGTCCTGCACGCGTTGCAGTCCCGCGAGCGGCTCGTCGCATCCGGCGTGCCCGGCCCCGGACCGGGGCCCGTGCCGCTGCCGCCGGTGCCGCCCGACCCGGCACTCGCGCTGGCCGAGGCGCGGGAGGGCGCGGCCGCGACGGCCCGGCGGGTCGCCCGGTCGCGGCGGGTCCGCAACGTGCTCGTGTTCGCCGCCATCGCGGTCGTCACCGTCTGGACCGGGCTCAGCGCGCTGTACTTCGACCAGGCCTTCGGCGGCTGGCGCGACTACGTGACTGTCGCCGCGTGGGGGTTCGGCGCGCAGGCCGGCCTGACTGTCATCGCCGGCGCCCTCGACCGGATCATGGCCGGCGGGCGGGTGACCGCGGGATGACCGCGCCGCTGCCGTGCTGGTTCCGCGACGACACCCCCGGACCCGCGACGCACGTGCTGGTGATCGGCGTGTCGGAGTACCCGTTCCGGCCACTGTCCGACCTGGACGACCTGCCGTCGGGCGCGACGTCGGCGGACCTGTTCGCCCGGTGGATGCGCGACCGGTACCCGGGCGGGGACCGGCGGCTGGGCAGCATCCGGCTGCTGCTCGCGCCGACCGACGACGAGCGGCCATACGTCTCCGGCGGCGACACCGTGCCGCGGGCCGACGGCGCGGCCGTGCACCAGGCGCTGCACGAATGGGCGCAGGACTGCCGGTCGTCGCCGGAGAACGTCGCCGTCCTGTACATCTGCGGACACGGCGTGCAGGAGACCGACGACGGCGCGATCGTCCTGCTCCGCGACGCCGGCGCGATCGGTGACCCGTTCGACGCGGCCGTCGACGTCGCCGGCGTCCGGAAGGGGCTGAGCCTCGACGGCTGCCCGACCCGCCAGTGGTACTTCGTCGACGCCTGCCGTGTGCCGGCACACGGCCTGGACGACTACGCGGGCCCGCTGCGCGGCAGGATCACCCTCGAACCGCGTCGCGGCACCGGCCCGGCCCACCGGCCCATCTTCTTCGCCGCGGCGCCCGGGACGGCGGCCTGGCAGTCGGGCGTGGGCAGCGTCTTCGTGCGGGCCCTGCTGGAGTGCCTGGACCTCGACGCCCGCACCCGCCTCGACGGCGACGAGGAGCGGTGGGGCGTGACCGCCGAGTCGCTGCACCGCCACCTGTGGCGGCGGGCACATCAGCTGGCCGCCCTCGGCGCGGAGGAGCAGACGGTCATGGTCGGCGGCTCGCACCTGTCGGACATCGCGTTCCTGGAGTGCGAGGTGCCGTCGGTGCCGGTGACGCTGTTCGTCGACCCCGCCGCCGCCCAACACGCCGTCGGCTGCACCGCGCGCATCTTCGAGGGCGACGTCCAGGCCCTGGAACGCCGCCCGCTGCCGGTGATCGACGTGCCGGTGCCGGCGGGCATCTGGACCCTGGCGGTGGCCTTCGACCCGCCGCACCCGCAGTTCGCGCCGGAGACGGTGGCATCGGTGCAGGTCGCTCCGCCGAAGGCACACAAGACGGTGACGCTGCGATGACGGAACCTGGCACGCTGGTCGTCGACATGGACGGGGTCGCCCTGCCGGTGACGGTCCGCGACAGCCGGCTGAAGGTGGTGGCGACCGGCAGCACCGGCGAGCCGATCACGCTGCCGCCCGGGACGTACGCCGTCTCGGTGCCACTGCCCACCGGCCCCGACAGCTTCGACGAGGTCGTCGTGGTCGGTCCCGGATCCCGCGACACGCGCCTCGCCGGCCCGGCGCAGACCGTTCGCGACCCGACGACCGCGGCGATCGCCCTCGCCGACCGTGGCCGGCCCGACGCCGCGGTCCACGTGCTCCGCGGCGACCTGGCGAACCTGCCGACGCTGGGCGTGGCGCTGCTGGGCTTCACCGCCCTCCAGCTCGGCGACGACGCGACCGCGGCGGCTGTGGCGGACCGGCCCGGCAACGACCCCGACGTCCTCGCGCTACGCGCGGCCGTGCTCCAGCGCCGCCCCGACGCCGGAGATCGCCTCGACGAGCTGGCGCGACTCACTGAGCGCGCCCTCGCCCTCGTCGTGCCGAGACTCCGCCTGTCGGCGCTCGCGCTGGTGGCGGCCGTGCGGGACACCGGCAGCACGCCGCCGACCGCAGCGTTCCGCGAGCTGCTGCGGCAGGTCCGTCGCTGCGACATGAGCCGGACGATGCTTGAAAGTGCGGGCGACCCTGCGGTCACCTGGCTCGCCGAGGACGAGGACGTGTGGGGTAGCGATGCCTGGGACGGCTTCGATCCCGGTGTCATCGCGCTGCCCGCGTGGCGGACGAGCGAGCTGGTGCTCGCCGCCGCCCCCGCGGCCGAACAGACCGTCCACACGTTCGTGTCGCCCCGCGGCACCATCCGGATCCGGCTGCGGCAGACGCCCGACCGCCGCTTCGAGGTCGAGATCACCGCGCCCTCGGCCCGCGTGCGGTGCTTCCTGATCCGGTACGCGGTCCGCGCCGGTGGCCGCACCGCCATCGCCGCGCCGGTGCGGCCCAAGCGGTTCGGGACGCCGGTGGCCGTTGTCGACCTGCCCGGATTCGCCACGAACCTGCCGTGGACGGTGCAGGAGCTGGCAGAGCCGTTCACGGAGCTCGACCCCGACATCGTCCGCGACTCCGTCGACGCGGCGTCCGACCGCGAGACCCTCGACGCGTGGACGGCGGTCGCGGAGGTGGCCGAGCCCGCGACGAGCCAGCTCATCACCAGGCTCCTGGAGTTGTGATGCCGGCGCCCGACCCGGCCGCGGAGATCGCGCGGATCGTCCGGGCGCGGCACGACGTCGACTCGCCCGAGTCGCCGACCCGGTTGTTCCACGATCTTGTCGCGGGCTGGTGGACGGCGTGTGCCGCCGCCGCACGGACCGAGCCCGGACGGGTGGACGCCTGGCTCGACGAGGAGTCCGGGCTGCTGAGCCTGCTCGACGAGAAGACCCCGCGACACGCCGCGGACCGCACCGCGCTCCGCCGGGCGGCGGTGGCGGTCGCGCAGGTCACGCTCGCCGCCGCCGGGCGCACCGACGCCGATGTCGCGGCGGCCGTCACGTACTGGCGGGACACCCGCATCATGCCGGAGACGATGCCGACCGCGCACCGGCACCCGGCGGCCCAGCGGATCGCCGAGCTGGTGGAGCCGCTCCCGGGCGGCGCGGTGCGCTCGTGGGTGGTGCTGCAGGCGCTGCTCGCCGCCGGGGCGGTGCGCCCCCGCCGCGCGGCGCAGCGGATGGCCGTGCTGTTCGAGCGGCAGGGCCGGCACGGGAGCGAGGGCGTCGCCGGCACGCTGGAGATCGCGCTGATCCCGGGCGGCCCGGCCGGGCTGTATCCGGACCCGGCGGCGACGGCGTTCCTGCGGGGCGACGACGCGTTCGCCGGGTCGATCGCCGCGGCCTGGCGCCACGCGACCGCCGGCCGGGAGTCGGCGCCGTGCGTCGTGTGGCGGCTCACCGTGCCGGGCGAGCCCTGCCTGCACGTCGTCGGCGACTCGACGGGCGCCGCGTTCGCGGTGCTGCTCGCCGCCGTGCTGGGCCCGCCGTCCCGATCGGCGGTGCTGGCGCGGTTGTGGCGGCCGGTCATGACCGCTGCGCGCTGGCTGCGACCGTCGCGCCGGCCGTTCGCCGTGACCGGCAGGCTCACCGCCGGCGGCACGTTCGGCGACGTCGGTGGTCTGGACGCGAAACTCGACGCCGCCCGCCGGGCCAAGCTCGTCGCGATCATCCCACGGACGGGCGGCCCGAAGACGGTGGACGGCCGCCCCGACGTCCACCCGGTGCGGACCGTCGGCGAGGCATGGCGGACGCTGTACCACCCGAACTGGCAGCGGGTCAGCGGCGCGCTGGCGGCCGTCGTGGCGCTGGTCCTGGCCGTGTCCGGGACGGTGTACTTCGTCCAGAGCCGCGAGGCGGAGCGGACCCGGCGGATGGCGTCGTCGCGGGCGGTGGCGGAGCAGGCGCAGAAGCTGATGGCGGACGACCCGAACCTGGCCCGCCAGCTGGCCGCCGCCGCGTACCGGATCTCGCCGACCCCTGAGGCGCTGCGGTCCGTCCTCGACGCGTCCACGACCGGCGGCACGCTCACCTTCCCCGGGGAGATCCAGGCCGTGCGGGCGGTGCCGGGTGGTGACGATGTGATGGTCGCCGCGGGGGGCGGCATCTACACCGCACGCCTCGGCGAGCACCGCGTGACGCGGATCCTCCCGGAGGCCGGTGGCACCGTCACCAGCGTCGCGACGAGCCGCGACGGCAAGCTGATCGCCATCGCCGACGCCGACGGCGGGATCGAGGTGCGGTCGGCGGCGGGGCCCGCCGGCCGCGTCGTGCACCAGGGGCACCGGGTGACCGCGTTGGAGTTCTCCGCCGACGGCCGGTACCTCGCGGCCGGCTTCGGTCCGGCGACCCTGCTGCAGCGGACCGGCGACCTCGCGGTTCGGGTGTGGGACCTCACCGCCGGCGCGCCGCTCACCGAGGTCTGGCACCAGTTCCTGCCGGCCGGGCCCGCCGTGCCGGCGCTGCTGTTCACCTCGCGGGGCGTGCTCGTCGTCGGCGGGTCGGCGCTCGCCGCCGTGGACACCCGGGACGCCTTCCGCCGCTGGGAGATCCCCGCACCCAAGCCTCCCGCCGGGAGCGACACCCGCCGGCCGCGGATGCTCACCCCGCTGTCCACGAGCCTCGACGGGTCCGCCCTCGTGGTCGACGACTCCTGGTCCGGGCTGCTGCTGTGGCACCTCGGGCCGCCCGGCGAGGAGCTGGCGCACCGGCCGGCCGAGTTCGCGACGGCCGCGGCGTTCAGCCCGGCCGACAACACGATGGCGAGCTGGGACGCCCGCACCGGCAAGCCGGTCCTCGTGCGGGTCAGCCCGAACGAGTTCCACGACTTCTCCTACGACCGGGTGCCGTCGTGCATCGCGGCGCCGGAGACGGGCGGGCCCGTCATGTTCACGGCCGGCAACCGGTTCCTCGTCCGCTCCGCCGGGTCCAGGGTGAACTTCTGGACGCTCGCGCCGGCCTGCCCGGCGCAGGGACCGGTGCTGCCCGAGTCGGTCGAGGGCACCGCGGTCGGCGGCTCCGATCACCGGGCGGCGACCGTCGACTTCACCGGTGAGGTGCGGCTGTGGGCGGTCGCGCCCGACCGGCCGCCGCGGCTGTTGTCGACGGCGCCGGTCAGCGACCGGCCACGGGTCGACACGGGCGAGTCCGCCGTCGCCGTGTCCGCCTCCGGCGCGGTCGTCGTCACCGCCGGCCGCGACGGCTGGATCACCGTCTGGGACGTCGACGGCGACACGCTCACCCGGCGCGACGAGCGGGCGAACCGGACCCCGGGCGTGCACGGGCTGGCGGTCAGCCCCGACGGCCGGTGGCTGGCGGTCGCCAACGACACGCTCACCGTGTTCGACCTGGGAGCGGCGCGCCCGCTGGAGCACCCGGTCACCTTGGCGACCGGTCCGGGCCGGATGACGCGCGTCGCCTTCGACCCGTCGGGGCGTCGCCTGGCCGGCGCCGGCGACGGAGGCCGGCTCGAGATCTGGGACCTGACGATCGGCGGCCCGCAGCGGCGGCGGGAGCTGCGGTTCACGGGCGACGCGGCCGGCGTCGCGTTCGCCGCGGGCGGCGGGTCGGTCGCGGTCGCCGGGGCGGGCCTGACCGTCTGGAACCTGCGCGGCACCGCCGAGCCGGCGACCTTCGCGCACGTCGCCGCGGACGACCTGGCCTACAGCTCGGACGGGCGGCACCTGCTGACCGTGAACGGCGACGGCGTCCACGTCTGGGACGTCAGCGGCGACACCCCCGTCGACGTCGGGCTCCTGGCCGGTGCGGGCGGCCGCGATCCCCTGTCCCTGCGGCTGTTCGACCCCGAACGGCTGATCGCCCGCATCTGCTCGACCACCGGCGATCTCGTTACCGCCGAGCAGTGGCGCGCCTACATCCCGTCCACGCCCTACGAGCCCCCGTGCAGGTGACCATGGCCTCCGCCCAGCGCATCCTCGTCGCACTCGTCCCGGTCCTCGCGCTCGCGGCATGCGATGGCTCTTCCTCGCCGCCGGCGCCCGCCGCCACACAGGCGTCACAGTGCGTGGGCGAGCAGGGCGCGGCGTTGCAGAGCATCGAGCACGCCGACGCCATCCGGGCGTCGTACTGCCGCGAAGGGTTCGCGTTCGTCCGCTTCGCCGGGCCGGAGATCGGCGTGCACGGCACCCAGGAGGCCTTCTTCGCGTGGAAGGACGGCCGCTGGCAGGACATCGCGTGGGGCGAGACCAGCCACGGCGCGTTCATCTACGAGTCGCTGCGGCAGCACGAGGGCGTCGACGCCCGCCGGCTCGCGACGCTGTTCCCGGAGGCGGGCATGACGGTGGCACCCGACGAGCCCGGCTTCTCGGTCGTCGTCCGCGCCGACGGCATCGGCGATCTCAAGCTGGGCATGACCGAGGCGCAGGCCCGCGCCGCGTCCCCGTTCCCGCTGATGCAGGAGAGCGGCCGGACGGGCACCTGCACGACGCTGGTCACCGAAAACGCCGGGTTCCCGGCGCTCACCGTGCTCATCGGCCGGGACGGGACGGTGTTCGCGGTGTCGGTGACCGACAGCGCGCAGACCGCCGAAGGCATCCATCCGGCGTCGACCCGCAAGGAGCTCGTCGCGGGGTACGGCGACCGGCTGCGGGCCGCCGACACGGACCTGCCCTACGTCGAGCAGGCGGACCTGCGCATCGCCTTCCAGCTGATGAACCACATCGTGGCCCGCATCGACGCGGGGCGCTTCGCCACCGGTACAGCGGCCGCCGCCTGCGCCTGAGGCCGGTCAGGGGCCGTCGCGGAGGGCGGCCAGGCCACCCTGGGAGTCCTCGAGGGCGATGCGTTCGGCGGTGGCGGAGTCGCCGGCGCGCAGGGCCCTGACGAGGGCGCGATGGCTGGTGTACCGCTCGAGGCCGAACGACTCGTCCTCCGCGACCCGGCGCAGCAGCAGCTCGCGGCGCTGCGGGCGGGAGAAGACGCGGCTCTGGTCGAGCATGCGGATCAGCACGGGGTTGTGCGCGCAGGCGTCGACCGTGTCGTTGAACTCCTGCATGGTGTCCAGCAGCGCGTTGAGGTGCCGGTCGGTGGGCTGCTCGTGCCGGCGGCGGTCCTTGAGCAGGATGAGCAGGTCGTCGGCGCGGTCGAGGATCGCGTCCAGGGCGTCGAGCTGGTCGGTGGTGGCGTGCCTGGCGGCGAAGCGGGCGACCAGGCCGCGCAGGCCGATCTCCACCTCGGTCAGGTCGTCGACGGCGGCGTCGCGGATCGCGGCGACGAGCACGGTCCGCGGGCCGATGCGTTCGATGAGCCCGTCGAGCTCCAGGCGGCGCAGCGCCTCGCGGACGGGGGTCGGGCTGATCGCGAGGCGGGACGCCACACCACGCTCGGTGACCTTCTCCCCCGCCGCCAGCTCGCCAGTGGCGATGGCGGTGCGGACGTGGCGGTACGCCTGGTCGGCGAGCGTCTCGGCGGGCATGCCACGCACTCTAGCGCATGCCATCACGTACGACCGTTGCAACTGTTGACGGTTTTGCTATAGCAAATTAGCGTGACGCCGGACACCCCCAAGGAGGCACGGCATGGCCGAACCGAAGGTCCGCGACGGCACGGTGTCCGACCGCGGCATCACGTTCTTCGTCGCCCTGGCGCTCTTCGCGCAGGAGTCGACCTGGAACTTCTACGACAACCAGGTGCCCGCCCTGCTGCGCGAGCACGTGTCCAGCGCGGCGGTCGTGGGCCTGCTCATGGGCGCGGACAACCTGGTGGGCATGTTCGTCCAGCCGTGGATCGGCAACCGGTCGGACAACACGCGGACGCGGTGGGGGCGGCGGATGCCGTACATCGCGGTCGGCATGCCCCTCGCCGCGCTGATCTTCCTGCTGCTGCCCTGGGCGACGTCGCTGGCGGCGCTGGTGGCGGTGATGTTCCTGTACGCGCTGGTCGCCAACAGCACCCGCCCCCTGGCCGAGTCGCTGGTGCCGGACTTCATCGCCCCGGAGCGCCGCAGCCGGGCGACCGCCGCCGTGAAGATCGCGACCTCGCTGACCATCATCGTCGCGTCGCTGATCAGCCTGCTCGTGGTCGACGAGCACCCGAAGGCCGCGTTCGTCATCCCCGCCGCGATCATGCTGGTCGCCACGGCGGTCCTGGTGGCCAAGGTGCGCGACAGCCGATCCCCCGGGTATCAGGCCGCGGAAACCTCGGCACGGACCGACACGAAAGCCCGTCAGGTGCTCGGTGAGCTGGTCCGCGACCCCGACCGGCGGCGGCTCCTGCTGCTGGTCACCGTGCTGCTGTTCGGCGGGGCGTGGTTCGCCTCGCGGTCGCTCATCACGCCGTACGGGATGCAGGCCCTCGGCCTCACCCGCGGCGAGGCCGGCGGGCTGACCCTGCCCAGCGGCGTCGCGTACCTGCTCGCCTGCTACCCGGCCGCGCTCGCCGCCGAGCGCTTCGGGCGGCTGCGCACCATGGCCGCCGGCATGGTCGTCTTCGTGGTCGCGCTGGCCGCCGGCACCGTCGTGCAGACCGCCACCGGCACGGTCGTCGTGTTCTGCGTCGCGGCCGCCGGCGCCGCCGCGTTCACGATCAACGCGATCGTCGCGCTGTGGAACCTGGCCCCGTCCAGCCGGGTCCTCGGCACCTACACCGGGCTGTACGCGGTCACCTGGTACCTCGGCGGCTTCGGCGGACCGGCGCTCATCGGCGCCGTCGTCGACCTCACCGGCTGGGCCGGGATGCTGCTGGACATCGCGGTCCTCGCATCGCTCGCCATCGCCGTGATCGCCCGGCTCCAGCACCTGGAGCGGCGTACCGGAGCAACCCCCTCAGAACAGGAGATCATGTGACCGTCCGCATCCTCGTGCCGTCCGGCATGCTCGGCTCCGGGTTCCCGCCCGAGATCATCGACCGCGGGCTGGAGCTCGGCGCCGACGTGATCGCCCTCGACGGCGGCTCCACCGACTCCGGGCCCTACTACCTCGGCACCGGCACCGCGAAGACCGCCGCCGCGGCCGTGGCCCGCGACCTGCGCCCGCTGCTGCGCGCGGTGGCCACGGCCGGCATCCCGCTGATCATCGGCTCGTGCGGCACCAGCGGCACCGACGCCGGCGTCGACTGGGTCGCCGGCATCACCCGCGACGTCCTGGCCGCCGAAGGCCTGTCCCTGCGGGTGGCCACCATCTACAGCGAGCAGCGGGCCGCGGACCTCGGCGCGTTCCTGGACCAGGGCAGGATCCGGCCGCTGCCGCCGGCCGGCGACCTCGACGCGGCGACCCTGGACAGCTGCGCGCACATCGTCGCCATGATGGGCCACGAGCCGATCGCCGAGGCGCTCGCCGCCGGCGCCGACGTCGTGCTCGCCGGCCGCGCCACCGACACCGCGCTCGCCGCCGCCGTCCCGCTCATGCGCGGCCTGCCCGCCGGCCCCGCCTGGCACGCCGCGAAGATCGTCGAGTGCGGCGCGCAGTGCACCACGGACCCGCGCTCCAGCGGGGTCCTCGCCACGGTCGACGCCACCGGCTTCACCATCGAGCCGCTCGACCCCGCGGTGGCGTGCACTCCCACGTCGGTCGCGGCGCACATGTTGTACGAGACGGCCAACCCGTTCTCGATGCGCGAGCCCGCCGGGACGCTGGAGGTGGCCGGCGCGACGTACCGCGCCCTGGACCACCGCCGGGTCCGGGTGGAGGGCTCCCGCTTCGAGCCGGCCGCGCAGTACACCGTGAAGCTCGAAGGCGCGCGGGTCACCGGCTACCAGACGATGTCGTTCACCGCGATCCGCGACCCGCACATCCTCGGCCAGATCACCACGTGGGCGGCGCTGCTGCGCAAGGTCCTCACCGACCGGGTCGCGCAGACGCTCGGCCTGCACGACGGCTACTCCTTCGACATCCGCCTCTACGGCTTCGACGCGGTCCTCGGCCCCCTGGACCCCGACACCCGGCCGCCCCGCGAGGTCGGCGTGATGCTGCTGGTCAACGCCGCCGACCAGGCGACCGCCACCGCGATCGCGAAGGTGGCGAACCCGCTCATGCTGCACCTGCCGACGCCGGACATGCAGCACCTGCCGAGCCTCGCGTTCGCGACGTCACCCGCCGAGACCGAGCGCGGCGCCACCTACGAGTTCGCCCTCAACCACGTCGTCGCCGTGGACTCCCCCACCAGCCTGTTCCGCATCGCTTTCCCGGAGGCCTTGTGATGTCCCGTACCGTCGGCGACCTGGCGATCGAGGTGCGCTCCAAGAACGCCGGCCCGTTCTGGGTGACGATGGAGCTCTTCATGCGCGACGAGGCCGGGTTCGCCGCCGTCGCCTTCGTCGACGCGCCGGTGATCGCCCGCCTGTACGGGGTGCCGCCGGCCACCGTGCAGATCTTCCACATCCCGTCCCTCAACGTCGTGAAGATCTCGTTCCCCCGCCCGGTCTCGCAGGGCAGCCTGCACGACCGCGACATCCACGCCGGCCAGCACCACGTCCCGCTCGCCCTGCTCCCCCTGCCCGGCGACGGGTAGCGCCGGGCGCCCGCGTCAGGTGCGGTGGGCGGTGATCAGCCAGGCGCGGGAGTCGAACGTGACGCCGGCGGGGGTGGCGTGCGCGGTGACGGCCTCGTGCAGGCGGCGCCGGGCGGACGGGTCCGGGTCGGTGCCGGCGGCCCGCTCGAGGTACATGACGGCGTCGAAGGCAGCCGAAGGGTCGGGACCGTAGTACACCGGCTCGTGCACGTCGGTGAAGACGACGTCCGTGAAGCCCGCGAACCTCAGGACGGTGCCCGTCGAGGCCGGGTCGGCCAGGGAGAACGCGGCGGGACGGGGCGCGGCCGAGAGCGCCTCGCCGACCACGGTCGACCACTCGTTGCGGTCGGCCGCCTGCCAGACGAGCATGGCCAGGCGCGCGCCGGGGCGCAGGGCCAGGGCGATGTTGGTGAAGGCGGCCGCCGGGTCCGCGAAGAACATCGTGCCGAAGCGGCTCAGGCACACGTCGAACCGGGCGGGCGGGAAGGCATGCACCGCGGCGTCCGCCTCCTCGAACGCGATGTTGCTCAGGCCGGCGCTGCGCGTCCGCGCCGTCGCGAGCGCCGGGCCGGAGATGTCGACGCCGAGCGCGCTGCCGGCGGTGGCGGCGCGGGCCGCGGCGCGGGTCGTCTGGCCCGTGCCGCAGCCGACGTCGAGCACCCGGTCGCGGGTGCCCACCGCGGCGGCGGCGCGCAGGTGGGCGGTGTGCGGGCGGAGCTCGGCGTCGTAGTCGAACACGCATCCACCGTAAGCGCCGCCCGCGTCGACGAAAAACGACAATGAGCGATGGCGGCCATCGGTCAGCGCGATGGGTCCAGCAGCTCGGCCAGGTGGACGGCGGGACGGTCGCGCAGGTCGGCGACCTGGGTGCGGCAGGAGAAGCCGTCGGCGAGGACGACCGCGGAAGGGGCGGCGTCCAGGGCCGGCAGCAGCTGCTGCTCGGCGACGGCCACGGACACGTCGTAGTGGCCGATCTCGACGCCGAAGTTGCCGGCCAGGCCGCAGCAGCCGGAGAGGCGGCGGACCTTGGCGCCGGTGGACGCCAGCAGGTCGGCGTCGGCCTTCCAGCCGAGGACGGCGTGGTGGTGGCAGTGCGGCTGGGCGACGACCTCGACGTCCGACAGGTCGGGCGGGGTCCAGCCGGGGGTCTCGGCGAGCAGCTCGGCGAGGGTGCGGACCGACGAGGCGACCACGGGCGCGTCCGGGGAGTCCGGCAGCAGCTCGTGGATGTCGGAGCGGAGCACGGCGGTACACGACGGCTCGATGCCGACGATGGGCACTCCGGCGCGGGCGTCGGCGGCGAGCGCGGCCACGGTGCGCGTCAGGATCTTGCGGGCGGAGTCGAGCTGGCCGGTGGTGATCCAGGTCAGGCCGCAGCACACCGACCCGGACGGCAGGCGTGGCTCGTAGCCGGCGGCGCGCAGGACCCGGACGGTGGCGGCGGCCACGGACGGCGAGAACGCGTCGGAGAACGAGTCCGCGAACAGCACGACCGGCTTGAGCTCGCTGGTCTCGGGCTTGAAGGTGCGCCGGAACGGGCGGCGGGCGAAGCGGGGCACGGACCGGCGCTTGTCGACGCCCGCCAGCCACAGGAAGAACCCGCCCAGCACGGGCAGGCGGATGCCGAGGTTCGCCAGCCGCGGCGTCCACCCCGCCAGGCGCGCCCAGAGGGGCAGCTTCCCGAGGGTGTAGTGGGAGCGTGGCCGCAGCCGTCCACGGTACGTCTGGTGCAGCACCTCGGACTTGTAGGTGGCCATGTCGATGCCGGTCGGGCAGTCCGAGGCGCAGCCCTTGCAGGACAGGCACAGGTCGAGGGCGTCGTGCACGGACGGGTCGGACCAGGTCAGCTCGCCGCGGACCACCTCCTGCAGCACCCGGGCCCGGCCGCGGGTGGAGTCCTTCTCCTCGCGGGTCGCCAGGTAGGACGGGCACATGACGCCGCCGGCGGCGGAGTTGTCGGCGCGGCACTTGCCGACGCCCGTGCAGCGGTGCACGGCCTGCGCGAGGTCGCCGCCGTCGTGCGGGTACGCGAGAGCCAGCCCCTTGAGCGGGAAGCGGCCCGCCGGTCGCACATCGGCGTCGACGGGATCCGGGTCGACGAGGACACCGGGGTTGAGGAGGTTACCGGGGTCGAAGGCGTGTTTGACCCCGGCGAACAGGGCGATCGCGTCCGCCGAGTACATGTGCGGCAGGAGCTCGGAGCGGGCGCGCCCGTCGCCGTGCTCGCCGGAGAGCGAGCCGCCGAACTCGCCGACGAGTTTGGCCGCGTCGGTGAGGAAGTCGCGCAGGACCTTGGTGCCGCCGGGCTCGTCGAGGGGGTAGTCGAGGCGGACGTGCATGCAGCCGTCGCCGAAGTGCCCGAACGGCGCCGACGTCATCTTGTACGACGCGACGAGCTCGTCGAACCGCGCCAGGTAGGCGCCGAGCTGCGCGGGTGGCACGGCGGCGTCCTCCCAGCCGGGCCACGCGGGCCGGTCGGAGGGGGCCCGGCCGGCGAGCCCCGCGCCGTCCTCCCGGATCCGCCACAGCTGCGCCTGCACCACCGGGTCGGTGACGACCAACGCTTCCGGGGCGATCCCGTCGGCGGCCAGCCTCGAGGCACGCGCCGAAACCTCGCCCGGGTCGTCGCCGGCCAGCTCGACGAAGAGCCACGCGCCGCCCGCCGGCAGCGGCGGCACGGCGGCCGGGCCGCGGCGGGCGCGCAGCACGTCGAGCAACCGCGAGTCGAGCCCCTCGCAGGAGGTGGGGCCGTGCGCGACGACGGCCGGGGCGGCCTCGCCGGCGGCGACGATGTCGCGGAAGCCGAGGACCACGACGACACGGACCGGCGCGTCGACGACGAGCTTCACGGTCGCCTCGGTGATGACGGCGAGGGTGCCTTCGGAGCCGACGAGCGCCTGGGTGAGGTCGAAGCGCTCGGGGAGCAGGTGCTGCACCGCGTAGCCGGAGACCTGGCGGCCGAACCGATCGAACTCCGTCCTGGCGGTCTTGAGGTGCTTGCCGACGACGGCGCGCACGGCGTCGACCGTCGCCTGCGCGCCGGTGACCGTGGGCCCGGTGACGAGCTCCTCCCCCGCCGCCGTCAGCACCTTCAGGGCGGCGACGTTGTCGGAGGTCCGCCCGTACGCGAGGGAGCGCGAGCCGCACGCGTTGTTGCCGATCATCCCGCCGATGGTGCAGCGCGGGTGGGTCGACGGGTCGGGGCCGAAGCGCACGCCGTGCGGCATGACGGCCTTCTGCAGGACGGCGTGCACGGTGCCGGGCTCGACGACCGCGGTCCGCGCCTCCGGGTCGACGCTGAGGACCCGGTTCAGGTGGCGGGAGAAGTCCAGGACGATGCCCCGGCCGACGGCGTTGCCGGCCACCGACGTGCCGGCGCCGCGGGACGTGACGGGCACGCCCGTCTCCCGCGCCACGGCGAGGGCCGCGGCGACCTCGTCCACGTGCCGCGGCCGCACCACGGCGAGCGGCGGGATCCGGTACAGCGAGGCGTCCGAGGAGTACATGCCACGGGTGCCCGCGTCCGCGCGGACCTCGAGCCCGGCCGCCTCCAGCGCCGCCACCACGTCAGTCATAGGTAACATGTTACTCATGCCGTCGCTGCGACTTCCCTCCGAGGCCCCCTCCCTCGCCGACGCCGTCGCCCAGGCGGTGCGCGACGGCATCGCGGCCGGCGAGCTCGTGCCCGGCGCGACGTATTCGGTGTATCAGCTGGCCGAGCTGCTCGGCGTCTCCCGCAGCCCGGTCCGGGAGGGGATGCTCCGCCTGGCCGAGGCGGGCCTGGTCGCGATCCGGCGCAACCGCGGCTTCAGCGTCCTGCTGCCCACCGCCCACGACGTCGAGGAGATCATCGAGATCCGGCTCGCGCTGGAGCCGCCCGCCGCGCGGAAGGCTGCCACCCTCGCGACCGACGAGCAGCACGCGGCGATCCGGGCGGCCCTGGACACCATGGCGGCCGCGGCGGCGCGCGGCGACGAGGCCGCGTTCTGGCCGGCCGACAGGGCGCTGCACGACCTGCTGCTGCACGCCGCCGGCAACGCCCGCGCCGCGGCCATCGTCGCCCAGCTGCGCTCCACCACCGCCCTGCTCGGCCCGCCGACGACCGCCAGCGGCCGCACCCTGGCCCAGATCCACGCCGAGCACGAGCCGGTCGTGGCCGCGGTCATCGCCCGCGACGGCCACGCCGCCGAAGCCGCCATGCGCACCCATCTCGAGGCGACCGGCACCCTCCTCGTCGCCAACCTTGCCTGACTTCTCCCGTTTTCCGCCAATGTACGACCCTGCCACCCGACCAGGAGCAAGACCGCTCGGGCAGCCTGCCGCGACGGGTCTCCCCCATGTGGTGGCCTGACCACCCACCGCTGAACAGACCCGCCTTCATCCAGCCGCCACATGGCCTCGGCGGGAACACTGAAGCGGGCCTTCGTCCCGGTGTCACATGGCGAACGCCTCGGCAGGGGTGATGGGGTCGCTGGTGGTGTCCGGCGACCAGCGGCGGACGAGCGCGTCCAGGCCTTCCGGGACGGCGTCGGCGGTCAGCCCCTGCGCCTGGTCGCACAGCTGCTGCCACTGCGCGGCGATCGCGGCGACGACGCGGCGGCGGTCGCCGTCACACAGCAGCGGCGACAGCAGGACCGCGGCGCGGGCGGCGCGCTGGTAGCCATCGGCGGCGGTGTCGTCGCCCTCGCTCCAGGCGTGGACCGCCGCGGCCCAGGCACGGTCGGCGTCGGGGATGCTCAGGTCGGGCCGTACGGTGCGGCACTCGAGGCGCAGCAGCATGAAGTCGTGGCCGGCGAGCGGCACCACGGCCCCGTCCCGGACGACGTGCAACCGGTCGCCGACGACCCGCAGGTCCGCGGCGGCGAGGTCGCGCTGCGCGGCAAGGACGACGGCCAGGTGGCCGGGGCTGACGACGGCGCCACCACCACCGTCCGCGCTGAACGTCTGATGCAGATCCAGATGCACCCGCCCGTCCGAACGCACGACCAGGTCACGTGCGCTTTCGGACACCTTCGCCGCGACCGGCAGCGCGGGCACGGGCAGCAGCGACACGAGCGACAGCACGTCCACGGCCACGTCGAGGTGGTTGCCGGACTGCAGCCCGAAGAGCACCGCGGTCACCTCGATCTCGCCGCCCTCGTACGGCACGAGGTCGGTGAGCGCGAAGTTGAGCCGCACGCCGTCGGTGAGCTGCCCCGGCTCGGGCCGCAGCACCCGCCCGTAGTCGTGCGTCGTCCGCCCGCCCGCCGTGATCCCGACCCTGGTGTGCGCGGCCGGCACCCAGTCGGCGAGCAGCGTCGAGCGGTGCTGCAGGAACATCTGCGACAGCCACACCCGCACGTACCCCTGCCGCGGCACCAGCGGCGTGGCCCCCTCGGCGGGCAGCGCCGCGAACACCAGCTGCTCCGCGGGCCGCCGCACCGTGGTGCGCACCGTTGACCAGAACCCCATTACGCCTCGCTCCCTGTCTGCACCTGGAAGAACGTCATCTCCGCCGCGTACGCCCGATCGGTCCGCCGCGCCAACTCCTCACGAGCCGCCCGCACCGCCGCCGGGATCCCGGTGAGCCCCGCACCCGCCACGACCTCGCCACCCGCCGCGACCTCGCCGCCCACCGCCGCCGCCTCGCCATCCACCGCTAGGCCGTCCGTGACCTCCGCGCCAGACGCCGGGCCGTCCGTCGGTCCCGCGCCTGACGCCGGGCCGTCCGTCGGTCCCGCGCCTGCCGCCGGCACGTCCGTGAGCGCCGCGAACGGTGCGAGGACCGGCCCGAGATGCTGCAGCGGCATCGCCGGCACGAGCACCACGGCGGCCGCCCCGGCCCGCATCAGGTCGCCACAGCACCTGCGCAGCAGGGCGTTGTCCGGTCCGGGCTCGGTGGCGTCGGCGATGACGAGGACCAGCCGTAGCCGGTCCATCGGCAGGTCGTCCGGGTGCACGGTCAGCGCCTCGACCGTGATGCGGGGCTGCCCGTCGACGAGGACGGCGAGCCCCGCGACGGCCAGCAGCCCGGTCGTGACGGCGCCGGGTGCCCCGACCGTGTCCAGCGCCGCCATCGTCTCGCGCAGCAGCGTCCGCCGGATCGGCCCCGCCAGCACGGTCCAGCCCGGATCCGCCGGCAGGGTCGCGCCCTGAGCTTCCCAGATCCTGCGGGTGTCGAGCAGGACCCCAGCACCCTGCGCCAGCGGCACCTCCCAGGCCACCCCGTCGTCGGACGGGAGGACGTGCAGTGGCACCGGCAGCCCGGCCCGATCCGCCGCGGCCAGGACCGCTGCCGCCCGGCGGGCTCGCCGGCGCGGCCATCCCGGAGCGTCGGCGTCCGCCCCTTGCCGCAACGGCACGGCGACCCGGGCGCTTGCCGCGGGGTCCTTCCACTCGGCGCTGACCAGCATTCGCGGCTGGCTGTTCACCCAGGGCCCGGGGAGGCCGACGCGGAGGCTGACGAGGACCCGCCGGGGCGTCCTGCGCCAGGTGCGGGACCACCGGGGCAGCCCTTCCCACAACCAGTCCAACCCGATGCTCGCCGCGGGCACGAGGGCGAGCGCGACCGCGACCGGCAGCAGCGCCAATCCCAGCCCGTACCCGAACGCGACGAGGAACCCGAGCGCGAGGATCCCGCATGTGGTCGTCAGCGGCCGCCAGTCCTGCGAGCGGACCGCCCACCGCTCGGCCCACGCCGGCACCACCGGCGACGCGGGGGGCGCCGGCACCGGGTCTGCGACGGGCGCCTGGACCGAGTGTCCCGACGCCGGCTGCGGCTGCTCACCGAGCACGGCGAACCGGTCGGCCGCCCATCGCAGCAGGCGTTGGCCGGCCGCTGGGCGGTACACGGCGAGGAGCCGCCCCTCCTCGAGGGCGATCTCCGCGATCCGGCGGGCGCCGAGGGCCGGCTCCAGCCAGTCCAGCGCCGGGGGCTCGTCGCCGCCGAACAGGGCCGCGTCCAGCAGCGCCCGCCGGGCCGCGGCGTCGGGCTGGTTACGGTGCCGCCACCACCACTCCTGCGGCGGAGGGCTCTCGCGTTCCCGTGGGTACGGGTCCGGGGGTCTGACCGCGGACGGGTCGAGCACGATCCGCGCCCGGACCGCAGCCTGGGACGTCGACGTCTGCCGGAGGTGCCTGCCCCAGTCGCGGTTGAGCAGCACGGCCAGGTCGAGCAGCGCGTCGTCGAACACGTCCATGGTGGGCCGGTCCGCCACCCGCCCCCGGTCGAGCGCGGCCCGCGCCTCCGCCGCGCCGCCGAGGGCACCCCAGGCCCGGGCGAGCGCGACCCGCAGCGGCGGCACCGCCTCGTGCGCCGCGACCGTCGCGGGCGGCGTCACGGTCGAGCCGAGCGCCTGCTCGACCGCCACCACAGTGCCGCGGTCGACAACGCGGTGGGCGAGCATGTGCAGCAGTGTGATCGAGGCCAGCCGGTCGGCGTCCGGATTGCCGGCCCGACCCGCGGCGTCAAGCAGCAGCACCCGGTCCGCCCGCGCGAGCATCCGCTCCGGCTCCGCCAGCAGACGGTCCGGTCCCTCCGACGACCGGTCCGGCTCCGTCAGCGGCCCTTCTGGATGCGCCGGCGACTGGTCCGAGACCGCAAGCGGCCGGTCCGGCTCCGTCACCGACCGGTCCGGCTCCCCCGGTGGGCGGGCCGGCTTCGGGACGGGTCGGCCGGCGAGGCGGGCGAGTTCGAGGCGGACCCGGTCGGCGGTGACGGCGGGCGCGTCCCAGTCCGCGCCGACGAACGGATCCAGCGGCGCCGACGGGTCGTCCGGCAGCGCGGCGAGGGCCTCCCCGGCGAGCCGGTCCGCCTCGTCGACGTCGCCGGAGAGCCAGGCGAGGCGGGCGCGGAGCATGCGGGCGTACGCGGCTGCCCCGCACGCCTCGGCCAGGGCGGCCAGCTCGTCGACCTGCGCGCGGCCGACGCCGAGCGCGCGCACGTCGCGGTCCGGGCTCCGTTCGATCTGGTCCAGCCGGGCGGACACGGCCGCGAGGGCGTCGCCGAGCAGCAGCCGGGCCCGACGCCAGCCTTCGGCGAGGTCCCAGAACCTGACCGTGCCGTCGGCGGCGCCAGTCGCCGCGACGGTCCTGCCCCGGACGGTGGCGAGGGCGATCGCGGTCACCGCGGCGTCGTGCCCGGCGATCGGCGCGCCGAGCGGCACCCCGGCGCGCAGGTCCCAGGCGTGGATGCGGCCGTCGGTGGCACCGGTGAGCGCGATCGGCCGCCCGTCGAGCGTGCCGGCCGCGACGGCGGTGGCAGGGCCCGCCTCCGGTACCGCACCCGACAACGCGAGCCGACGCCGTCCGGTCGCCGAGTCCCAGGCACGCACGTCCCGCCCGCCCGCGACGAGCCAGGTGCCGTCGGGCGCGATCGCCACCCCCCATACCCCGGCGGCGTGACCGGTCAGGACGGGCCCGGGTGCGCCCGTCGCGGACCAGATCCGGACGGCGCCGTCGTTGCCCGCGGCGGCCAGCCACCTGCCGTCGGGCGCGACCGCGCAGTCCCACAACGGCCCGACCGCACCGGTCAGGGTGCGCAGCGGCGCGCCGGTCTCCGCGTCCCACAGCCGCACCGTCCCGTCTGCGCCGGCCGTCGCCAGCCACCTGCCGTCAGGCGCGACCGCGCACGCCCACGCCCCGCCCGCGTGGCCCTCAAGCGTGCGTCGCAGCGCCCCGGTCTGCGCGTCATGCAGGTGTACGGCCCCGCCCGCCGCACCCACCACGACCCATCTCCCGTCCGGGGTTACCGCACACCCTCGCAGCCCGCCGCCGTGCGGAAACTCCCAGACGGGCGGGCCACCGGCGGTCGCGTACCGGCGCAGGACCCCGGCACCGTCGGCGGTCACGACCCACGTCCCGTCGGGCCCTGCCGCGCACCCCCACACCCCGCCCTCGTGCCCACCCAACTCCGCCAGCGGCCGCCCCGTCGCCGCGTCCCACAGCCTGGCGGCGTCGTCCCCGCCGGCGGCCGCGACCCACGTGCCGTCGGGCGCCACCGCGCACGCGAGCACCGCCCCGCCGCTGCGCAGCACCCGCAACGGCTCCCCGCTCGCCGCGTCCCACAACCGCACCGCCCCGTCGGCGTCCCCGGTCGCGAACCACCTGCCGTCGGGCGCGACCGCACAGGCGTGGACGAGCACCTCCGCACCGGCCAGCTTCCGCACGCCGCCGCCCACACCGAGGTCGTGCACCCGGGCCCCGTCCTTGGCCGCGACAACGGCGAGCGACGCCGGCCCACCAGCGCTCGTGACGGCGACGGCATGCACGGCAGCGGCACCGTTGCTCGCAGCCCCGGCCGTCGCGGTCCGCGGGTCGACCCGGACCACCCCCGACCCGGCCCCAACCACCAGCACCGCCCCACCACTGTCCACAGTGTCCTGAGGCGCACCCGCCGTGGCTTGAAGTGACTCGACGGCCGCGAGAGCGGTGACGGGCGGCCCCGGGACGATCACCTCACGAGCGAGATGGTCGGGCGCCCCGGCGGGCCACAGCCTGACCCTGCCGTCCCGCAGCACCGCCACCACCGGACCACCGGCGCCGTCGACGGTGGCGAGCCCGGTCACCGCACCCGCGCCCCGCAGGACCGGGAGGTCCGCGGCAGGCCCGGGTTCGACCGGCCACCAGCGGACACACCCGTCCGTCCCACCGCTCACCGCCACCGGCCGCCCGCCGAGCCGCAGCACCGCCACCGACAGCACCGCCCCCGCATGCGCCCGCCGCGGCGGCGTCACCGCCCGCACGCTGCCGAAGTCCCACACCCGCAACGTCCCAGCCGCATCCCCCGCCACCACGGCCGCCCCGTCGTCCCCCACCGCGATGGCGATCGCCCGCACCGCCGCCCAGCCTGCACCGCCAGCACTGCCAGCACCGTGCCTGCCCGGTTCACTCGTCAGGCGCTGTCCGGGTGCCGCGCCGGCCGCGCCCGTCTCGCCAGGCGTGCCATCTCCGGATCGACGGCCGTCAAGCGGGCCACGGAACCCGCTACCAGGCTCACCCGTCACCGCCCCACCCGGCGCAACGGCCCACCGCGCGTCACGCCCGGACGGCTCACCAGGCCCACTCGTCACCGCCCCACCCGGCGCAACGGCCCGCCGCGCGTCACGCCCGGACAGCTCACCAGGCCCACCCGTCACCGCCCCACCCGGCGCAACGGCCCGCCGCGCGTCACGCCCGGACAGCTCACCAGGTGCTCTGCCGGCCACGCGCCCTTCCGGAGCGCCCACCGCAGCGCCCTGCCTGACACCAGCCGCACCGCCCGGCGAGGTGCGGGACCCGCCGTCCTGCGAGGTTCCGGGCTCCGGAGCGTTGCCGGGTGCCCAGCGGCCCAGGACCGAGCCCGCGGCCGTCCCCGGCGGGATGCCCAGCGTCGCGCCCACGGCCGTCCCGATGCCGGGCATCTCCGACACGACCAGCGACGGTGTGGGCTGAGGCGATGTGGGCTGCAAGCCCGCTCCCCCGGTGCCCCCCACACCGCCGGTGCCGACCCAGCCGAGGGCCTCGCCGAAACCAGCCCCGCCGACGCCACCGATCGTACCGCCGACACCACCCCGACCCGAGCCGCCAACACCTCCAGCGACGCCACCACTACCACCCGCCACGCCGCCGACCGTCGAACCACCGCCGGCCGCCCCCAGGCCGGTGCCGACGCCCGTGCCGCCAAGGGACCGCCCATCGGCGCCCCGGCCAAGGACGCCGCCGGCGCCGGCCACCAGGCCGCCGCCGTGGTACGCCAGGCCCAGGCCGCCGCCGAGGCCACCGCCCGAGGCGGCGGGAGCGCCCCCCGGCGGTGGCGGGGCGGGGTCGATGTGGGGCGTGCCGGCCGGCACCGCCACCGACGCGGCGGCCAGGAGTGCATGCAGGGCGGGGCGGCGGTCCGCGCCGCGCCCGATGGCGGCGTGCTCGGCCCGCAGGCGCAGCCAGCCCGCCCCCGGGTCGGTGGCGACGGCGTCGGCGACCTCCGTCCAGATCGGGACGAGCGGGGTGGCGGCCGAGATCTTTCCGGCGGCCGCGGCGTACAGGGCCCGGGCGCCCGCCGTCGCGGGATGCGCAACGTCGGCCAGCGCGCCGTCGGTACTGAGGATCCGCGCGAACACCGTCTCCGCCCAGCCCCACGCCTGCTCCGACACCACCCTGCGGGCCAGCGAGTCGCACAGCGTCGCCGCGCGGTCCGGGGGTGCGCACCTGAGGGCGGCGTCGACGTGCTCGACGCGCAGGCGGTCGAGGGGGCGGGTGTCGACGAGGCCGGGCAGGCGCAGCCCGAGCGCCCGCTGCGCCTCGAGCCGCTCGTGGTGCTGCGGGTACCGCTCGAAGTACCGCTCGAGCCGGTCCAGCAGGCTGCCGTGCACCTCCAGGAAGGGCGTGTCGAGCGGCGGATGGACGCGGTACTCGAGCCATTCCGTGGCGGCCAGCTCGAACCATGCCTCGGCCAGCCGGTCGCGGTGCGGCGCGGTGGTGGCGGCCTCGAGCATCTCGCGGTCGAAGCGGCGCAGGGCGACGACGGCGGCGAGCAGCCCGCGGGCGGGTTCGCGGAGGCGCCGGACGATGCGGTGCTCGACGTACGGGTCGGCCCCCAGCTGCGCCGTGGCGTGCAGGTAGCCGGGGTCCTCGCGGACGGCGGCGGCGTGCTGGGCGAGGTCGAACGGGCTGTACCGGACCTCACCGGACCGCGGGACCGGCTCCGGGCACAGGGCGAGCAGCCGGTCGAGGTCCGCGGCGGGCAGGGTGAGGCCGACCCGGTCGGTGACGTACCGCGAAGCCTCTGATCGGCTGAACCCGCGCACCTCCGCGACCCGCAGGTACGGCTGCCCGGACGGCAGCGGCGCAACGCCGGCGGCGGAGGCACGGACCAGTGGCCGGCGGCCGGCAAGAACGACGCGCACGGACGGTACCGCCGCATGGATCCGCTCCAGGAGCGTGAACATCGCGACGAGCTGCGGCATCCGGCCCGCCTCGGGGCGGAACTTCGCGACCTCCTCGCAGGTGTCCAGGACGAGCACGACGCGGCGCGGCAGCAGGCGGAGGAACTCGCAGAAGCCTTCGATCGCGGCGAGCATCGCGGGTGAGTCGAGCGCGGCGAGGGCGTCGAGGGCGGTGTCGTCGGGCGCCCAGTGGCGCAGGTCGCGCAGCTGCCGGTCGACGCGGCGGAAGAACGTGTCGGCGCCGCCGGCGGTCGCGTGCGCGCCGAGCTCCTGCAGCAGCTCCAGCAGCAGCTGGCCGGGGCGGCGCAGCGGGTAGTCGGGGTCGAGGTGGTCGAAGTCGACGCGGCTGGTGATGATCCCGCGCTCCGGCGCGAGGCGGGCGGTGAGGTACCGCAGCAGCGTCGTCTTACCGATCCCGCCCTGGCCGAGGTAGTGCAGCGCCCACCGGCCGCCCTCGTCGGGCTCGGCGAGCAGCTGGTCGAACTCCTCGACCGGCCCGCGGCGCACCAGGAACCGCTCCAGGTGCCGGCGGTCCTGCTCGCGCCGCTGCGCCAGCTCCGCCCGCCGCGACACGAGCAGCACGCTCGTCTCCAGCTCGCCGCCGATGACCGGCAGCAGCAGCCGCGCGGTCTCGACCCAGCCGAGGGCCTCACCGACGGCGCCGGACTCCAGCAGCGGCCTGCACGCGCTTTCCAGGCGCCGGGCGGTCGCGGCGCCGGAGGGGTCCTGCGCGGTCCCGGCGAGGTTCGCCCATTGCCGCAGCGTCGCCGGTACGGCCAGCGCCTGCACCTCCGGCGACCGCACCCTGCCCGCGGCCGTGACGGACACCGCCCGCAGCCACGCCGTGCCGTGCTGCGCGGCGAGGGCGGCGAGCACGTCGGGGCGGGCCGCGTCGGGCATCCAGAACCCGGCGTCGCTCCCGGCGGGCGCGGTGAGCTCCAGCACCCGGCGCAGCAGCGCGGGCGCGCCGGCGTCGGCCACGTAGGGCAGCAGGCGGGCGAGCACTGCGGCGTCGGGCTCCTCGGCCTCCTCGGCCGCGATCCGTGCCTCCTCGGCGACCCGCGCGGCCTCCTGCGGCGCGAGGGCCGGCAGGGACCGCAGCTTGGCGGTCGCCCGCACGGTACGGTCGTCCGGCAGCACGGCGGATCCGATGGCCCGTACGATCCGGCCGGCGGCCCGTACCCGGCCGGCGCTGCGCAGCGCGACGGCGGCGCGGGCCAGTGCGGCGATCGCGTCAGGGTGGCCGCGCCGGTCGGTCAACAGGGTCGCCAGGCTCTCGGCGGCGGCGCCCGCACCGGCGGCGGCGAGGGTCTCGACGAGCGCGACGCAGCCTTCCTGGCCCGGTTCGGCGGTTTCGGCGGCGGCGCGGGCGACCGGCTCGGCGATGCCGGCGACCGCGGCTGCGAGGGGCGGGTGGGCGCGGACGGCGGCGGCGTACGCCTCCAGTCGCAGGCCCTCGTCGAGGATCCGTTCGGCGAAGGCGACCGCGTCGTCGGGGCGGCCGCGGGCGGCGGCGAGGGCGGCGAGGTCGACCAGGATCAGGGCGCCGATCGACGGGTGGACACCGGCGAGCGACGCCTCGACCCGGGCCTGCGCCAGCTCGGCGGAGGACGCCGGCAGCAGCCCTCCCGTGGCGGCGAGCACCGCGGCCCGGTCGGCGGGATCGTCCTCAGTGGACGGCGGACCCGCCTCCAGGGTGGCCACCGCCGGCGCGAGGAGGGCGGGTGCGACGTCGCCGAGCAGCTGGACGAGTTCCGCGTACGGTGCCGCGCACTCCACCGCGGCCGCCGCCACGCCTGCGGCGTCGCCGAGGACGGCCGCGACCCGCAGCCGGTCCTCCGCGCCGAGCGGGTCCACTGTGGACGGGTCGGCGCCGGTGACGGCCAGGGCGTACGCGCGCTGGGCCGGGTCCATGACCGCGGCGGCCACGGCACGGGCGTCGGCGGTCAGCTCGCCGGGCAGGCCGCGGGCGATCTGGGCGAGGAGGGTGGCCTTGGTGGCGTCGGAGCCGATCTGCGGCACGGCCGCGAGCACCTCGGCGCACAGCTGCCGGCGCAGCCACGGGGTCGTCGCCGCCGGGAGCTCGCGGATGGTGGTGGCGAGCAGCCTGGCCCTGACCAGGGCGCCGCGGCGGTCGAGGCGGTGCCGCTCGGCGACGCACCAGCCGGCTTCGACCGCCTCCGTCAGCACCGCGTCGAGGCTGGGGAACCCGGCGGCCGCGGCGACCCGGCGGGTCCACTCGGGGGCGAGCGCGAGCCACGCGACGGCCTCCGCGCCGATCCGCGCGATCCGGTCCCGCCGGTCGGCCTCGATGCGCGCGGCGAGCCCCGCGTCGAGCGCCCTCGCGTCCAGTCCGCCCGTACCGCGACCGCCCGCGTCACCGCCGCCCGTACTACGGGCGCTCACAGCACGACCGCCCGCGTCATGGGCCTCCGTGTCGCCGGCAGCCGCATCTGGAGTGCGGGCGTCGTGGACGGCCGAGATGCGCGCAGCGACGTCACGGGCAACGGCGCCACCGATGGCGGCAGAGAAGGCGGAGGAGGCACGGTCGTAGGCGTCGCGGGCGGCGGCCTCACGAGCGAGAGCCTCGCGGGCGGCGGCGACACGGGCGTCCTCGTCGCGAGCGGCGGCGGCCGAGATGTCGGGCTGGTCCGGGTTCACAGGCCCGCCGCGGTGACGTCGTCGTCGGCGGACAGCACGTACTTCGCGTGGAACGACATCTCGATGGCGAGCGGGAACACGACGCCTTCGACGAAGTTGTACGGCAGGCCCTTCATGTACCGGCGCCAGGTGACGACGATCGGCGCGGCCTCCTCCGGGGTGAGGGTGCGGTCCACGGCCCACGGCCGGTCGGTGAAGCCGGGCGCCTTCTGGCCCAGGAACGGGTGCAGCATGACCTGTTCGTAGGCGAACAAGTCCTCGTCGCCGGCGTCGCTGAGCGGGGCGAGGTCGACGTGGGCGAGCCAGCGCCCCCGCTGGCGGCCCTGCCGGATGTCGTCGACGATCCGCGGTGCGCTGATCATGAGCACGACGGGGAGGGGTTCCTGCTCGTCGCCGAGGCCGTGTTCGCCGAGCATGCCGCCGCCGAGCAGCGCGTCGAGCACGTCCTGCGCGGTCTGGTCGAGGTTGTCGAGCAGCAGCACGGCCCGGCCAGCGCGCAGGTGCGGCCAGCGCCGCCGGGCGTCGGCGAGCAGCGCGGCCAGGTCCAGCTGCAGCGCCATGCGCATGGCGGCGAGCGGCATTCGGCCGACGAGGCGCCGCACGGTCGGGTTGAGCAGCGCCGGGTCGGCGTCGGCGGTGCCGGCGAGCACGTCGGCGAGGCCGGCGGACTCGGTCAGCTCGTCGATGGTGAGCCCCAGGTGCAGCCGGACCTGTTCGATGCCGTTGGACACCGCGGAGCACAGGGTGGCGTGGCTGCGGGGCGCGACGAGGTCGCCGCCGCCGGTGCCGACGAGGACCGGCAGGTGCCCGTCGAGCAGCGCCTGCCGGGCGATCTCGCGCAGGGTGCGGGTCTTGCCGACCCCGGCGGACGGCTCGGCGCAGATCGCGAGGGCGCCGCGGCGCGGCTCGTCGCGCCCGGACTCCCAGCCGGTGCGGCGGCCGCCCGGACCGGCGAGCAGCGGCAGGAACGCGGACAGGACGTTCTCCCGGCCACAGAAGACGGGGTCCTCCTCGAGGCCGTACGCGCTGATCCAGCCGGCCGCGAGGCCGGCACCGCCGTCGCCGGCGCGGATGGGCAGCGGCTCGTCCTCGTCGGCGAGGAACACCGCGGGCAGCGCCCAGTCCAGCCCGCCGGCGGCGTCCGCGGCGAACGTGAGCCGCCGGGCCTCGGCGGTCGCGGCGACGATCGAGGTGCCGGCGGCGAGCGCCTGGCCGAAGCGGCGGGTGAAGAGCCGGCATGCCCGGTCGCTGACCATGCCCGCCATCGCGGCAACGACCGGCACGCCGCCGGCGACGAGGTCGACCGCGAACGGCGTCGCCATCCCCGGCCCGGGCACGTGCAGCGCCCCGGTCTCGCACGCGCTGAGCACGACCACCGGCGGTTTCCGGCCACCGACGGTGAGCTGCTCGGCGAGCTGCGCGGCGTACCGCTGCTCCTCCTTGACCCTCGGGTCGTCCGCGCACAGCACGATGTACGGCCCGTGCGGCCCGGTCCCGCCGTGGGCGATGATGTGCACGACGTCGGGCCGGAACGTCTCCATCGCCGCCTCGAGCCGGTCGGGGCTGGCGTCGTGCAGCATCCGGTAGTGGATGCGGGCGCCCGCCTGCCGGACGGCACGCAGCAGCCCGGCGATCTCGGCCCCGGGCCGGACCCGCAGGTCGGTCGCGGCGGTCCCCACGACGAACAGCACCCGCGGCGGTACCCGCAACGGCTCGGCCGTGCCCCGCGTGCCGGCGAGGACCCGGGTGACGGCGACGGGCGCCCCACCGGCGGACGTGGCGAGGAACCGCCGCCCGTCGTGCAGCAGCTCCCACGGCAGCCCGCTGAGGTCGGCGTCCCCCACCGGCCACCGCAGCGCCAGCTCCAGCGGCGCGCCCGGGTGCAGCGCGACGAGGTCCCCGATCGCCGCCCACGCCGCGCCACCGCCGGCACCGGGGGCACTGGGGCCGGCCGGGCCGAGGAGCGCGGCGTGCAGGAGGCCACCGAGGGCGGCGCCGGTCGTGGCGCCGACGCGGACGGCCATGGCGGCCACCGCCCGGGCCACCGACTCGGCCGTCGCGGCGCAGCACAACGAGTGCTCGGGCCCGCCCGTGCACCAGTCAGGGTCCGGCAGCGGGACCCGGCGGCCCGCGTGGGTGCCCGCCCGCATCCGCCGCGGCGGCGCGCCCGGCGCCGGCCATGACCAGCCGGGCTGCCCGGGGCTCGTCAGGCGCACGGTCCAGCCGTCGCCGGCCGGGTCGCGGGCGACGTCGACGAGGATCCGCAGCGCGGTCACGGCTCGTCCCGCAGCAGCAGCGCCGCCAGCTCGGCGGCGAGCACGGCGGAGGCGGCGGGCCCGGCGGAGGCGGCGGGCACGGCCGGACCCGCGTCGCGCAGGCCGGGCTCGGCGCAGGCGGTGATCACGTCGAGGGTCGTGTCGGCGAGGCGGCGCACCGCGGCAGGGTCGGTGAGCCGCGAACGGGCGACGTGGCCGGCGGCGGCGTACCCGAGCACGGCCCGCGGGCCGGACTCCCCCGCCGCGCCGTCGCCGCGCAGCAGCAGCCCCGCGCGCAGGTCGACGGCGCCGCCCGGGTGGTGCTCGGACGGGTCGAAGCCGGCGAGGTCCGCGAGGCCGACCGGCCCGCACAGCGGACCGAGCAGCGCGTCGACGACGCCGGTCACGCGGCCCAGGTCGCGGCGGATCGCGGCGGCGCGCCGGTCGGTGGCGGGCGGGTCGCCCAGCGGGACGCCGACGGGCGGCAGGCCGAGGCGGTCCGCGAGCGCGGACAGGACGGTGAGGCGGACCAGCGGCGCCGGGTACCGTCCGCGGCCGCGGTCGAGCATCGACGGGCCGCCACCGAGCTCGAACGGCAGCAGCGCCTCCGCCGACGCCGCGCCCATCGTGACGAGCCCGGCGAGGTCGGCGAAGAGCTCGTGACTCCAGCCGCCCCACGACGCCGCGTCGTCGCCGCCGGCCGCGCCGACGGCGTTGCGGACCCGGTCGCGCAGCGACCCGCCGGGCAGCAGGTCGTGCTCCAGGTGGTGCCCGACCTCGTGACCGAGCAGCACCAGGGTCCACGGCGCCCAGGCGGCACCCGCGGGCAGCGCCACGGTCGGCACCGGGAGTCTGGCGAGGAGCACCGCCAGGAGGTCGTCGGCGCTGTCGGGGCGCAGCGCGGCCGGTGGCGCGTCGCGGGGCGTCGCCTCGGGTGCCTGCACCGGGTCGAGGAACGGCAGCGGCGCCGGCGACGGCGGCACGGGCAGGCCGTGCGCGAGCGCGCCACGGACGAGCCCGGCGTGGACGCTCCAGGCGACCTCGTCGGCGGCGGCGAGCGCGCGGCGGTGGGCGGGGTCGTCGCGCTGGTCGAACTTGGCCGCGTACCAGCTCCACAGGCGGCGCACGAGCGCGGCGCGGCCCTCGAACCGGCGGCACGCGTCGAAGATCTCGCCGGGGGTGCCGGTCGCGGCGGCCGGGAACGCGGCGGCCACCCGCTCGGCGGCGCCGCCGAGGGTGCCGTCGATGCTGGTCAATGCCGTGTGGAACTGCCGGCGCGGGTCGCGGGCGCGGCGCCGGTCGGTCCACGCGGCGATCTCGCGGCGAAGCCGGTCGATGCCCTCCGCGGTCTCCGTCACTCGGATGTGTACCGCGTCCAAGGGGACACCTTTCCGTCTGACACCTTCCGCATCTGGCCGCGTACCGCTTGTATAGCTCACGGCGGACATGGTTGGTATCGGCGTTCCGACGGACGGAGACCGGTGGCGGTGATGGATGGCCTGCACAGCGCCGAGCGGCTGGGCCTGGTCCGGGGGCGGCTGCTCGACGAGCTCGCGGCGTTGCGGACCCGGCCGCTCGCCCTCGTGGTGGCGCCGGCCGGTGCGGGAAAGACGACCCTGCTCGCCCAGTACGCCACCCGCTGGGAGGGACCGGTCGGCTGGTGGCGGGTCGACCCGGCCGACGCGAGCGCCGCGGCCGTCGCCCGCCGGATGCGCGCCGCGATCCCCGGTGCGGCGCACCTGCCGGAGGAGCCGCAGGCCCTCGCGGCCGCGCTCGGCGGCGAGGACCGGCCGCCGACGCTGGTGATCGTCGACGACCTGCACCGGCTCGCCGCGCCCGACGCCGAACAGGCGCTGGAGACGCTGCTGGTACGGGCGCCGTCCTGGCTGCACGTCCTGGCCGCCGGGCGGCGCATGCCGGGGCTGAACCTGGCCCGCTACGAGCTGGCCGACGTGAGCATCGTCGACGGCGAGCAGCTCCGGTTCCGCTCGTGGGAGGCCGAGCGGCTGCTGCGGGAGGTGTACCGGGAGCCGCTCCCACCCGACGACGTCGCCGCCCTCGCCCGCCGCCTCGGTGGCTGGGCCGCCGGACTGCACATGTTCCACCTGTCGACCCACAACCGGCCGCTGGTCGAGCGCCGCCGCGCGGTCGCCGCGCTGGACGGCCGGCAGGCGCTGACCCGGGCGTACCTGGCGCACACGGTCCTGGCCGAGCTGCCGGTGCCGCTGCGGGAGTTCCTGCTGCGCACCAGCGTCTTCGACGTGCTCACCCCGCAGCGGTGCGAGCGGCTGCTCGACGACGGGGGCGGCAGCCGCGAGCACCTCGCCGAGCTGGAACGGCGGCAGGCCTTCACCGCCAGCACCGACGGCGGGCGCAGCTACCGCTACCACGAGGTGCTCCGCGCCCACCTGGCGGTGACCCTCGCGGAACGCTTCGGCGAGGCGGGTGCGCGGGCCCTGCACGCCCGGGCCGCGACGCTCCTCGCCGAGGAGGGCGCGCTCGTGGAGGCGGTGCGCGCCGCCGCCCGCGCCGAGGACTGGGACCAGGTCCGGGCGCTGCTGGACCGGCTCGGCGGGCGGGCCGCCGACGACCCCGGCGACGGCACCGAGCCGTGGCAGGACCTGCTGCCGGAGTGGCTGGTCGCCGAGGACCCGTGGCTCATGCTGGCGAAGGGCCGGCACCTGCTGGCCCGCGGGCGGATCGAGGCGGCGGTGCTGTGCCTGCGCGCCGCCGAGGAGCACTTCTTCGACGAGCAGGGCCGGGGCCTCTGCCGGGCGGTCCGCCGGCTCGCCGCGCTGTGGGCGCCCGGCGGCGCCACCCTGCCCGGGCACTACGCGGGCGAGCTGCGGGCCGCGACCCGCCGCGCCCCCGCCGAGGTGGCCGCCGCCACGCGGGAGCCGCTCGTGCGGGCCGCCGCGCGGCTGCTCGCGGGTGACCCGGACGGCGCCCGGCGGGCGCTGCCGCCCGACCCGCCGGTGGGCGTCGGCGTCGCCGACCTCGGGGTCCGGCTGCTGCACGCCTGCCTGGACGTCGCCGGCGCGTGGCCGGCCGCCCGCGGCGAGCTCGACCGCCTGGCCGCCGACGCCGAGTGGGCCGGCCAGCCGTGGATCGTGCGGATGGCCCGGGCGCTGGGCGCGTTCGACGGCACCGCGCAGGGCCTGACCGAGGCACGCGCCGCCGTCGCCGAGTGCGACCGCGACGGCGACCGCTGGGGCGCCGTCCTCGCGCAGGCGCTCGTCTGCCTGGTCGGCACGCCGGTCCCGGCCGCCGACGACGCCGCCGAGCTGCTGCGGCACTGCACGGCGCTGGACGCCCCGGTGCTGCGGGCGTGGGCGGAGTCGCTGCTGAGCGTGGCGCAGGCCGCCGCCGGCGACCCGGACGGCCCGGCGAGCGCGGCCCGCGCCGAACGCCTC
Organism: Dactylosporangium sp. NPDC006015; assembly: GCF_040614215.1. Classification (NCBI taxonomy): domain Bacteria; kingdom Bacillati; phylum Actinomycetota; class Actinomycetes; order Micromonosporales; family Micromonosporaceae; genus Dactylosporangium; species Dactylosporangium sp. NPDC006015. The sequence continues at coordinate 105,515 of NZ_JBEXUD010000041.1, forward strand.
GCCCG
>NZ_JBEXUD010000042.1:0-105109 GCF_040614215.1 Dactylosporangium sp. NPDC006015
CAGCGGCGGCCGCCGGAGTGATGGCGGCAGCGGTGGACCTGTTCGGGTCGGTGGCGGTGGCGGCGTTGCTGGCGGGAAGTAGCGGTGCTGGCCGGGCCCGGGAGGCCGACCCGACCGGCCGGTATGCGATGGCCGCCGTCGTCGACGACACCAGCCGCCCCCGGATCCTCGCCGTGGACGCGTCCCGGCTCGCCGCCGTCGCCCGGTGGCGCACCGCGTATGGTCCGCTGCCGGCGCTCGCCGCACCGCCCGCCGGCTCCCCCGTGGCCGTGACCGCCGGACCGCTCGTCCTGCGCGCCCGCAACACCGGGGAGCGGCCGGCGGCGCTGGCCGTGCACCTCCAGGACACCGCGACCGGGGCACTGGGCACGGTCACGTTCGAGCCCGTCCCGGCTGGCGAGCACGAGGTCACCGCCGCCGTCGAAGGCTGCGCCGGGGGTTGCCGCGTCACCCGCCTCGACCTGGTCCGCGCGGCCGCCGGCGACGCGCTCACCGTCGAGGCGCTGCGGCAGGCGGACCGGGCCGTGTTCGACAGCGCCGCGCTCGGCGACCCCAGGCTGTGGCGGGCGGCGGCGAAGGGACCCGCGATGTCCGTCGTCGCCCGGCAGGGCACCCTGACGCTCGCGCAGGCACCGGCGCCGTACCGGGGCGACAGCAGCGCCTACCCGATCGCCGCCGGCCTGCCGCTGCCCGTCGTCGTCGCCGGCGAGGCACCCGAGGCGTGGCGGCTCGGCGACCCGGCCGTCGAAGTGTTCAGCAGCGGCGCCGTCCCGGTCCGCGTCGCCGGCACCACCGGCGTCCTGCCCGCCGTCGGCACCGCCGGCATCCTGCTCGACCTCGACGCCGCCCAGCGGCTCGGCACCGGCGGCACCGGCGGCCGCACCGAGGTGTGGCTCACCGCCGGCGCGCCCGCGTCGGTCGTCGCCGCCCTCACCACCGCCGGCCTCGTCGTCCTCGCCGACGACACCGTCACCGCCCGCGCCGACCGGCTGGTCGGCCAGGGCCCCGCCGTCGCCGCCCGGCTGCAGCTGGTCACCGCCGCGCTCGGCCTCCTCGCCGCCGCGACCGCGCTCGCCGTCGCGGTCGCCGTCGAACGGCGCCGGCGCCTCACCGAGCTGCGCGCCCTGCGCCGGCAGGGCCTGCCCGCCGGCATCGCCGTCACCGCCGGCCGCGCGGGCTACGCCGCCGTCCTCGTCCTCGGCGCCGCCACCGGCCTGCTCGCCGCCGTCGCCGCCCGGCTCGCCACCGGCCCGCCCCGCCGCCCGTTCGTCGACGACTGGCAGGTCATGCCGGCGCCTTCCGCCCTGCCGCCGCCGGCCCTGGCCGCCGCCGCGGCGGTCGCCCTGTGCGTCCTCGGCCTGTCCTGGTGGCTGACCGCACTCCCGCTCACCCGCCACCTCAACGCCCCCGACACCGCCGATGGCCCGTCCCGATGACACCACCGTCGCGACCCGCCCCGCCCACCCGCCGTGTGCAACCGCCGCTTTTCGCGCTGCCGCCGCTTTTCGCGCTGCCGCCGCTTTTCGCGCTGCCGCTGCTTTTCGCGCTGCCGGCGGCCCTCCCGCTGCCAGTGGCCTTCGCGCTGCCGGTGGCTCTCCCGTTGCCTGCGGTCCCCGCGTTGCCGGCGATGTTCCAGCCTGTCGCCGGCGTGCGACCAGGCGTCGGGTCGGTGGGCCGGCCTTTCGTGCCGGTGCTGTCGGCGGCCGTCGCGGACGCGGTGGTGGCTTCGGCGGGTGTGGTCGACGCGGTTCGGCGGCCGTTGGGGCTGCGGGTCGTTCCGGGGTTCGGTGTTCGCCGAGGTCGATCGGGGTTCGCCGCGATGAGGCCGTCGTTGCTGGGCATGTCGTCTGCTCACGTCGGGCAGCCCATGGCCCTCAAACTGCCGGCGGCCCTTGCGTTGCGGGCGGCCCTTGCGTTGCGCGCAGTCCTTGCGTTGCCGGTGGTCGTCGCGTTGCCGGCGGCTGTCGGGCTATCGGTGGTGCTCGCACTGTCGTTGATGTCCGAGGCTGCTGTCGCCGTGTGGCTGGGGATCCGGGCGATGGGCCGGTCGTCCAGCGAAGGATGGACGGTCTTGCCCGCGGCGGTCGTCGGTGCCGTGGCGGTCGCGGTGGTGGTGTTCGGCGGATTCCGGTGGCTGCCCGCGCTGGTCGTTCGCCGGGCCGGTGCCTGCCAGGCCCGCCAGGGTGGGTCGCGATGACGCCGTCGGCGAAGGCCGGGATGGGCAGTCCTGGCCAGGGAGTTGTCGTCCCGTTGCCGGCGACGTTCGCCGCCTCTGGCGTTACCAGGCAGGTGGGCTGGTCGGTGGCGGGGTTGCCGGTCGGTCGTCGGGTTGATGCGTGGCACGTTGATCGGGGTTGGTCGCGATGATGTCGTTGTTGCTTGGCATGTTGCGTGCCCGTCGGGGGCAGGCGGTCACGCTCGCGCTGCTGGCGATGTTCGCGGTCGCGGCGGCCGTTGCCGCGCCCTCCTACCTCCAGGCGGTCGACCGTGCCGTGGTGGCCGGGCAGGTGGCCACGGCCAGCCCCGCCGAGCTGTCGCTGACGGTCCAGGCCACCGTCAACGAGCAGCGGGAGCCCGGCGGGGTCTCGTTCGCGGACGTCGGTGGGGCGCTGGTCGCGGTGCCCGGGTTCACCCAGGTGTACGCCGAGGAGTTCGCCGCCATCGGGATCGAACCGGACCCTCGGGTGGCGTCGCGGCTGCTGTACCGGCAGGGTGCCTGCGCCCACCTGACGATCGTCACCGGCCGGTGCCTCGCCGCGGCCGGTGAGGTCGTCGTGGGGGAGCAGACCGCCCAGCGGCTGCACCTCGCCGCCGGTGACCTGATCACCCTCACGTACGCGGTGATCAGCACCGACCCGACCCGGCCCATCTACGTCGCGGACGGCGACGCCACGCCGCTGACCGTCGCCGGGACGTACCGCACGCCCGAGCCCGACGGGCAGTACTGGGGCGCCCACGGGTACTTCCGGCTCGACCACACCGCCCGCCCCGGCGAGCCGGTCTTCACCGGAGCCGAGACGATCCGCACCATGTCGCACGGGCCCAGCGACGTCTCCATCGACGCGACCGCCATCCCCGGCACGATCACCGAGGCGAGGCTGCCCGCCCTGCGCCGCGACCTCGCCGGGCTCGACGCCCGCGGGGAGAACCTCGGCCGGGCGCTCACCCTCACCACCGCGATCCCGCAGCTGCTCGACCGGATCGACCGCAGCCGCGACCTCGCCCGCCGCAGCATTCCCGTCGGTGCGGCGCCGCTGCTGCTGCTCGCGTACGCCGTCATCTTCATCGCCGCCGGGTACGGCACCGAAGGCCGGCGACCCGAGCTCGCCGTCATCGCGCTGCGCGGCGCCCGCTGGTGGACGCGGTGGTGGCTGACCAGCGGTGAGAGCCTTGCCGCGCTCCTCGCCGGTGGGGTCGCCGGTTGCGTCGCCGGGCAGCTGCTCGTCGCCGCCGTCGTCGCGTGGCGGTTCCCCGGCGTCGACCCGCCGGTCCTCGGGCTCGACGCGCTGCGGTGGGCGCCGTGGGCGCTGCTCGGCGCGGTCGTGGCGATGCTGGCCGCCCAGCGCCGGCACCTCGTCAGCGGCGTCGCGGACCTGATGCGGCGGGTCCGGGCGCAGCTGACCGGGTGGCGGCTCGTCACCGCCGAGATCGTCGTCGGGCTGCTCGCCGTGACCGCCACCGCGCAGCTGTTCCTCACCGGCGGCTCGCTGTCCGGGGTCGCCCTCGCCGCGCCCGCGCTCGTGATCATCGCGCTGGCGGTCGGTGCCGCCCGTGGCGTCGTCCCGCTCGCACGGGTCGCCGGTGACCGGGCGTTGCGCAGGGGCCGGCTCGGTGCCGCGCTCGCCGCGTTTCAGCTGGCTCGCCGCCCGGGCGCGCAGCGGCTGCTCCTGCTGCTCGTCGCGGCCGTCGGCGTGCTCGGCTACGCGGTCACCGCCGCCGACGTCGCCGCCCGCGACCGGGACCTCGCCGCGCAGATCGGCACCGGCGCGCCCCGCGTGCTCAGCGTCGCCCCGCTCACCCGCCAGCAGCTGCTGCACGCCGTCCGCGCCGCGGACCCGGCCGGTGACTACGCGATGGCCGTCGCCGAGCTGCCCGCCGGCGGCCCCGGGGAGGCACCGAAGCTCGCCGTCGACGCGACCCGCCTCGCGACCGTCGCCACCTGGCGCGACGAGTACGGCGACCTCGACGCGGCCGGCGCCGGCCGGCTGCTGCGGCCCGCCGCCCCGGCACCCGTCGTCGTCGCCGGGCAGGACGTGTCCGTCGACGTCACCGTCAAGGGCGCCGACGCGGCGAAACCGGTCGGCTTCAGCGTCGTGCTGTCGTCGGTCACCGGCCGCGGCACCGCCGTCGTCGGCTTCGGGGTGCTGCACGACGGCCCGTACACCTTCCAGCAGCGCTCGGCCGTCTGCGTCGACGGGTGCCGGGTCGCGGGCCTGCACCTCACCCCCGACACGACCGCCACCGGCGTGAAGCTCACCGTCGTGCTCCGCGCCATCGGCAGCATCAACCCGGTCGACGTCGCCGCGGGCCGGGCCGACCTCGCCGACCCGTCCCGCTGGCGCTCCGACGGTGCCACGCTCACCGCCGCGCCCGACGGGCTCCGGGTCACCCTCGACGCGCCCGAAGGCCTGCCGCACGGCGCCTGGGTGCAGGCCGCCGACGTCCCCGCGCCGCTGCCCGTGGTGACGACCGCCGCCCTGCCCGACGGCACCGGCGTCGCGGGCCTCGACGGCCTGCCCGTCCCGGTGCGTGCCGCCGCCCGCCTCACCGCCGTGCCGCGGCTGGGCACGCGGGGGACGCTGGTCGACCTCGAGTACGCGGACCGCGCCGCCACCGACGCCGGCGAGGCGAAACGCCCCGAGGTGTGGCTCGGCGCCGCCGCCCCGCCCGACGCCGTCGCCCGGCTCACCGCCCAGGGGCTCGTCGTCACCGGCGACAACGGCGTCTCCGCGGCCCAGGCGCGGCTCGCCGCGCAGGGTCCCGCGCTCGCCGTCTGGTTCCACGTGCTGGCCGGCATCCTGGCCGTCGTCCTCGGCGCCGGTGGCCTCGCCCTCGTCATCGCCGTCGACCGCCGCGAACGCCTCGCCGACCTCGCCGCCCTGCGCGCCCAGGGCCTGAGCCGGAGGGCGGCCGCGCGGACCCAGCTGTGGACGTACCCGGTGCTGGTCGCCACCTCCGGCGTCCTCGGCCTGGCCACCGCCCTCATCGCGTGGCGGCTGACGGGCTGGGCGCTGCCCGTGTTCGGGGAGGACATGCCGGGCTTACCCCTGCCGCACTGGCCGGGCCTCGTCCTCGTCCCGTCGACGTGGCTGCTCGCGGTGGCGCTGCTGACGACGGTCGCCGTCACCGCCGCCCGCCCCCGGCCCGCCGCACCCACGGTCGCCGCGTCCCGCCCCTGACCGCCCTCTGCGCGGTCCGGGCCGCCCCGCCCGCAGCCGCGTGCGTCGCCGGCTTGTCCGCGTCATGGGATGGAGCGTGCTGCCAGGACGGGCCGCGGTGGCTGGTGTGTCGGTTGCTGGTCGCGCGCGTCGCAGGGTGGTCCGGTCCGCATTGTTGAGGCGGAGTGCGGTGCCAGGGCGGGTTGCCGTGGCGGGTTGCCGGATGGTCCGCGCTGTGGGGTGGAGCGTGGTGGTGGGCGGGTTGCCGCGGCCGGTGTGTTGGTTGATGGTCGCGCGCTTCGTCGGATGTGGTGGTATCGCTGGTCGCTGGTCGCTGGTCGCTGGTCGCTGGTCGCCGAGTGCTGGGTGCCGATCGCTTGCGTCGCCGGGTGGTCCGCATTGTGGGGTGGAGTGTGGTGTCAGGCGGGCTGCTATGGGTGGTTGCTGATCGCTGGCGTCGCCGGGTGGTCCGTGTTGTGGGGTGAGGTGCCAGGGGCGGTTGTCGTGGCCAGGTGTGTCGGTGGTGGTCGCGTGCATTGATGGGCCGCCGTGCCGGGGCGGGTTGGTGGCGCGGCGGCGTATCGGCGAAGATCCCTGCATGCGGAGTCGGGTGGGCATCCTGCTGGCGGTCGTGTCCGGCCTGTTCTCGGTCCTCCTCGCCGTCGCCGTCAACGTGGCGACCGGTGGCACCCTGCCGGCACCGATCGACGCGGTGGCCTGGCTGGCGTGGCCGGCCGTCGGGGTGCTCGGGGTCGCCGGGGCGGGTCTGGCGTTCTGGCAGCAGTCGGCCCAGACGCCGCCGCCACCGCCGTTGCCGGCGCCCGAGCCGCCGCCGGTCCCGGTGCCCGACCCGGTTCCGGCCGAGCTGCCCGCGGCGACCCCGCTCTTCGGGCGTGACGCCGAGGTCGCCGAGATCGTGCGGGTCCTGAGCGGCGGGTCGGCGGTCGTGACGCTCGCCGCCGCGCCGGGCACCGGCAAGACGTCGCTGGCGCTCGGGGCCGCGCACGCGCTGCGGCCGAGCTTCCCGGACGGGCAGCTGTTCGCGACGCTGCGCGGTGCGTCGGCGGAGCCGGTCGCGCCCGAGGCGGTCCTCGGCCGGTTCCTGGCCGCGCTCGGCGTGCCCGAGGACGAGCGGCGCGGCGGGGTGGAGGAGCTCGCCGCGCGGTTCCGGTCCGCGGTGGCCGACCGGGGGGTGCTGGTCCTGCTCGACGACGCCCGCGACTCCGCCCACGTCGCCGCGCTCCTGCCCGGCGGTGCGCGGTGCGCGACCATCGTCACCAGCCGGCGGCAGCTGACCGGGGTCGCCAACGCGCACTCGGTGCCCCTTGCCGCGCTGCCCGAGGACGCGGCGATCGAGCTGCTCGCACGGGTCGCCGGCGCCGACACCGTCCACAGCGACCCCGACGGCGCGCGGGCCCTCGTCGAGGCGTGCGCCGGGCTGCCCCTCGCGGTCCTCATCGTCGCCGGCCGGCTCCGGGCACGTCCACAGTGGACGCCGTCGGCGCTGGCCGAGCGGCTCGCCGGGGAGCACCGCCGGCTCGACGAGCTCCGCCAGGGCGACCTCGCCGTCCGGTCGACGTTCCAGGCCGCGTACGCCGAACTGTCCGAAGTGGACCGTCTGGTGTTCCGCCGGGCCGGATCGCACCCGGGGCAGGTGTTCACCCTCGAGGCGGCGGCCGCCCGGGCGGGTGTCGACGTGCCGCGGGCGGAGGCGTCGCTGGACCGGCTCGTCGACGCGTTCCTCGTCGAGTCGCCCGGACCCGAACGGTTTCACCTGCACGACCTGCTGCGCCTGTTCGCCACCGAGACCCTGACCGGCGACGAGCACGCGGACGCGTCGGAGCGGCTGCTGCGGTGGCTGGCGACCGGCCGGTCCGCGACGGACAGCGCGAGCCTCCCCGCGGTCCTCGCCGAGGGGGTCGGCACCGGCCGGCACGGCGCCGTCAGTGCGCTGGTCGACGTCGTACACCAGGAGATCATCGACCCGTTCGACCGGCTCGCCGTGTGGACCGCCGCCGCGGACGCCGCCGGTGACCCGGTGGCCCGGGCCCGGGCGCTGCGCGGGGTGTCGCACGCGTGGGCGACCGCGGGAGAGGTGCAGCGGGCGCTGCCACCCGCCGACGAAGCCCTGGCACTGGCCGCCGGCGACCAGCGGGAGACCGCACAGGCCTTCCGCCGGCGCGGCGAGGCGCTGCGCGACCTGCACCGCTTCGCCGAGTCGGAGGCGGCGCTGCTGCAGTCCCTGGACCTGTTCGTCGAGCTGGGCCGCGTCGAGGATGAGGTCGAGGTGCGAACGGCGCTCGGCACCCTGTACAACAACTTCCGCCGCCACGACCTGAGCCTGCCGATGATGGAACGCGCCCGCGAACTGCTTCCCCCGGGTGAGTCGGTCCAGGGCGGCTGGGTGCGGCTGGCGCTCGGCCTCGCCTACCGGTTCGCCGGGCGCCGCGAGGAGGCCGACGCGATCACCGCCGAGGTCCCCGGCATCGCCACCCGCGCCGGCGACGACTACCTCCTGGCGTACTACCACCAGGAGGTCGCGTGGGCCGCCGAGCAGAACGACCGCCTGGACGACGCCGAACGCCACTTCGAGCAGATGCGCGTCCTCGCCGAGCGCGTCGGCAACGGTGCCGCGGTCGCGGGAGCGCTGCAGGGCCTCGCCCAGGTCGCCGAGCGACGCGACCAGCTCGACACCGCCGTCTCCCGATACCGGGAGAGCGCCGACCGGTACCACCGCCTCGGCGACCGGATCCGCGAGGGCGAGGCGCGGCTCAGGGCCGCCGCCGTCCTCAACGCGCAGGGCCTGGTCGACGACGCCGTCCGCGAACGCGCCACCGCCGACGCCCTGATCGGCGACATCGACTTCCCGTGGGGCGAGGGCCTGCTGTCCCGCCTGCCATGACCGGTTCTCAGCCGCCCGTGTGCCGTGCGACGGCGAACGGCGCCGCCGCCCGCGAGGGCGCTCAGCCGTCCGTGTGCTGTGTGACGGCGAACGGCGCCGCGCCAGCGAGGGCGACCGCCGCCCGGAACCCGTCCGGAGCGACGAGGTCCGCGATCCGGAACGGCCCGTCGTGGTCGACCACCACCGGGGCGGGCCCGGCGACCGGCGTGGCCAGTCCCCGGGTCAGCCGCGCGCCGGCCGCCTTGACGAGGGACTCCTTGCGGGCCCACAGCTCGGCGAAGCGTTCGTGCCCGTCGGCGCCCGTCACCAGGGCGGCCTCCGCGGGCGGGTAGAAGCGCCGGGCCATCGCGGCGCAGTCGAGGGCCGGCACGACCCGCTGCAGGTCGACCCCGACGGGGCGGTGCGGCGACACGGCGACCATGACGAGGTCGCCGGAGTGCGACAGGTTGACCTCGACGCCGGTGTACGGGCCACTCAGCGACGGCTTGCCGTTGGGGTTGTGGGACCAGCGCAGCTCGGACGGCGGGGCGTCCAGGACCGCGCCGACGAGACGACGGGTGACGGCGTGCGCGACGATGAACCGGCGGCGGTCGATGGCGTGCACGATCGACGCGTGGCGGCGCCGCTCGTCGGGGTCGAGCAGCGCGAGCATGGCCGGCAGCGCCGACTCCGGCACCCGCGCGTCGGCCAGCCAGACGTCGACGGCGTCCACGATCGGGGCGGGTCAGACCGAGGCGAGGAAGTCGGCGAAGCGCCGTACACCCTCGTCGACCTGCGCCGGTTCGAGGGCGCTGCACGACAGCCGGATCGCGTGGCTGCCGCCGTCGCCCAGGTAGAAGAAGCGCATCGGGGTCCACAGCACGCCGTGCTCGCGGGCCGAGACCTCCAGCAGTTCCTCGGAGGCGTCCACCGGCACGTCGACGACGACGAAGAAGCCGCCGCTCGGGCTGTTCCAGCGCACGGGCCCACCGCTGAAGTGCCGCTCCAGCGCGGCGAGGAGGGTCCGCAGGTTCTGCCGGTAGAACTGGATCTTCGCCTGGTTGGCGCCGCGGAGGCTGAAGCCGCTGTCCAGCAGCATGCCGCCGACGACGGCCTGGGAGAGGGCGGAGGTGTTGACGGTGAGCATGCTCTTCACCGTCGACAGCTCCTCGGCGAGGACGGTGCGGCGCCCGGCGGCGTCGACGACCGGCTGATCCGCGACGAGGAACCCGACCCGCACGCCCGGGAAGTACGACTTGGCGAACGAGCCGAGGTAGATGACCCGCTGGTCGGTGTCCAGCGACTTCAGCGTGGGCCGGGGCTCGTCGTCGAGGCCGAAGAGACCGTACGGGTCGTCCTCCAGGATCAGCAGGTCGGCCTCGGCGGCGACGTCGAGCAGCGCCCGGCGGGTCGCCACCGGCAGCGACACACCCGACGGGTTGGCGAAGTTCGGCACCAGGTACAGGGCCTTCGGGGTGCGGCCGCCGGCCCGTACCGCCGCGGCGACCTCACGGACCGTCGACGGTCGCAGCCCGTCGGGCGACTCCGGCACCGGCACCACGTCGATGCCGAGGATCCGGGCGGCGCCGGTGAAGCCGACGTAGCAGGGCTCGGCGGCGAGCACGACGTCGCCGGGGCCCGCGCACAGGCCGCGCAGCGCGATGACCATCGCCTCCTGGCAGCCGGCGGTCACCATGACGGCCTCGTCCGGGACCCGGATGTCCTCGTCGACGTCGAGCATGCGGGCGATGAGACCGCCGATGTGGCCGTTGGTCCGCCCGTACATGGTGAGCAGCACCCTGCTCTGCGCGTCGCTGATGCCGCTCTCGCGCAGGTGCGTCAGGTACGCCTGCAGGTGCTTGTCGACGTCGGCGGCGGAGTGGAACTCGTCGAACGGGCGGCCCGCGGCGAGCGAGATCGCGTCGGGGAACCGGCCGGCGACCTCGTTGAGGAAGTTCATCGAGGTGGACACCGGGTCGGAGACCGACACGTGCAACGCCTCGCGGGACAGCTCCACCATCTACAGTTCGCCTCCAGGTCGGGCCCGCAGCACCGACCGGTCCAGGTCGGCGAGGCGCGGGCGGCCGGCGAGCGCCATCGCGTGCGCCAGCTCATCGGTCGTCGTGCGCAGCAGTCCTTCGACCCCGTCGGCGCCGCCGGCCGCGAGCCCCCACAGCGGCGGCCGGCCGAGCAGCACCATGCGGGCGCCGAGCGCGAGCGCGACGAGCGCGTCGGTGCCGCGGCGGACCCCGCCGTCGAACAGCACCGGGATCGCGCCGGCGACCGCGTCGACGACCTCGGGCAGCGCCTCGAGGCTGGCGACGGCGCCGTCGAGCTGGCGGCCGCCGTGGTTGGACACCACGACCCCGTCCGCGCCGTGCTCGACGGCCAGGGCCGCGTCCTCCGCGGTCAGGATGCCCTTGAGCACGATCGGCAGCCTGGTCTGCGACCGCAGCCAGGCCAGGTCGGCCCAGGTGACGGCGGCGTCGAAGGACTGGGCGGCGTGGTCGGCGATCGCGGAGTGGCCGACGTCGCTGTGGTGGGTGAGCGCCATGACCGCCGCGTCGATGTTGACGGCGGCGACGTCACCGCCGATCGCGAACCCGTTGCGCATGTCGCGCCAGCGCCGGCCGATGCGGGGCGCGTCGACGGTGAGCACCAGCGCCGTGTAGCCGGCGTCCTCGGCCCGCCGGATCAGGCCCGTCATCACCTCGCGGCGGCGGAACCAGTACAGGTGCAGCCACAGCCGACCGTCGGACGCCGCCGCGATGTCCTCGAGGGACCTGCTGGCGAAGACGCTCACCACGAACAGCGCGCCGACGGCGCTCGCACCCCGCGCGGTGGCGACCTCGCCCTCGGGGTTGACGAGCCGGTGATACGCCGTGGGCCCGACGCCGATCGGGGTCAGGTGGCCGGCGCCGAACAGCGACACGGCGGTGTCGACTGTGGACACGTCGGTCATGACCCGGGGCCGCAGCCGCGGCCGGTCGAACGCGCTGACGTTGGCGCGCAGGGTGCGCTCGGACTCGGCGCCGCCCTCGATGAAGTCCCACACGTCCGCGTCGACGAGCTCCCGGGCGAGGTGCTGATAGTCGGAGGCGGTCAACACCGGCCCGGTCTTCGATCGTGTCACCGGCGCTCCATAGGCGGTAGCCTATCGGAACCACGCCACGACCGACAGGAGCCGAAAGGCTTGCATGGGCACCGACAGCATGCTGACCGCCGAAGTATCCGACCCGTTCTGCCTCGCCGCCGGGGAGGCCACCGCGCTCCTCGCGGGGCACCCGTGGCACCGGTTCGCGATCCTCGGTGACAGCGTCGCGGAGGGCCTCATCGACCCCGTCGACGGCTACCATCCCCTCGCGTTCCCCGACCGGGTGCGGGCGGAGCTGCTGCACGAGCGCCCCGGCCTCGCGTCCCTGAACCTGGGCCGGCGCAACCTGCGCGCCGCCGAGGTCCTCGACACCCAGCTCGGCCCGGCGCTGGAGTTCCGGCCGGACCTGGCGCTGGTCATCTGCGGCGCCAACGACGCGATGCGCCCCGGCTACGAGTCGCGCGCCGACGCCGTCGACACGACGCTGACCGCGATCGTCCGCCCGCTGCAGGACGCCGGCGCCCAGGTCATGACCGTGTCGTTGTTCGTGATGCCGCAGTACCCGTCGATGCCGGCGTGGCTCGGCCCCGCGTTCTCCCGCAGGATGACGCTGCTCGGCCGCCGCACCGCCGCGCTCGCCGCGACGCTCGGCACCATCCACGTCGACCTCGCCACGCACCCGGCGATCGCCCTCGGTGAGGTCCTCACCGGCGCGGACGGGCTGCACGGCAACGGTCGCAGCCACGCCATCGCCGCGGCGGAGATGATCCGCCGCCTGTCCCGTGAGATCCAGGGAGCGTAGAGATGCCACTCGACCCGCAGCTGCAGGCGATGCGTGACCGGCGCGAGCGCGACGGCGCCACACCGCTGTACAAGATGACCCTCGAGGACGCGCGCGCCGACGACCTCGCGTCCATCAAGGCCGGCGGCGGCGACCCAGAGCCCGTCCACGAGGTCACCGACCACTGGATCGACGGGCCCGGCGGCCGGATGCAGGTCCGCGTGTACCGGCCGTCCGCCGACCGCCCGCTGCCCGTCCTGATGTACTTCTACGGCGGCGGCTGGGTCCTCGGCACGATCGACACCGCCGACGGGATCAGCCGCACCCTGGCCAACAGCGCCGGCTGCCTGGTCGTGGTCCCCGAATACCGGCTCGCGCCCGAGCACCCGTTCCCGGCGGCGATCGAGGACTGCTGGGCCGCCGTGCAGTGGGTCGCCGGCAACGCCGAGACGCTCGGCGCGGACCCGGCCCGGATCGCGGTCGGTGGCGACAGCGCCGGCGGCAACCTGGCCGCGGCGGCGACCCTCATCGCGCAGGAGGCCGGCGACCTCACCCTCGCCGGGCAGCTGCTCGTCTACCCGAACACCGACCAGCTCGCCGACGACGACTCCATGCGGGACAACGCCGACCCGTACCAGTTCAACCACCACTCCGTCGCCTGGTACCGCAAGCACTACCTCATCGACGCCGACGACGCCGAGAACCCGCTCGCGTCGCCGCTGCGGGCCGAGACACTGAAGGGCCTGCCGCCCGCGCTCGTCATCACCGCCGAGTTCGACCCCCTGCGCGACCAGGGCGAGCGCTACGCGAAGCGGCTCGCCGACGACGCGGTCCCCGTCACGCTCGCCCGCTACGACGGCATGTCCCACGGCTTCTTCACGATGGCCGGCGTCGTCGACGGCGCCCGCGTCGCGCTGGCCCAGGCCGCCGCGCAGCTGAGGGCGTGGTTCGGATCCTGACGACCCTGTCCCGCAACGTCACCGGCGTCTGGGGCGCCGAGGGCGAGCGCTGGCTCGCCGGCCTGCCCGCCCTGCTCGACGGCCTCGCCGCCGACTGGGACCTCGTCCTCGAAGCCCCCTACGACCTCACGTTCCATTACGTCGCGCCGGTACGGCAGGCCGACGGCACGCCCGCCGTCCTGAAGGTCGGCTTCGAGCTGGAGGTCGAGGCGGCCGCCCTGGGGGCGTTCGACGGCCGCGGCGCCGTCCGGCCGCTGCGGTTCGACGCGACCCGGGGCGCCATACTGCTGGAGCAGGTGACCCCCGGCCACCGCCTCCGCGACCTGGTCCCCGCCGACGACCCCGCGGCGATGGCCGTCCTCGCGGACCTGATGCGGCAGCTGCACGTCCCGCCGCCGGCGTCGCACGGCCTGCCGCCGGTGCTGTCGCAGGTGGGTGCCCTGGACCGGCACCGCGGCCCGGTCCCCGCCGACCTCGTCTCACAGGCCGCGGCCCTCATGCGCTCCCTGTGCGCGTCGGCGTCCCGGGAGGCGGTCCTGCACGGCGACCTGCACCACGACAACGTCCTCGCCGGCACCCGCGCCCCCTGGCTGGCGATCGACCCGCACGGCCTGGTCGGCGACCCCGGCTACGAGGTCGGCTCGATCCTGTTCAACCCGCACCCCGACGACCGCGACCCGGCCCTGACCGCCCTCGTCCCGGCCCGCCTGCGTCAGCTGTCGGCGGCGCTCGGCGAACCCGAGGACCGCCTGACCGCGTGGGGCTTCGTCAAGGCCGTCCTGTCCTCGGTCTGGACCGCCGACACGGGCGGCCAGTTGTCCCGAGCCCTCGACGTCGCCCACCTCCTGCGCCCCACCTGACCTGCGCTTTGGCCCGCAGGCTCAGCGGCTGGGTACAGTGCGTCATCGCCTGGTGACGACCTTAGAGATCAATTAGGTCGCCTCAGGTACGGTGGAGTGAAGCGGCCAGCCCGACACCAGGACCCGCCTATCGAGCCCTGTACGGGCCGACCCGACGACGCCTGCCCCGAACCTCAGCTGCCGCCAGCGTCCGCGCGTGTGACGCACCAACCCGCGGTCGCGCGTGTGCCACACCAATCCACGGTCGCGTCCGCGTGGCGCACCGGCCGTGCGTGTGTGGTGCGCGTGGTGCGACGACACGGTGCCGCGCTCCCACGTGGCGTGCGTCCCTGGCCGACAGCGGCCGTTGCCTGGGTGGCGGCTCGGGGTGCGGCCGGCGACGTTGCGCAAGTGGGAGCGCCGCACGCCTGGGTGGCCGCACGTCTGGGTGGCCGCACGTCTGGGTGGCCGCACGTCTGGGTGGCCGCACGTGGCGCAACGACGCTCGGGTGGCGTGCCGCCGGCATAACGGCACGTTGCCGCACGCTTGCGAGGCGCGTTGCCGGCCGGCAGCGGTAGCGCCTGGGTGGCGCACGTGCCGCGACCACATGGGGCTGTGCGCGTGCGGCGCAGCGCAAGCGTCGCGTACGCGCGGTGGAAGCACGATGTGGCCCGGGACGACGCGCCACATCGTTCGAGGCAGGACAGTCGCGGCGACCGGCGTCGCCGAATGGGCATGGTCAGGTTCTGGAGGTTCGCTGAAGGCCGGCGTGTCCGGCTGCGGCTGTGCATGCGCGGCGGGCGACGTCGGCCGTGGCAGCGCGCGGTCTCAGCCGAAGGCCACCGCGAACTGCCTCAGGCGGTAGGTGTCGCGCCCGTGTGACGCGAGACCGGCTGTCGCCGCGCCTGACCATGCCAATTCGGCGGCGTCGCCCGTGGCACGACCTGTCGTCGCGCCCGTGTGGCACGACACGGGGCCGCGGTCGCCGCCCGGTGCGCAGCAGCGCAGCCCTGGATGGGACGGGCGACGCTGGTGCGCAGTGTGGCTGCGGCCGTTGGCGGAGCGACCGGACGGGACTGGCGGCGGCGGGCCACGAAAGGCCGCGCTGGCCGAGCGCGACGATGCGCTGCCGTTGGCGGAGCGCGGCCGTTCGGGTGGCGAGCGGGCTCAGTCGGAGGTCGCTCTCCGAAGGCCGCCGCCGCGCACAGGTTCAGCCGAAAGGTCGCCGTGCAGGTTCAGCCGAAGGTCGCCGCGCACAGGTAGTGCAGGGTGGGGTCGTGGTCGGCGACCGCGATCCGGCCGGCCGTCGCCAGGTCGAGCCCCGCCAGGGCCTCCCACACGCCGGTCATCGGTTGGGCGGGGTCGGCGAGGACGACCCGGTCGGCCTTCACGTCGTCGGCGAGTGCCGCCAGACCGCCGCCGAGGATCACGGTCGTCGCGGACAGGCCGTCGAGCACGCTCAGCGAGGGCGCCGCGTCGGGCAGGGTGGTGACCGTCGTGAGCGGGGCGGGGGAGGCGGCCGACAGGTGCAGGGCGATGCCCGCGTGGGCGGCGGGCAGCGACAGCGGCACGCCGGGGTCGTAGGGCAGGTCGGCCTGCTCGACGGCGATGAGCAGCGCCCGGGGGTGGGTGGCGGCGTACGTCCGCATCAGCGACAGCGCGGTGAAGGCCGCCGCGCGGCCCTGGTCCGAGACGGCGAAGGACATCGGTTTGCCGGGGCACACGTGGGTCAGGTAGGTGCTGACGGCGCGGCCGGGGGAGACGTCCGGCACGTCGTAGGCGAGCACCAGCAGGTCGACCGGCGAGGACGGCAGCAGCTCGACGGCCATCTCGCCGTAGGACTGGGCGGACGACGAGTCGCGGGCCACGGTGAGGTCGTACGGGGCGAGCAGGTCGGTCAGGTACGTCGACAGCCGGGCGGCGTGCCCGGGGTCGGCGGCGAGCGCGGCCGGCGACGGGTACCGGCGCGACACCGCGCGCCGGAGACCCCAGCGGTCGTCGTGGAGAGCGGGCATGCTCACTCTTCCGGCAGCAGGTTTCCGGCGACGTAGTCGGCGAGGCTGCCGACCGTCTCGAAGTTGTCGCGACCCATGTCCTCGACGCTGATCTCGCGCTCCAGCTTGTCCTCCAGCTCGAGGACCAGCTCCAGGCCGGTGGTGGAGCTCATGCCCAGGTCGTCCATGAGCGTGGTGGTCTCCGACGCGCCGGTGACCTCCCGCTTCAGCACGCGGGGCAGCAGCTCGCAGATCGTGTCGACGACCTGCTGGCGCAGGTCCGGGTCGATGGTCGTGGTGTCGCTCATGACAAACCCCTTCAAGAAAGCCAGAACCTAGTGCGTGAAGACCATTGCGGAGAAGGTCGCGCCGCGGCCGGCGCCCGCGGCGGCGATGACGTAGTGGTCGCCGGGGCGCAGCAGCGAGCGCTGCACGGCGGTGCGGTGGTTGAGGAACGCGTCGGCGCAGAAGACGTGGCCGTAGTCGGCGACGTGGTCGAGCAGCACCTGGTCGAGCGGGTAGCCGATCCGCTTGCACACCCGCTGCCAGGCCACCACGTTCACGTTGTGCGGCAGGATCAGCGCGATGTCCGGCAGGGTCAGCCCCGCGCGCTCGACGGCGGACGTCACGGCGGCGCCCAGCGCGTCGTGGTAGATCCGCTGGAACTCGCCCGCGACCTCCTCCAGCTCGCCGTCGAACTCGCCGCGCAGGTCCGCCACGTAGGACAGCTGCCGGTCCCGAGGGCCGGCGGCGGAGACCAGGCAGGCCGCCGCCCCTTCGCCGAACATCGACGTCTCCGGCACGAACCGCGCCTCCCCGGTGAAGGCCTTCTCCCCGGTGAGGACGAGCGCGAGCGCGGACGGGTCGGCCGATGCGAGCAGCCGCCCGGCGAGGTCGACGGCGAGCAGCCCGGAGGCGCACGCGTGGTGCCCGACGGCGAAGGCGGTGGCGTGCTGGAGCCCGAACGTCCGGCACACCTCGTGCAGCGGGTTGAACGGGTAGGGCGCCACGCCGGGGAACGTCCGCGCGTAGAGCACGTACCGGATCCGCGCCGTCTGCTCGGTGGTGAGCCGCAGGTCGGCGACCGCCAGGCCGAGCAGCTCGGTGAGGGACAGGTCCGGCGCCTGCGCGGCGGAGCCGAGCTTGTGGTAGCGGCGGAACACCCGCAGCTGCATGGGCGTGAGCTCGAACTCGTCGGCGAGCGACTCGATCGGCACGCGGTCCGGGGGCACATAGGTGCCGATGGCGGCGAGAGCGGTCACGGCGTCTCCGTTCCGGCGAAGTTTTCCAGTGCCGTCAGCGCCTCTTGTACGGCGAGCGCCTCGACCGCCCGGGCGAGCGCCTCCACGCGGGCCGGCGGCGTCCGCCACGTGTCGGTGAACCAGGTGAGCTGGAACTCGCCGGGTGAGTCGTCGACGTCGATGCTCAGCGGGTCGTAGGGGTCGTCCTGCGCGACGGTCCAGGTGAACACGCCCGGTGCGGCGTCGCGGACCTGCTCGGCGGTGGGCACGGAGCCGGGGAACATCTGCCTGCTGATCGTCCGCCGGTCGTTGAACCAGACGCCCGCGTCGAGGTCGACGTCCAGGGAGGCGGACAGGGTCGCGGACACGGCAGCGACCGCCGCCGGGTCGTGGTAGGCCCACTTGTACGCCAGCATCGCCGCGATCCCGGTCCTGCGCATGGCCTCCTCGTAGGACAGCCCGGCGACGTCCGCGACGCAGATCCCGCGCTGCGCCACCATCGCCACGACGTCGCCGAGCCCGCGGCGGAACCGGTTGTCCACCATGGGCCGGATGATCGCGGGCCGCCCGTCACCGGTCTGGGCGGTGACGGCGAGCGCCAGGAACGTCATGAGGACCTGCGACGTGTCGATGTCGAAGACGACGGACACCGCGTGGGTCGCCCGGTACAGGGCCGTCGAGACGAACGTGCCCCGGTGGAACCGCGGCCCGGGCCGGGAGGCCGGCGGCGTCACCGGTGGCAGCTGCCGCAGCATCTTGTCCCAGTGCCGCAGCGCCTTCTCCGACTGCTTGCGCCCCTCCGGCGACGCCTGCCACTGCGCCTGCGCCAGCGGCTGCAGGCCGCTGGTAGGCCCGGGTGGGTCAGTGCGCAGGGCGGCGACCTCGCGGAGCATGAGCAGGCCGCCGAACCCGTCGGTGACCAGGTGGCAGGTGACCGTCGACAGGTAGGCGGGCACGCCGTCCACGCGCACGACCCCCATCCGCACCGGCCACTCCTCGACGAAGTCGTAGGGCCGCGCCCGGTACTGCGCGTCGACCGACGCCGTGAACGCGGCCGGGTCGGCGCCCGGCGGCACGTCGAACACGTCCAGCCCGATCGTGCCCCACCCGGCCACCGCCTGCAGCGGGGCGCCGTCGTCGGTGAAGCGCAGCCGGGTGCGGAACGTCGGGTACCGCCGCATCGCCCAGCGCAGGTCGTCGGCGAGGTCCTCGACGGTCGCCCCCTCGGCCACCGGGGCCCAGCCGCCGATGGGCAGCCAGGAGCGCTGGCGGACCATGTCCTGCCAGATCCCGAGCTGCCCCCACGACAGCGGACCGGTCCCGGCCCCCTCGCCGTCGAACCGCACCGGAATCCGGGTGGTCGCGACCAGCGGTGGGGCCGGCAGGAACGTGTCAGGCATTCGCCAACTCGGCGAGATGCCGCTGCCGCATCAGGAACTTGCGGACCTTGCCGGTGGGGCCGGTGACGATGTTCTCGTCGGGGAACACGACGACCTTCCGCAGCGTCGCCGCCGCGGCCGGGGTGAGCGCGGCGGTCACGGCGGCGGTGTGGTCGGCCGTCGGGTCGGCGCTCTCGTGCAGCGACAGCAGCACGTCGGACACGACGCCGGCGCCGGTCTTGAACGACACGATGGTGCAGTCGCGCACGTCGGGCACCGCGCGCAGGATCTGCTCCTCCGACATGGCGGTGTAGAGCCAGTTGCCGCCGCCGAGGTCGACGGAGTCGACGGCCCGGTCGACGTGGTAGTAGTAGCCCTCCGCGTCGCGGAACATCAGGTCGCCGGTGAGGTAGTAGCCGTTGAGCCGGTGCTTGTACGTGTTGGCGTGGTCGTTCCAGTAGCCGGGTGCGAGCGTCGGGGACTTGAGGCCGAAGTGGCCGACCTGCCCGACCGGCACCTCCTCGCCGGTCGTGGTGTCCAGCAGCGCCACGTCGGCGAAGACGTGCGGCACGCCGACGCACCGGCCGTAGCGCTCGGTGTCGGGGCTGTGGGTGATGTGGAACGCGGAGTGCCCCATCTCGGTCGAGCCGAGCCCGTCGACGAAGCTGGAGCCCTTGACCCGCTGGACGACCGGACGGCCCTCGGCGGAGCGGGTGACGGTGTTGTGGCTGCCGACGTTCACGAGGTTGCGGATGTGCGGCTCGTGCGCGCAGTCGCCGGTGTTGAACCACAGCGACACCGAGTCCATCTCGTGCTGGGTCAGGTCGAAGCGGGCGAGCTCCGACCAGGTGACCGCGAAGCCGAAGACGCCGGTCGGCTTCCACCGCTCGATCGCGTCCAGCACCGCGCCGCCGTCGCTCTGCTGCGACAGGAACAGCAGGTCCGACCGGTTGCTCAGGGCGTGGTTGATGGTCATGATGCCGGCCGCGTGCGGGGCTGGCAGGGCACTGAGGATCCGCTCGGTGCCCTGGGCCCTCGGGCCGCTCAGCCGGATCTTGCGGGTGGCGTGGAACAGGCTGGCGTGCGAGTGCACGACGGCGGTCGGCATGCGGGTGGTGCCGGAGGAATGGGTGATGGCGATCGGGTCGTCGGCGTGGTGCCGGAACGGCGCGGGCGCCTGCGCCGGGTCGCCGGTGCCGGTGTCGGCGGCGTCGATGACGGGGATGCCGACGTCGGCGCCGGCGAGCCGCTCGAGGTGGGCGGCGTCGGTGACGAGCGCGGTCGCGCGCAGTTTGGCGATGTACTGGACGGCGATGTCACCGGCGATGTTCGGGTTCATCAGCGCGGGGATCGCGCCGAGCCAGACCAGTCCCATCCAGTTGAGGAAGCAGTCGGCGCTGCTGGTCACGTAGATGGCGACGGGGTCGCGCCGGGTGATGCCGTTGGCCTGGAACCAGGCGGCCCTGGCCGCGGCGCGGTCGCGCAGCTCGCCGAGGGTGAGGCCCTGCCAGGCGGGGAAGCCGTCGACGTCGACGTCGAACGCGATGCCCGGCCCGTCCAGCGCCGCGCCGTGCTCGATGAGCTTGTGCAGCACGTTGCCGGCACCGACGTCGGGGTCGGCGGCGAGCGCCGCCCGGATGCTCGTGGACGCCATGGGTCTACTCCTCGGTCTGCGTGGGGAACGAAAGCTTCGCCACCTGCTCGACGGCGGTGCGGATCTGCGCGCGGGTCGGCTGCAGCGCCAGGTCCAGCTCCCGGGCGAACGGCAGCACCGCGCCGTCGGGTCGGGTGATCCGTTTCGGTGGCGCGATGAGGCGCATCTGTTCCGCGGCGGTCGCCAGGATCTCCCCGCCGATGCCGCAGGAGCGGTTGGAGTCGTCGACGACGACGAGCCGGCCGGTGCGCTCCAGCGACGCGGCGAGCCCGGCCCAGTCGAACGGGTGCAGCGTCCGCGGGTCGAACACCTCCACCGACACGGTCCCGGCGAGCTCCTCGGCGACGGCGAGCGCGTCGTGCACGAGGTGGCCGACCGCGACGACCGTCACGTCGTCGCCGGGGCGGTGGACGCGGCCGACGCCGAGCGGCACCGGCGCGAGGGTGGCGAAGTCGACGTCGTCGCGGACCCCGATTGCGCCGGCGGGGGCGAACATGATGACGGGGTCGTCGTCGCGGATCGCGGTCAGCAGCAGGCCGTAGGCGTCGGCGGGGGTCGCGGGCACGACCGTCTTCACGCCGACGTGGGCGAAGAGGCTGTACGGGTGGTCGGAGTGCTGCCCGGCCCAGCCGCCGCGGGAGCCGGAGCTCGGCAGCAGGTAGGTGACCGGGATGTTGATCTGCCCGCCGGTCATCAGCGAGAACTTGTGGGCCTGGTTGGCGATCTGCTCGAACGCGAGGAACAGCAGCGCCGGGATCTGGAACTCGATCACGGGGCGCTGGCCGGCCATCGCGGCGCCGGTCGCGAAGCTGGTGAACCCCTGCTCCGAGATCGGCATGTCGACGACCCGTTCGGGGCCGAACTTCTTGAGCAGGCCGGTGGTGACGTTGCTGACCGCGACGCCGACGTCCTCGCCGAACACGACCACGCTCGGGTCGGCGGCCATCTCGGTCGTCAGCGCCCGGTTCAGCGCCTTCAGGTACGACAGGTTCGGCATCAGGAGACCCCCGCCCTGGCCCGCAGGCCGTCCGCGTACAGGTGGTCGAGCGCGCCGGCCGGGTCCGGCAGCGGGCTGTCGACGGCGAACCGGACCGCCTCGTCGAGCAGCGCCTCGATCTCCGCGTCGATCCGGTCCCGGTCCGCTTCCGGGATGCGGGAGCCCTGCAGCGCCACCGGGTCGCGCTGGACACCGAGCGCGACCTCGTCGTCGGTGCGGTACCGCGGCCGCGCCGCGTGCTCCCAGGTGTGGTGGGCGTCGAATCGGTAGGCGACGCACTCGATGAACGAGGGGCCGCCGCCGGCGCGGGCCCGCTCGACGGCCTCGGTGGCCGCGGCGAGCACCGCCTCCGGGTCGCTGCCGTCCACTGTGGACGCCGGGATGCCGAACGCCTCGGCCCGGCCGGTGATCGAGCCGGCCACCGCCTGCTCGACCCGGGTGGTGGTGGCGAAGCCGTTGTTCTCGCAGACGAGCACCACCGGCACCTTCCACAGCGACGCGAGGTTCATCGTCTCCAGGACGACGCCCTGGCTGACCGCGCCGTCACCGAAGTAGGTGACGGCGACGAGGTCCTTGCCGGCCCGCCGCGCCGCCCACGCCGCGCCCGTCGCGATCGGCACGGCGGCGCCGACGATCGCGTTGGCGCCGAGGATGCCGAGGCCGAAGTCGGCGGCGTGCATGGAGCCGCCCCGGCCGGCGTTGAGGCCGGTCGCCCGGCCCGCCAGCTCGGCCAGGGTCCGGGCCGGGTCGGCGCCCTTGGCCAGGACGTGCCCGTGGCCGCGGTGCGTGCTGGTGATGACGTCGCCGGGGCGCAGCGCGGCGCAGGTGCCGGCCGCGATCGCCTCCTGCCCGATGTACGGGTGGATCCCTCCGACGATCGTGCCGTCCCGGACGAGCTCGATCGCGCGTTCCTCGAACCGTCGGATGAGGCGGACCGTCCGGTACAGCCCGGCGGCGTCAGTCACGTGGTACTCCTTCAGGACAAAGAGCCGCGGGCTAGGCCGCGAGGACCTTCTCGTCGATCTTGGCGAGGATGCCGCTCCAGAGCTTGGCGCGGGCGACGAGGGCGAGGTTGATCGTCTCCACGCACTCGTTCCACTTGTTCTCGTCGTCGCCGCAGAGGTCGGTGACCATCTGCATGGCCATCGGCGTGTGGAACTCGCCGTCGACCTCGATGTGCCGCTCCAGGTAGTCGACGAACGTGCCGAGCTGCCCGCCCTGCTCGTTGACCTTCACCACCTGCTGGAACATGTCGGGGATCAGGTCCTCGCGGCCGAACGCGAACGCCGCCGCCTGGCAGTGGATCGGCGCGGTGTCGATCAGGTGCCAGGTGAGCCCGACGAACTCCGCCGACGCCTCGGGCACGCCCGCGGCCGCCATCGCCGCCGGCACCGGGGTCTTGTCCCGCAGCAGCTGGATGAAGGTGTCGATGACGGTGGTGTCGGCACCGGCCTCCTGCATGCCGAGCAGGTACAGCTCGAAGTGGCTGATGAAGCCGCCGCGCAGCTCGTCGCTCTCCTCGACCAGGACGATGTCGTTGATGAGCCGCCGGCTGCCGGTCGGCCCGGTCGGGATCCACGGCACCTCGACGCAGGTGAGGTTGCGCTGCAGCGACTTCAGCAGCGACATGAAGTCCCACACGGCGAAGACGTGGTGCTCCAGGAACGTCTGGATCGCCGGCAGGCTGTCCAGGCGGGCGTAGATGGGGTGGGTGACGACGTCGGTCCGGGCGTCGGCGATCAGCGCCTCGAGCCGGTCGATGCCGGGGTGCCGCTGACCCCAGTCGTATCGGGACATGTGAGCCTCCTGAAAGTGTGTTAGGCCGTACGCCACAGCACGGGGCAGTACTCGGGGTCGGAGTAGTCGGGACGGCCGTCCTCGGTCCGTCGCACCAGCACGTCGTGGTTGTAGGCCACGAGATCCCCCGTGCTGAGCTGGAACGGGCGGAACGCGTTGGCGCCGTCCTGCAGGTGGAAGGAGATCGCCCGCCGCGGCCGGTCGCTGCGGTTGGCGCCGCTGCCGTGGTACGTGCGGCAGTGGTGGAAGCTCATGTGACCCTTGGGGATGATCATCGGGACCTTGGTGACCGTGGCGTTGTTGTACGCGGCGTTGTCCGAGAGCATCACCTCCAGGTCGTCGTTGTCGCGCTCGGCGAAGTGCCGGGTGGTGGTGTCGTCGGCGCCGATCTCCTCCCAGCGGTGGGAGCCGTCGACCATCGTGATGGTCCCCATCTCCTCGTCGCAGTCATGGAAGGGGATGAACGCGGTGAGCATGCTCTCCGACGTGCACGAGGCCCAGTAGTGCCGGTCGAAGTGCCACGGCACGACGTTGCTGGGCTCGCCCGCGATCGGCGGCTTGTAGATCAGCGTCGACTGGAAGACGCGGATCTCGTCGGCCTTCGCCAGCCGCGCGGCGACCGCGCCGAGCAGCGGCTTGCGCAGGATCCGCGCGAGCGCGTCGCTCTCGTAGTGCACGTAGTCGTTGTGCCGTTGCACGTCGCCCTTGGACGGTTCCCAGTAGGCGAGGCGCGGCGGCCGGGTCGGTAACGAACGGGACCGCTCACCGGCGTAGTACCGCTCGCTCGCCGCGACGAGCTCGTCGACCTCGTCGTCGGTGAAGATCTTCTTGGACAGGTACCAGCCGTGCTGGGCGTAGTGCTCGACGTCGTCGTCCGACGGCAGCAGCGCGAGCTCGTCGTCGGTCAGCGCGAACGTCTGCGTGGGCGAGATGGTCAAGGTCTATGTCCTTTCAGGAGTAGGACTGGGGGAGGGGTCAGCTGCGCAGGCCGTCTGTGGTGTCGCGTACCGCGGCGAGCTCGCGCTCCTTGGCCGCGTACAGCGCGGGGATGTTGCTGGTGCCGAACGTCCGGGCGCCGTGCCGGTCGATGAGCTCGAGGAAGTAGGTGCGGCGGATGTGCGTCGACTTGGCGAAGATCTGGTACATCTGCCCCCAGTGGTCCCGGTCGACGAGGATGCCGAGCGGCCGCAGCTGGTCCACGGGCACGTCGACGGCGCCGAGGCGGGACTCGAGCACGTCGTAGTAGCTCGCCGGCGTCTGCGCGAACTCGACGCCCTTGGCGCTGTACGCGCGCACCGCGTGCACGATGTCGTTGGTGCTGTAGGCGATGTGCTGCACGCCGGCGCCCTCGTGCCACGACAGGAAGTCGTCGATCTGGCCGGCGCGGCGGCTCAGGTCCGGCTGGATCAGCGTGAACGTGACGCCGCCCGACGGGCTCTGCACCACCTTCGACTGCATGCCCTGCTCGCCGACCTCGATGTACTCCTGGAAGATCATGGTGAAGCCGAAGACGCGCTCGTAGTACTGGACCGTCTCGTCGAGCTCGCCGGCCTGCAGGCAGATCGCGGCGTGGTCGATGGTGTACAGCAGGTCCTCGTCCGTCGGCGCCGAGGGCGCACCGGTCATGTCGACCGCCCCGGGCAGGAAGGCGCCGTCGCCGGGGGTGCGCTGCACGAGCCGGTGCGTCACGTCGCCGAAGCCGGACACCTCCGCGGTCACGACCGTCGAACCGTCCTGCTCGAGCCGCTGCGGCGGCTGGATCGGGGTGGCGCCGGCGGCGACCGCCTCGGCGAACGCCGTCTCCACGTCGGCGCAGCCGAACGCGATCACGGCGACACCGTCGCCGTGGCGGGCCACGTACCGGCTCGCCCGGTGTTCGCCGCTGAGGCCAGAGGTGAGCAGGATCCGGATGTCGCGCTGCCCCAGCAGCACGCTGCGCTGACCCGTGAGGCCGGTTTCGGGGCCGCCGTGGCCGTAGACGTGGAAGCCGTACGTCTCGCACAGCTGATGCGCCGCCTGGCGCGCGTCGCCGACGAACATCTCGATGTGGTCGGTGTCGAGGATCTGCATGGCCTGCTTCCCTTTCGGGTTCTGATCGGTCGTTCCCAGGGGTCTGTGACGCGCTGGCGTCACGCCGTGCGTGTCCAGGCGGACTCCGGCCGGCCGAAGATGAGGCTCACGTTGTGGCCACCGAAGCCGAAGGAGTTGGACAGGACATGGGTCACCTGCGCGGGGCGGGGTTCGCGGAGGTGGTCCAGGTCGCAGGCGGGATCCGGCTCGTCCAGGTTGTGCGTCGGCGGGAGCAGCCCGCGGAGCATGGCGTGGACCGACACCGCGGCCTCCACCACCCCGGAGGCGCCGAGCATGTGGCCGGTCACGCCCTTCGTCGAGCTGACCGGCGGGGCATCGGCACCGAAGACCGCGCGGATCGCGGTCGACTCGGCCACGTCGCCGAGCTTGGTGCTGGTGCCGTGCGCGTTGACGTAGCCGACGTCCCCGGGTGAGATCCCGGCGTCGGCGACGGCCCGGCTCATGCAGGCGGCGGCGGCCGACCCGTCGGGGCGCGGGGTGGTGGGGTGGTGCGCGTCGTTGGTGGCGCCCCAGCCGACGATGTCGGCGTACCGGCGGGCCCGGCGCGCCTCGGCGTGCTCGGCGCGTTCGACGACGAAGACCCCGGCGCCCTCGCCGAGGACGAGCCCGTTGCGCCGCCGGTCGAACGGGCGGCTCGCGGCGGTCGGGTCGTCCCAGCCCCGGGCGAGCGCCCGGGCGTTGCCGAACGTGTCGGCGAGGGTCGGGAAGAGCGGCGCCTCGCTGCAGCCGGCGACGACGACGTCGGCCTCGCCGGAGCGCAGCAGCCGCACCGCCTCGCCGATCGACTGGGCGCCGGCGGCGCACGCGGTGCCGATGGATGAGCTGTATCCCTGGATGCCGTGGCGCATCGCGACCCGGGCCGCGCCCATGTTCGGCAGCATCCCGGGCAGCAGGTAGGGGCTGACGCCGAGGCGGCCCTTCTGCGAGCGCAGCACCGCCTGCGCGTCGAGGGTCGCCAGGCCGCCGGTGCCGGACAGGATGATGGCGATCCGGAACGGGTCGACGTCGCGCCCCACCTCGATGCCGGCGTCCGCGAGGGCCTGCTCGGCGGCGGCCATCGCCATGATGATGTACCGGTCGACGACGCGGGTCTCCGGCGCCGGCAGGACCGATGTCGGGTCGATCGGCGGCGAGAACGCGGCGACGTCGGCGGACCCGGCGAGGGGATGGTCGGCGGGGGGCCGCACGAGCCCGGACCGGCCCTCGCACATCGCGTCGAAGACCTCGGCGCCCGTGCGCCCGACGGGGGTGACGAGCCCGATCCCGGTCACCGCAACGGATCTGCTCATGCTGTACCCCTTTCGACCACGACGACCGCGGACGCGGTGTCGTGGCTGGTTCCGGTGATGGCCTCGGGCACGGTGGCCTGTTCGAGGAGGACGACGAGGACCTCGCCGGCGTCGCCGTCGGCGAGCAGCAGCCGGGCCACGTCCAGCCCGGCGTCGGTGCTGTCGACGCACACGACCGGGCCGGTCAGGCCCCACTTCGCGGCGACGTGCCCGGCGACGGCGTTGGGCACCGACTGGAAGAAGAACAGCGGCCCGATCCGGCCGCCGGCGTCGACCGCGCCCGCGACGTGGGCCGCACTGGCCGCGTCGCCGGTCGAGGTGACGAGCACGATCGCCGTCACCGCCGGTGGAGCGCTCTCCGCGCGGCGCTGCAGGCAGCGGCCCGCGGTGGCGGCGACCAGCGGGTTGAACGACGAGTGGACGAACCCGGCGAGCTTCGGCAGCTCCTCGTCGCCCGGCTCCGGCCAGTCGGCGGCGGCGACGACGTCCAGCCCGGCTCGGGTGGCCAGGGCGGTCAGCGGCGGGATCTCCTCGACGAACAGCTCCGCCGTGCCGAGTCCCTGCTCGTGCTCCGTCGGGTCCAGGATCAGTTCGCTCATGCCGATCCGACCAGGAGCGCGGTGTTGGCGCCGCCGAACGCGGCGTTCAGCGACAGGGCGTAGGACGGGGTCGCCGCGGTGAACCCGTCGAGGACCAGGTTCAGCGGGCAGTGCTCGTCGGCGGCGAGGAACCCCGCGTTGACCGGCAGCCGGCCGGTGCGCAGCGCGTGCAGGGTGACGATCAGCTCGAGGACCCCGGAGGCCTCCAGGGCTTGGCCGTGCAGCGACTTCGTCGAGGAGACCGGCACGGTCGCGGCGTGCTCGCCGAGCGCGGTGCGCAGCGCCGTGGCCTCCGCGGCGTCGCTCTGCGCGGTGCCCGAGCCGTGCGCGTTGACGTAGCCGAGGTCCCCCGCGCCGATCCCGGCCCGCTGCAGCGCGGCGGTGATCGCACGGGCGAGCCCGTGGCCCTCAGGGTGCGGCTGGCACGGGTGGTACGCGTCGCCGGCCCGTCCCCAGCCGGCGAGGCGGGCGAGCGCCGGCACGCCACGCTCGCGGGCCGCCGCGGCGGACTCCACGACGACCGCGCCGGCACCGTCGCCGAGCAGCAGGCCCCGGCGTCCGTCGCTGAACGGGCGGACCTGTCCGTCAGTGGACAGTGCACGGCCCGCGTCGAAGAGGGAGAACTGATCGGCGTCCACGAGGTACCCACCGGCCACCACGATGCGGTCGAGCTCGCCGCGGGCGATCGCCGCCGCCGCGTCCGCGACCGCCGTGCTCGCCGCGACGCACGCCGAGGTGTACGCCCGGATCCCCGCTCCCAGCGGCAGGTCCCCGGCGAGCCCGGTGCCGCCGGCGAGCGCGGCGGTGAACGCGGTGCTGCTGTGCCGGCGGCGGTCGGCCTCGGCCACCCTGGCGAGGGCCGGATCGCCGTGCAGGGCGAGGAAGAGCGGTGCGCCCGCCCGCTCGGCCGTGCTGAGCTTGGCCTCGTCACAGGCCTCGTCGACGACGCGCACCAGCTCGTCGGTGAGGACGGGGGAGCCGGGCATGGCCGCGGCCACCCCGACCCGCCGTCCCGTCACGTCGAAGCGGTCGACCGGCTGGAACGCCGGCGTGCCGGCGTCCAGGCCGTCGGCCAGGGCGGTCATGCCCCGGCCGAACGCGCTGAGCACGGCCGCACCGGTCAGCACCACCTCACCCGGACCGCGCCGAACGGTCATGGTGGCGGTCATCGTGAACCCGTCTCGACCTTCAGTTCCTGGAGGACCTCGAGCGTCCCGCTCACCGTCGACATGCGGGCGAGGGCGTCGTCATCGAGGTCGAGCGGCACGCCGTAGTGCTGTTCGAGCTGGTGGACGAGCCAGGCGAGCTCCAGGGAGTCGATCCCCTCGGCGACGTCAGCGGGCGACCGGTCGCCGTACGTGGCGAGCATCGCCACGACGTCGTCGCGGGTTGGTGCAGCGGCCACGCTCAGCTGCCCGCCGTGGCAGCGGCGGACCGGCGCTCGGCGACGGCGGCGATGAACTCGCCGACGGTCATCCCGGCCAGCTTCTCCGCCTCGTCGTCGTCGAAGCGCACGCCGAAGCGGTCCTCGACGCGGACGGCGAGCTCGGCGAGCGACAGCGACTCGAGGTCGGCGCCGGCCGGGCCGAGCGCGGTGTCGTCGTCGATGTCCTCGACGCTGTAGTTCATCTCGGTCAACGAGTCCAGCAGGAACTGGCGGATCTCCTGGTCGGTCGTCTCGCTCATCGTGCGTGGTTCCCTTCCTTGACAGGTGCCGGCGCGACCGGGTCGGTCGCGCCATCGGTCACGTCTGTTCCCACCCGCTGCGCCGGGATGGCGCCCGCGGTCGAGCCCGGTGCGGCGGCCGCCGCCGGGGCCGAGGCGGCCAGCAGCGCGGCACGGTCCCGGACGAGCTTGCCGGTGGCGGTCCGGGGCAGCTGCTCCACGACCTTCAGCACGCGCGGGCGCTTGAAGCCGGCGAGGCGCTCGGCGAGCCGGTCCTGGACCTGCGCCGCGGTGACGCCGTCGCGCAGCATCACGTACGCCTCGATCGCCTTGTCGTGGGTCACGACGGCGCTGGCGACGCCGGGCAGCGCGGCAAGCGTGTGCTCGACCTCGGTCAGGTCGACCTTGAGGCCGCCGACGGAGACCTGGGAGTCGCGCCGGCCGTGGATGCGCAGCCTGCCGGTGGCCTCGTCGACGCTGCCGGCGTCCTTGGTGTGCAGCCAGCCGTCGGCCCAGCGGGCGGGGTCGACGAGGCCGAGGTACGGCGACGCGGGCAGCGACACGAGCAGCTCGCCGGCCTCTTCACGGACGGTGAGACCGGGTGCGGGGGTGAGGGAAGGGCGGTGCTCGCCGAACAGGTCGGTGGCGATGACCCCGACCTCGGTCATGCCGTACATGTTGCCGAGCCGGATGTCGTAGCGGTCGACGAAGCCGGCGTAGACCTCGGCACGGACCAGTTCCCCGCCGGTGGTCATGCCGGTCAGCTGGGGGAGCCTGGGCGGTGTCTGCACCGAGGAGAGCAGCTCGATGTGGAAGGGGACGCCGAGCAGGGTGGTGGGCTCGGGCCCGGCGGCGACGGCGGACAGGATGCCGTCGGCGGTCATCCGCGCCGGCACCACGAGCTGAGCGCCGGCGTGCAGGCCGTAGAGCAGGCCGCCGACCAGACCGAGCACGTGCACCATGGACGCGAGCGAGACGATCCGCTCGCCGCCCTGCGGCACCCCCGCGCCGATCTTCACATAACGTTCGATCTCCTCGACGAGGTTCGCCGCGGTGCGGGCGATGACCTTCGACGGGCCGGTCGAGCCGGAGCTGAGCTGGATGAGCGCGTGCGTGGTGTCGGCGGGCCGCCCGGGGTAGGTGGCGACCCGCTCCTCGATCTCGACGAAGCCGCGCAGCGGGCCGCCGGTGACGTGCTTGGCGCTGACGACGACCTGCGGTGCCAGCCGCTGCAGGGCGTTGTCCGTCTCGTACGGGGTGAGCCGGTGGTCCAGCAGGGCGGCCCGGGCGCCGAGACGCCAGGCGGCGAGGAGGTTCGTGACGAACGCGAGCGACGGGGCGAGGGACAGCGCGACGGACCCGCCGGCGCCGAGGCCGGCGGCGGCGAGCACGGACTGCTTGGCGGCGACCAGCGCGCGCAGGTCCGCGCGGGTGACGGGGGTGTCGAAGACCAACGCGACCTGGTCGGCGGGGCCGGCCAGCAGCACCTCGTCGACCCACGACGGGTCGAGCGGGGCGGGCTGGGTTTCGAGCACGGCGTCGGTCACCGGCGAACCCCTTTCTCCGCGCGCGGCCGCGCCGCCGACCGGTCGGCCCGCGTTGGCCGGCGATCAGCGTGTGCAGCCCCCGATTGAACACACTGGCGAGAGCCGGGAGCAGGCCTGCGGTCACCGGCACGAATCACGCCCGGACACAATGCGCAGGAAATAGTCACCCCGACTAGCCATAGACCTTACGCAATCAAAGCCGTTTTACAAGAGTGCACAACCCGACTGTGCCGCTGTTTGTCCGTTCTGCCACGCCTACGTCCACTAAGAATCGTTTGCTTCGATACGTTCTTCATTCGGGCAGGTCATGGACGCGTTTACGGAACTCCCAGGTCAATCTGGGTTCGGGGGACACCCAGCCGGTGCCAAAAAGGGCATTACGCGCAACTGGCAGCGCACCGGATACAACCGGTATCTAACCTGAGAACACTCGCCTCCCGCCCATTGCAGTGCGCTACGGTGCGTAAACGCCACGATTGACCCGCGTCCACGTCTGGTCGGGCCGATATACCGATTCCCCATGTATGGCGGCATGATGAGGCTCCTCCTGCGCGATCTCCGACAGGCCAGGCCACGGCCCGTCCCGGACGATGTAACGTGCATTGACAACCGTCGGCGCGCCGCCCATACAATGGCCGGGCTCCGTGCGTGCCTATCCAGGAACGCCCCATAGCTGGTGATCCCATTCGGAGATTTGCGACTGTGAAAGCAAATGCCAGTTCCGCATACCCGTCCGCACCGGCCGGGCCCGGGCTGAACGCCGCCGTCGAGCGGTATTACGACACCACCCTGGACCTGTACGAGGACCTGTGGGGCCAGCACGTGCACCACGGCTTCTGGGACATCGGCGAGCGCCCCGGCAACGACGACGACCGGCACACCGCGACCGACCGCCTGGTGCGGGAGCTGGTCGACTTCGCCGGCATCCCGGCCGGCGCCCGCGTCCTGGACGTCGGCTGCGGCATCGGCGGGCCGGCGATGCACCTGGCCGGGCCCCTGGGCTGCACCGTCGAGGGGGTCACCCTCAGCGCCGCGCAGGCCGCCCGCGCCAACGAGAAGGCCGCGGAGCTGGGCCTCGGCGAGCGGACCAACTTCCGCCAGTGCGACTTCATGGCCAACGACTATCCGGACGCGTCGTTCGACGTGGTCTGGGCCGTCGAGAGCCTCATGCACATCGCTGACCGGGAGGCGTTCTTCGCCGAGGTCCGGCGGGTGCTGAAGCCCGGCGGCCTCGTCGCGATCGCCACCTGGTCGGTCCGCGACGGCGAGCTCACCGCCGAGGAAACGCGGGTCGTCGACCAGATCCTGCGCCACCAGGTCATGCCCAGCTTCTCCTCCCTTGAGGAGCACGAGCGGCTGGCCGCCGCGGCCGGGTTCGCCGACATCGCGATCGTCGACTGGAGCGCCAACGTCGCCAACTCCTGGGAGCCCGGGTTCGCCCAGGTCAAGGAGCTCGACAACGGCCGGTCGATGATGCGTGACCTGGCCCGGGACCGGGGCGTCGACGTGCTCGGCTTCTTCTACGCCGGCCCGCTGATGCTCAAGGGCTTCGAGACCGGCGCGGTGACCTACGGCGCCGTGCGCGCCACGAGGCCCGCGGCAGAGGACTGATCGTCGTGGCCGCGTCCCACCAGGAGATCGTCGAACTGCTGCGCCAGGTGACCGGCGAGGACGAGGACTGGGCGGCCGGCGTGACCCCGTCCACCCGCGTGGACACGGACCTGTTCATCGACAGCCTGGAGATCGTTGAGCTCGGTGCGCGGATGCGCGACGTGTACGGCGTGGACCTCCCCTCGTACATCGGCGGCCTCGACCTGCAACAGCTCATCGACCTCACCGTCGCGGACCTCGCGGAGCTGACTGCCGCATGAGCCGGTTCCTGTTCCTGAGCCTGCCGCTGACCGGCCATGTGAACCCGATGGTCGCGGTGGCGAAGGTGCTGCTCAGCCGGGGGCACGAGGTGCTGTGGGCGGGGTCGGAGTCGTTCCTGCGGCCCCTCGCCGGGCCCGACGCGGTGATCCACCCGATCCCGTTGCGGGCCCACCGCGGCCAGGCCGAGCGCGGCCTCGACGCGACCCGCTCGCGGTGGGAGGGCTACATCCTGCCGCACACCAAGTACACCCGCAAAGGCGTCGAGGCGGCCGTCGAGGCGTTCCGTCCGGACCTGCTGGTCGTCGACCAGCACGCGATCGCCGGGCCGATCGTCGCGCACCGCTTCGGCCTGCCATGGGCCACCGTCGCGTCCAGCGCGATGGAGCTGACCAGGCCGTTCGCCCGCGGGCTGCCGCAGGTCGAGGCGTGGATCCAGGAGCGGATGCGGGAGGCGTGGACCGTCGCCGGCCACGACGGCGACCCGCCGTGGGACCTGCGGTTCTCCCCGGACCTGCTGATCAGCTTCCTCGGCGAGGACCTCCTCGACGACCCGTCGCAGCTGCCGCCGAACACCGTCACCGTCGGCCCGTCCCTCGCGGAGCGCGCGCCCGACCCGGACTTCCCGTTCGACTGGCTCGACCCGGACCGCCAGCACGTGCTGGTCACCATGGGCACGCTCAACATGGACCAGGCCGCGCACTTCTACCCGCGCATCCTGGCCGCGATCGAGCCGCTCGGCGAGCGGCTGCAGGCGGTCGTCGTGGCCCCGCAGGGCACCATCACCGGTGAGCCGGACCACGTGCTGGTACGCCGGCCCGTGCCGGTGCTGGACCTGCTGCCGCACCTGCACGCGGTGGTCAGTCACGGCGGCGCCAACACCGTCAACGAGTCCCTCGTGCACGGCGTGCCGCTGCTCGTCGCCCCGATCAAGGGCGACCAGGCGCTCATGGCCTCGGCGGTGGCGCGGGCCGGCGCCGGGCTGCGGGTCTCCATCGACCACGCCCGGCCCGAAGCGCTGCGCGCCGCGCTGCTCGACCTGCTCGACGACCCCCGCTACGCCGAGGCGGCGCGGGTGACGGGCAAGCGCCTGCTCGCCGGCGGTGGCGCCGAGGCCGCTGCGACGGCCCTGATCCAGTTGTTACGCCCTCCCGGCAGCTCCGGGCTCCTCCCCCTCAAGCACCACGTCTGAAAGCGAGCAAGCGCGTGAAACTCCTGCGTGACACCTGGTTGATCTTCCAGCGGCACATGCTGCTGATGCTCCGTTCGCCGTTGTGGGTCGTCCTCGGCGTGGCCCAGCCGGCGGTCTACCTGATCCTGTTCGCGCCGCTGCTCAAGCCGGCGCTCGCGTCGGTCGGCGCCAACTCGATGAGCGACGCGTACAAGATCTACGTGCCCGGCATGCTGATCGCCCTGGCCCTGGCCGGTGGCCTGTACGTCGGCTTCGGGCTGCTCGGCGATCTCGCCAACGGCGTCATCGAGCGGTCCCGGGTGACCACGGTCAGCCGGGTCGCGCTGCTGCTGGGCCGGTCGCTGCGCGACGTCGTCACCGTCATCGTCCAGTCGATGATCATCACGATCCTGTCCCTGCCGTTCGGTGTGTTCGTCAACATCGGCAGCCTGCTGCTCGGCTACGCGATCCTCGCCCTGTGCGCGCTGTCGTCGGCGTCGATCTCCTACGGCATCGCGATCCGCGTCGCCAACCCCAGCGTGCTCGGCCAGGTCGTCAACAACATCGCCCAGCCGCTGATGCTGCTGTCCGGCACCCTGCTGCCCCTCGCGCTCGCGCCGCTGTGGCTGCGCACGGTCGCCGACTTCAACCCGTTCAACTGGGCCGCCAAGGGGCTGCGGGCGCTGTTCATCGGGCACACCAGCGACCCGGCCATCTGGCAGAGCATCGCCATCACCGCCGGCCTCATGGTGATCGCCGTGATCTGGTCGGCCCGCACATTCTCGCGCTCGGTCCGGTAAGGGAGCACTCTCATGATCAAGATCAAAGGGTTGAAGAAGGTCTACAAGTCCGGCCGGGGCAAGAAGGCGAGCAGCGTCGAGGCGGTCAAGGGCATCGACCTGGACGTCGCGCAGGGCGAGATCTTCGGCTTCCTCGGCCCGAACGGCGCCGGCAAGACCACCACGCTGCGGATGCTCGCGACCCTGATCTCCCCCGACGACGGCGAGGCGACGATCGCCGGGGCGAACCTGCGCGCCGAGCCCGAGGCCGTGCGGCGCGTCATCGGCTTCGTGGCCCAGGGCGGCGGCACCACCGACGACGTCAGCGGCCGCGAGGAGATCGTGCTCCAGGCCCGCATGTACGGCATCAGCAAGGCCGAGGCGGAGAAGCGCGCGGAGGCGGCCCTGGCCGCGTTCGAGCTCACCGAGTTCGCCGACCGCAAGTGCAAGACCTACTCCGGTGGCCAGCGCCGCCGCGTCGACATCGCTATGGGCATCATCCACCAGCCGCAGGTGCTGTTCCTGGACGAGCCCACGTCGGGCCTCGACCCGCAGAGCCGCGCGCACATGTGGGACGAGATCCGCCGGCTGCGGGCCGAGGGCATGACGGTCTTCATCACCACGCACTACCTCGACGAGGCCGACGCGCTGTGCGACCGCATCGCGATCATCGACCACGGCGAGATCGTCGCCGAGGGTACCCCCGCGGACCTGAAGCGGGAGATCTCCGGCGACGTCGTGACCGTGGTCGTCGGTGACGAGGCCGAGCGGGCCGGTGAGCTGCTCGGCAAGCAGCCGTTCGCCAACGGTGTCGAGGTCCGCGAGGACAACGAGCTGCGGCTCAACGTCGAGTCCGGCGACTCGGCGATCCCGCAGATCATGCGGACCCTGGAGGGCGCCGGCATCAAGCTCGAGACGATCGAGCTGCACCGGCCGACCCTCGACGACGTCTTCCTCACCAAGACCGGACGGTCGCTGCGCGACTGATCCGCCGGGCACGAGAAGGGGGCGCGACCTTCAGGTCGCGCCCCCTTTTCGGCGTTCTCAGAACCGGTCGCCGCCGAGCGTCTGCGCGAAGCAGTCCTGCATGGTGGTCATCACGGTGTTCACCGAGTCGCGGTCGAAGCCGGACCGGTTCACCCGGAACATCAGGTTGAGCGAGGTCAGGCCCCGCACGATGAGGTAGAAGCCGGGCCCGGTGGTGCGGCCGTGGTCGAAGAAGTCGATCTTCGGCGCGACGAGGTGGTCGTCGGACGGGAAGCCGGGCGGGGCGAGCATCGGGTTGTAGTAGAACCCGCGGTCCGCCGGCGGGTCGAGCTTGGCGTGCTCGTCGCGGATCTGCCAGATCGCGTCCGGTGAGCAGACGCCGTTCTTCAGCGCGTTGAACGCCTTCCAGTGCACCTTCGGCAGGATCTCGGTGAACGGCTCGGCCGCGTCGAGGTCCAGCAGCAGCGGCGCCCACTGGTTGAGGCTGGTCACGACCCTGGCGTGCTGCTCGTCGAAGCGGTTGGCCGACATCGGGAAGAGCAGCACCTCCTGCTCGCCGGTCGCGGCCTGGATGCCGCGGTAGTACGCGGCGAGGATCAGGCTGGCGAGGGTGACCTCGAACTTCGCCATCGCCTCGTGCGCCTGCGGCATCGGGATGCCGGTCTGCAGCACCGCGCCGACGGGGTCGAGCTCGCCGGTCTCGTGCCGCCGGGGCGCCGCGGCGAGGGTGCGCCGCCAGTACCGCTCGGCGTTGCGCAGCCGGCCGCTGCCCTCGCCGGTCTGGTTGAGGGCCAGCTCGAGGGGGCCGGGCGCCGCCGGCAGGTCGGTGCCGCCGAGGATGGTCTCGAAGTCCTCGCGCAGCACGACCGAGGCGACGCCGTCGGCGGCCATGTGGTTGACCACGACCAGCACCTGCCGCGGCGCGTCCCCCTCCAGGAGGATCCACGCCCGCCAGGGCAGCTCGGAGAGCGCGTCGATGGCGCGGCGGATCTCCGCGGCGTCCTTCTCCTCGCGCTCGGCGACGTCGGCGGTGCCCTGCCTGACCTGCGCGAGGACCTCCTCGGCGGTGTGCGCGGCGATCCGCTGCCGGGGGAAGCCCTCGGGGTCGACGACGTAGGTGGTGCGCATCGAGGCGTGGCGCATGGCGACCGCGCCGAGCGCGGCCCAGACCTGCTCCTGCGTCCAGTCGCCCTCGGGCAGGTCCCAGACGAAGGACAGGTTGGCCTCCCACAGCCGGTCGGGTGGGAACCGCTCGATGTCGCGCCAGACGGACAGCTGCCCGACGGTTGCTGGGAACGTCTCGTCGCCGGACACGATGTGCCTCCAGATGGTGCTCGTTGCGGTGGTCGATCGCTTTCGTGGGGGGAGCCCGCCCGGTGGGGCCGGGGCGGCGCCCATGCCCGTCGGGTGCCGTCCCGCCCTGACCGGCGCGGGCTCCCTTTCCTCATTCGGTGCTGTGGTGCTGTGTCATCTGATGCGGAGGGCTGGATCAGCCACCCGACACGACGCGGCTGGAGACGACCCGGCTGGAGACAACCCGGCTGGAGACGACGCGGCTGGAGACGACGCGGCTGGAGACAACGCGCATGAAGTTCACCTCCTCATATCGTTTGGCACATCACAGTGCGATATGGAATGGCAGAGCACACCACCTCCGTCGCCTTCACGACGAATCAGCGGAAGTGCCTGCGGTCATTTTGAACGACCGAAGTCTATGACCGCCAGAAGCATCACCCCGACTGTGGATCGTGTCAACCGTTCACGTTACCGCTTTGGAAATTTTCAATGCGTTTCGTATCTCCCGGGCGCTTCCGCGAAAATCGGACATAACGATCGTTAAAATTCGGACCTTCAGGCATTGATTGGATGAGATCAATATTCTCCTCTTTCGTCAGGTAGAAGACAGCCGATAGGCTTCGAAGCAGTGCTTGCAGGGTGGGCCCGCGGGATCGTGCGGGTCCGAACAGGTCGGGATCCTGACAACGTGCAGGTGGTCCCTTTCGAGCACTCTCCAGTGACCTGGCGAGGGAGGTGCGAAATGAAGGCTGCTCAGCTGCGTGGCAACAGTGCCCAGCTCCGGAACGCTCGGCTCTAATCCTGTTGTGGCGGCCGGTCGGCACGGCGCAGGCGTCGCCGGCCGGCCGCCACGCAGTCAGGGGCCGATGTGGCCTGCGCGTACATCGACGATCGCGAGGCGAGAGATCATGGCGGAGACTGCAACGGCGCAGCGGATTCCCGTGCACTTCGAGGGTGCAGGATCGGGTGTCGAGGAATTGACCTGGGGTCAATGGGCTGCATGGCGATCCATGGAGCTCGGCGGTGGCCGGGTCGACTGGGCCGGCGGCACGATGCCGTTGCTCGACGGCCAGACGATCGATCAGATCGTCATGGAGATCGCGTTCCTCATGAGCCGGCATCAATCCCTGCGCACCCGGTACCACATCGGCGAGGACGGCCTGCCCCGGCAGGTGCTGGCAGACACCGGCGAGCTGTTCATGGAGATCGTCGACGCGGGGCAGGACGACCCGGCCGACGTCGCCGAGGCCCTCGACGCCGCGTACCGCGACGCGCCGTTCGACAACGCCGAGGACTGGCCGGTGCGCGTCGGGGTCGTGTGCCGCGACGGGACCCCGGCGTGGTTCGTCGCGCTGTACTCCCACATGGCGATCGACGCCTACGGCATCGAGGCCATCATCAACGACCTGCCGAACCTGGACCGGGCCACCGGCGAGCACCTCGTCCCGGTCGCCGGCGTCCAGCCCGCAGACCTGGCCCGCCAGCAGCGGGCGGGCTCGGCCCGGCGGCAGCACACCGCGTCGCTGCGGCACTGGGAGAAGCAGCTGCGCGAGATCGCGGCCCAGCGCTTCCCGGCGGTCGAGGAGCCGCCGTCGCCGCGGTACTGGGAGGCCAGCTACTCCTCGCCCGCCGCCTACCTCGCGCTGGGCCGCATCGCCGAGCGGACCAAGGCGCACAGCAGCACGATCCTGCTCGCCGCGTACATCCTCATGCTGGCGCGGGTGTCGGGCGACCCGACCACCGTGGTGCGGATGCTGGTGAGCAACCGCTTCCGGCCCGGCTTCAAGGAGTCCGTCGCCGGCCTGGCGCAGAGCGCCCTGTGCGTCGTGGACACCGCGGATGTAAGTTTCGACGATCTCGTCGCCCGCGTCTGGAAGGCGCAGCTGACCGCCGGCATGCACGCCTACTACGACCCCCGCGACCTGTGGGACATGATCGCTCGGGTGGGGCAGGAGCGCGGCGAGGCCCTCGACCTGCAGTCCTACTTCAACGACCGGCGGCGGACCATGGCCGTCGCCGAGGTCCTGCCGCAGGCGAGCCCGCAAGACATCAACGAGGCGCTGTCCAGAAGCCGACTGCGGTGGGGCTCGAACAACGACGATCCCGCGGCGACGGTGTTCTTCCTGATCAATCCCGTGCCCGACACGGTCGACATCGGCCTGCGCGTTGACACCCGGCGGGTGGCGCCGGACGATCTGGTGGCGATTCTGCGGGGGATCGAGGAACTGGTGGTCGCCGCCGCGCTCGAGGAGGAGCGTCAGGACGAGCGACAGGACGAGTCTCGGGACGAGCCTCAGGAGTAGCCGATGCACGTCGCCACATCGCGGACCGCCGTCGCCTTCCACGGCGCCGGCGCCGGCACCGGGCCACTGACCTGGGGCCAGCAGGAGATCTGGCAGACGATGCGGCGCACCGGCCGGACGTTGAACATCGGCGGCACCGTCGCCCTCGCCCCGGACACCACCGTGGACGGGCTCGCCGCCACCCTGGGCCGCCTCGTCGGCCGTCACCAGGCGCTGCGCACCCTGTTCGACCTCGACGGCGACGAGCCGCGGCAGACCGTCCGCGCATCGGGCACGGTCGACCTGGAGGTCGTCGCATCGCCACCCGATGACGCGGAGGCGACGGCCGAGGCGTTGCGCAGCCGGTACGAGTTCACCCCGTTCGACCTCGCGCGCGAGTTCCCCGTCCGGTGGGGTGTGGTGACGACCGGCGGCGTGCCGAGCCACCTCGTCGTGCAGTACTCCCACCTCGCCGTCGACGGGTTCGGCATCGACGCCCTGGTCCGCGACCTGCCGAACCTGGACGAGCCCGTCACCGGGGTGCGCGCGCTCGAGCTCGCGCACCGCCAGGCGCTGCCCGCCGAGCGCCGGCACAGCGCGAAGTCCCTGCGGCACTGGGAGGCGTCGCTGCGGGACCTGCCGGCGGAACGCTTCGGCTGGTCCAACGACCCGCGCACGCCCCGCTTCTGGGAGCTGGTCTGCCACTCACCGGCGCTGCACCTGGCGCTGCAGGTCGTCGCGTGCCGTACCGGCGTCGAAACGGGACACGTCCTGCTCGCCGCCTACGGCGTCGCCCTGGCGGAGGTCACCGGCCGCACGCCGAGCGTCGCACAGGTGCTCGTCAGCAACCGCTTCCGCCCCGGCTTCGCCGACGCCGTCTGCCACCTCACCCAGCCCGGCATCTGCGTCATCGAGACCGGCGGCGACCTGGACACGGTGGCGCGGCGGGTGTGGCGGTCCGCGACGAGCGCCTACCTGCACGGCTACTTCGACCCCGCCGAGCACCGGGCGATGCTCGACCGGATCGCCACCGCCCGCGGCGAGCCGGTCGACGTCTCGTGCTTCGTCAACGACCGCCGCGGCCCGGCCGGCGCGGTGCCGGAGGTCCCCCCGACGGCCGAGCGGATCCGGGCCGCGCTGCCGCGCACCACGCTGCGCTGGGACCGCCGGCTGCCGACCTACGACGGCACCTTCTACCTGCAGGTCGACCTGCAGGTAGACGAAGAGGAGCAGGACGCGATCGGCCTCGCGATCTGGGCCGACACGCACCGGCTCTCCCCGGCGCAGGTCGAGGCCTGCGCCCGCGGCATCGAGGCCGCCGCCGTCGGCGCGGCGCTCAACCCGCCACCCGTCACGGCAGCTTGATCGACTGCGGCGTCGAGAACACGTCCTCGGGGTCGTAGCGCAGCTTCACCTGCTGCAGGCGCGGGTAGTTCGCACCGTAGTAGGCGCCGGCCCAGTCGGTCAGGTCCCGGCTGGCGTAGTTCTGGTACACCTCGCCGGTCAGGTGCGGCGACAGCTCCTCGACGAACCCGTCGATCCACGCCACGGCGCGGTCGGTGTCCTCGTCGAGCTGCCAGTGCGAGATGACGGAGATGTAGTGCAGCGGTGCCCGGTGCACGAACGCGGTCGCGTCCGGGGTGACCCGGCCGATCTCGCCGCCGCCGAGCAGGTCGAAGCGGACCATCGAGTAGCCCGACGGCACCCGCCGGAAGTTGTCGAGGATCGTCGCGAACGCGGGCTCGTCGAACCCGTCGGCGGTGAAGTAGCCGCCGGACCACTTCGACTGCAGCCCGTACACGATCTCCTCGCCCATGCCCTGCATGAGGTCGAAGTACGAGGTCTCGCCGATGGAGCTGAACAGCGGCTCGCCGAGCGCCTCGATCGGCTTGAGCGCCTCCGCCGCCTCCGCGGGCGGCCCGACATACAGGCCGTACATGACGACGACCTGCTCACCGTCCGGGTACGGCTCGGTGGTCAGCAGCAGGCAGAACGCGAGCCGGTCGTCGTTGCGTTCGGCGTACAGGTCGCGGTAGGCGCGGAACACTTCCTCGGCCCGGTCGACCGGCCACGCCACGACACCGCCGACGACCGTCTTCGGCAGCGGGTTCAGCCGGTACGTCAGCGACGTCACCACCCCGAAGCCCGCGCCGCCGGCGCCCCGCAGGGCCCAGAACAGGTCCGGGTGCTCGTCCTCGGTGACCCGCAGGACCGTCCCGGACGCGTCGACGACCTCCGCGGCGACGATGTGGTCGCAGCCCAGCCCGTACGTGCGGCCGAGCGGGCCGTAGCCGCCGCCGAGGCTGTAGCCGGCGTTGCTGACGGTCGGGCACTCGCCGCCGGGCCCGGCGAGCCCGTACTCGAGGCCGTCGTCGCCGGTGAACGAGTGCTCGACGTAGGTGACCTTGTCGATGTCGCGCCAGCCCACGCCGGGGCCGACCGTCACCGTGCGCGCCTCCGCGTCGAGGCTGACCGACCGCAGGCCGCCGACGTCGACGACGACACCGCCCTCGACCAGCGACAGCCCCGTGGCGTGGTGCCCGCCGCCGCGGACGGCCAGGGGCAGCCCGTGCTCCCGGGCGAACGCGATCGCCGCGGCGACGTCGCCGGCGTCCGCGCACTGCGCGATCAGCGCCGGTCGGGTCCGCACACGGGTGTTGAACAGGACCCGCGCGGCCTCGTAGCCGTGGTCGTAGGGGGTCACCAGGGTGCCGTGGAAGCTGTCGCGAAGTCGCGCAAGATCGAGACGCACCCGCAGATCTTGTCATCGACCCGATTCGTCGGCAAGCAGCCGCAGGACGGCCACCTCGCCGAGTGCCTGGTCGCCCGCCGCCCGCCCCGGGATCGTGATGCCGTCGCCGTACAGGTCCACGACCCGCGGGTCCACATAGGACGCCCTGGTGACGGCCGGTGTGTTGCCGAGGAACTCCGACACCTCCCGCATCACCCTCGGCACGGCCCGCCCGGTGACCTTCGGCTCCCGCGCGAGCAGCCGCGCCGCGAGGACCGTGCCGTGCCAGGTCCGGAAGTCCTTCGCCGAGATCTCGGTCCTGCCGATGTCGCGCAGGTAGTCGTTGATGTCGCCGCTGCGCACGCCGACCCATCGCCGCCCGTCGCGGTAGGCCAGCAGCCCGCCGTCGTCCGGCTCGCGTTCGCGCTCGCGCTCGCGCTCGCGCTCGCGCTCGCACTCGCGCTCGCACTCGCACTCGCACTCGCGCTCCATGAGCTTCTTGACGACGGCCCGGACGTCCGCGTCGGCGACGTCGACGGACCGTTCGATGCCGCCCTTCGCCGGGTAGCGGAACCGGACCGCGCCGCGGGGCAGCGCGACGTGCTCGCGCAGCAGGGTCGCCAGCCCGAACGTGCCAGCCTCGCCGGCCGCGTACGCCTCCCCGCCGATCCGGAAGCGGCCGACGTCCAGCAGCCGCACCGCGGCGGCGAGCACCTTCTCCCGGCCGAGCCCCCGCCCGCGCAGGTCCGCGGCGACCCGGTCACGGATCGCCGGCAGGCGCGCGCCGACCTCGAGGACGTGGTCGAACTTCGCCGCGTCGCGCTTGGCGCGCCACACGTCGTGGTAGCGGTACTGGCGGCGGCCTGCCGCGTCGGTGCCGACGGCCTGGAGGTGGCCGCGGGGGTCGTCGCTGACCCAGACGTCCTTCCAGGCCGGCGGGACCGCGAGGGCCCTGATCCTGGCCAGCTCCGCCGGGTCGGTCAGGGCCATGCCGTCGGCGCGGTGGTAGGTGAAGCCGCGGCCCCGGCCCTTCCTCCGGTAGCCGCCCTTGCCGGGTGTGGTGCGCCGCAGCCGCATGCCTCACCCTCGTTCCCCACTTTGCCGCTCGCTGCCGGCCGCCGCTCGCTGCCGGCCGCCGCTCGCTGCCGGCCGCCGCTCGCTGCCGGCCGCCGCTCGCTGCCGGCCGCTGCGGTTCGTGTCGGTCGCTGCTGCTGCGAGTGCTGGTCGCTGTTACGAGAGCCAGTCGCGCACCTTCCGGCGGGTGGCTCGGCGGCGGGCGCGGGGGAGCTGGGCGAGGGCGATCCGGCCGTGCTCGGCCTGACGGGCGTGCAGCAGCCCGTACGTGAACGCGTTCTCCCGCTCGCCGAAGGCGTGCATGCCGTACTCGCGGAGGAGGTCGGCGGTCACGTTGGCGTCCTGGTGGGCGCCGAGCACGTCCTGCAGGTCGGTGAGCCGGTCGGCCAGCTTCGCCGCGGGCTTGCCGGCGACGGGGGTGGCGAGCTCGGCGGCGTACCGGGCGCGCTTGTACGCCTTCCGCGCCTCGTGCAGCCGTTCGTCGCGGAGGCGCCCCGGCGGGGGTGCGGTGCCGCCCACGGCCCCGGCGGTGGTCTCGGGCGTGTTCACGGCGGCGGTCAGGCGGCGGTCGGCGCGGCGGACCGCCCGGCGCGCGAGGTGCCGCAGCTCCCGCTTCGCGACCCTGCCGGGGCCGCCGACGGCCGCGACCAGCGCGTCCAGGTCGTTGAGGAGGGTGATGTACCGCTGGCTGTCCAGCCCGGCGATCAGCCGCCGGCGTGCCTGCGCGGTCCGGGCCGCGAGCAGCTGGGCGATCCGCGCCGCCACCGGCCCGACGACCAGCTCCGGCGGCTCGGCGGCGAGCAGCTCGGCGAGGCGCTGCGCCATGACGTCACTGTCGCGGACCTCGCCGAGCAGCCCGGTCAGCCACTTGATCTCGTCGTGCAGCCGGTCCAGGTCGCCCTCCGAGGCGTCCATCAGCGGCGCGAACGTGCGCAGCGTCGAGCGCAGCCGCCGCGTCGCGACCCGCATCTTGTGCACTGCTTCGGCGTCGCCGGCGCGGGCCTCCGGGTCGAGGGCGACGACGGCGTCGCGCTGGGCGCGGACGTAGTCGACGACCGCGCGCCGTCCGGCGCTCTTCACGCGGGACCCGGTGGCGGGCGCCGGGTGGTCGGGGCCGAGCGCGCGGGACAGCTTCGACGGCGACGCCGACGGGCGGGCGCCGGCCGCGCGCAGCGCCTCGTCGATGCGGGCGAGGTCCTCGGGTGAGCCGTCGACCAGCTCGACCTCAAGCTCCCGCCAGCGCTGCGCGACCCCGGCACCGACGAGCGACTCGGTGGCGACGGTGTCGTCGGCGACGAGCGCGATCGTGGTGCCGTCCGCGGTCCGCAGGCCCTGCTCGACGCGGTGCGTGCGGATGCGCGCGACCGGGCGCAGCGGCTCGCCCCTCGTCAGCGCCCGGATCTGCGCCGCGACCTCGGCCGGAGGCGTGCGCTGCTTGGCCGTCGCGGGCACCTGCAGCTCGCTGCGCTCCCCGCCGGACGGCCGTTTGAGGTGCCAGCCGGCGTCGTTACCACCACTGCGGCGGCGCAGCGTCACCTTGCTGGAAGTGAGGCGCAGCCCCGCGGTGTCGTAGTAGGTCGCGTCCAGACGTTGGTCATCGGGAGCTGTAACCGTGGCCACATCAGCGATTCCGATCATCGAGGGCATCGCGAAGTCGTCGGGCAGCTCGTACTTCCGTTCCACCTCAAGCTTTTCGGCCATGTTCCAAGCCTATCGACAGAACTCCGTGTGGCGAAAACGTAAACAGGAAGCCAAGAAAAGATGGCGCAGACCCTGTCGGTTCGCAGGTTTGGCCGCTACGGTGTTGGCAGCGCAAGGTTTTCGGGCCACTCCGGTCCGCGGACGCGCTTCCCACGGAGAGGAGTGCACCCATGGCGAAGAAGTCGAAGAAGGACAAGAAGAAGGACAAGAAGGGCAAGAAGAAGTAACTCGCCCGCTCTGTGTCGCCCTCGCACCGTCACCCGGTGTGGGGGCGACAGTGCGTTGTGGGCCCGGGTCGGTGCGGTGTGGGCGCGGGTGTGTCGTGGGTCAGGTACGTGGTGGCGCAGGTCACCCGGCCTTCACCCGCCGGCATGAGCCTACCCGGCCTGAGGTGTTTCGTTGCGAATTCCGCGCAATCGACGGGACGTAACCTAGGTCGAGTGAGCTGGCTGGTGCGCGTTGTGACGTCGTCCGTGATCGGGCAGCGGGTCCGTTTCGCCGGGCGGATGCTGCGCGACTGGCGGCTCACCGTCGCGTGGGGCAAGTCGCTGCTGCGCAGCGGCGTGACCTCCGTCGTCGTCCTCGCCGTCACGTTCTGGCTGCTGCCCGGCGTCACCGCGACCGGCGGCCCCTGGGCGCTGGTGGAGCTCGCCGTGCTGCTCGCTCTCATCGGCACCCTCATGCGGCTCGTGCTCTTCGGCGTCGCCGTCGTCGTCGGCGGGCTCGGCGTCCTGCTCGTCGGGGTGCTGCTGCAGACCGCGGTG
Source organism: Dactylosporangium sp. NPDC006015 (assembly GCF_040614215.1). Taxonomy (NCBI): domain Bacteria; kingdom Bacillati; phylum Actinomycetota; class Actinomycetes; order Micromonosporales; family Micromonosporaceae; genus Dactylosporangium; species Dactylosporangium sp. NPDC006015. The sequence continues at coordinate 44,841 of NZ_JBEXUD010000042.1, forward strand.
ATGTTCACCGCGTTGCAGGTCGCCGAGGGCGTCTCCGTCGGCAGCGTCATCGACGCGTGGGTCGCCAGCTGGACCGCCGCCGTCCTCACCGCCCTCGTGAACTGGCTCGCCGACGCCGGCAGCGACGACGTGTTCCTCGGCCAGACGCTGCGCCAGATGGTGCGGCGCAACCAGGACCACCGCGCCACCGAGCCCGGGGTGCTGTTCGTGCAGCTCGACGGCCTGTCCGCGCCCCTGCTGTCGTGGGCCGTGAAGGCCGGCAACCTGCCCAACCTCGGCAAGTGGCTGCGCACCGGCACCCACGCCCTCGTCCCCTGGCACACCGGCCTGCCCGCGACGACCCCGGCGAGCCAGGCCGGCATCCTGCACGGCAGCGAATCCGAGGTGCCGGCGTTCCGCTGGTACGAGAAAGCCACCGGACGGCTGGTCGTCACCAACCGCCCCAAGGACGCCGCGGACGTCGAGGCCCGCATCTCGACCGGCCGCGGTCTGCTCGCCGACGGCGGCGCCAGCATCAGCAACGTCTTCTCCGGCGACGCCCCGACCAGCCTGCTCACCTTCAGCAACGCGGGCCTGCCGGGCCGCACCGCCCGCGGCTACCTGGCGTTCGTCGCCAGCCCGTACGGCTTCGCCCGCGCGATCGTCCTGTCCGTCGGCGAGATGCTCAAGGAGATCCAGCAGGCCCGCCGGCAGCGTTTCCGCAACGTCTACCCCCGTGTGCCGCGCACGGGCGCCTACGTGGCGCTCAGGGCCGTCACGAACGTCCTGCTCCGCGACCTCAACGTCTCCCTCATCGCCGAGCAGATGACCCGCGGCGCCCCCGCCATCTTCTGCGACTTCGTCGACTACGACGAGGTCGCCCACCACGCCGGCCCGCTGCGCCCCGAAGCGATGCAGACCCTGGAAGGCCTCGACCGGGTCCTGGGCACCCTGCACCGCCTCGCCCAGGTCGCCGGCCGCCGCTACGAGATCGTCGTCCTCTCCGACCACGGCCAGAGCCAGGGCGCGACCTTCTCCCAGCGGTACGGCCAGACCCTCGAACAGGTCGTCGCCTCCATCGCCGGCCACGTGGCCGCCTCCACCCCGGACCCGAACGACGACGAGCGCGCCCGCGCGCACAACCTGCTGCTCGCCGTCGCCGGCAAGCCCGACCGCACGATCCCTCCACCACCGCCCGCGCCGGTCGTCACCGTCGCCTCCGGCAACCTGGCCATGCTCTACCTCACCGAACACCCCGGCCGCGCCACCGTCGAGGACATCGGCGTGGCCCGCCCCGCCCTCATCCAGGGCCTCGCCGAGCACCCCGGCATCGGCCTCGTCGTCGGCCTGTCAGCGGTCGACGGCCCGGTCGCCTTCGGCCCCGCCGGCCGCCACCGCCTCCGCGACGGCCACGTCGACGGCACCGACCCCCTCCTGCCGTACGGCCCCCACGCCGCCCGCGACCTCCTCACCCACCAGGCCATGACCAACGTCGGCGACCTGGTCCTGATCAGCCGCGTCGACCCCGGCACCGACGAGGTCGCCGCCTTCGAGGAGCTCGTCGGCTCCCACGGCGGCATCGGCGGCTGGCAGACGGAGGCCGTCCTCGTCCACCCGGCCGGCTGGTCCACCCCCGCCCCCACCCCGACCGGCCCCGCCGCAGTCCACCGCCAGCTGGTCCAGTGGCTCACCGACCTCGGCCTGCGCACAACCCCCGCTCCCGACGCCTCCACTCACGCCGCCGCTACGGCCGCCCCCGCCAACGAGGTCGCGGACAACAAGGCTGCGACCGCCGGCCCTGCCAACGAGGTCGCGGACAACAAGGCCGCTACCACCGGCCCTGCCAACGAGGCCGCTACCGGAGCCCCTGCCAACGAGGCCGCGGACAACAAGGCTGCGACTCACGCCGCCGACGGCGGGCACCCGCTTCCCGAGCCCCGCGGCACCGGCCGCTCGTTACACGCGGCCGAGATCTTGGACTGAAGGGCCGCGGCTGGGCGGGGCTTCCGGGCTCGACAAGACTCCGGCCCGCATGCGTCGCCTCGTCGGGCTTGCCTGCATCGCGCGCTGGGCGCTGCACCGCGCGCAGGCCGTGAGCTCCATCGCGCATGCGGGCCGTAGGCTCCATCGCGCGCAGGTCATCGCGCGCGCGGGTCGTGGGGCGCCGCTGGTTGCGCTCGGGTCGGTCCGCTGAACGGCAGGTCGGGATGGGCGGGGCTGGTTCGTGGTGGAGGTCGGCGGTGGTGCCGGGCCGCTTGCTGCACCTTACCCCACCGATAGAAATCGATCTTCGACTTCTTGCTGTCCGTAGTCTACCGCCTTCGCTCAGGCGTCAAGGCGCCTCTGGTGGCGGTCGCGGCGGTGGCGGAGCCAGCTGGCCAGCTGGGTGGCGCCGAGGGCGATGACCAGGGCGGCCACCACGCCCTGCCAGGGTTGCGGGAAGACGCTGCGGCCGAGGAGGCCGATCGCGGCGTACGTGGCGGACCACAGGGCGCAGGCGGCCACGTTCGCCGTGGCGAAGCGGCGCCAGGAGAGGCCGACGATGGCGGCGGTGAGCAGGACCGGGATGCGGCCGCCGGGGACCAGGCGGGAGACGAGGAGCGCGCTCACCGGGCTTTCGGTGAGCCGCCGCTTGACGGTTTCGGCGAGGTGCAGCGGCTGGCGCAGGATGCGCAGCCGGCGGGTCAGTGCCTCGCCGCCGGCGCGGCAGATGGCGTAGGTGCCGGCGTCGCCGCAGTAGGCGCCGGCGGCCCCCGCGCAGACGACGAGCAGCACCGCCAGGGGGCTACGGTGCGCGGCGACGACGGCGGTCGCGCTGACGGCGGCGCCCGTCGGCAGGATCGGGACCGTCGAGCCGGCGGCGACGACCGCGAAGAGGCCGGCGAGGGCCGCGAGCAGGGCCCCGAAGGTGGTCACGCGGTCACCGTGAGGGACTCGCCGGGGGCCAGGACGTGCACGTCGGTCTTCGGGGCGACGGTGGCGGTCAGCGCGGCGAACTCGTCGCCGGGGCGGTGGAAGCGGTCGGGGCGGACGCGGCCGCAGCCGACGGGCCAGAGGGTGCCCCAGTGGATCGGGACGGCCTGCGCCGGTTTGATGATGCGCATCGCCTCGGCCGCGCCCGCCGGGTCGAGGTGGCCGGCGCCGAGGGTCCAGCCCCAGCCCCACACCGGTACCAGCGCCAGATCCAGCGGACCGAAGGACTTCATGTCGTCGAACAGCCCGGTGTCGCCGCCGAACCAGGCGGTGCGGGTGCCTTCGAAGACGTAGCCGAGGGCGGCCGCCCGGATGCGGGACGAAGGGTTACGGCGGCCGTCGTGCGCGGCCGGCACCGCGCGGACGCGCAGGGAGCCGACCTCGACGGACTCGCCGTCGGCGATCTCAAGGATCTCCCGCCGCAGGCGGGAGCGCAGGAAGGCGCCGGCGCCGCGCGGGGCAACGATGCGCGTGGAGCGCGGCAGCATGCGCAGGGACGGCAGGTCGCAGTGGTCGCCGTGCAGGTGGGAGATGACGACCGCGTCCGGCGCCGTGTCGAGGACGGGCCGGGGGCCGCGTCGGCGCTGCAGGTGTGCCAGCCGGTTGCGCAGCACCGGGTCGGTCAGGATCGTGGTGCCGCGGTCGGCCACCGCCACCGTCGCATGCCCCCACCAGGTGATGTTCATGGTGCCAATCTTGCCCGACGGGGTGTCACGCTCCGCTGCTTGTAGGCCACAGCACGACATGTTTAGATCAATCAACTTTTCTGTGGAGGGACCACGAGACGATGTCAACCGATGCAGCGGCCTTAGCCTGGGACTGGGAAGACCCGCAGGGGATCGAGGCGGTGGTCGACTCGTTCACCGCTGACCTCGGCAAGTGCGAGAAGCTGGAGCTGCTGCTCAAAACGGACCTCATCACCCGGGAGCAGCTGGAGCAGCTGGGCATCACCGGCATCGAGTTCGCCGCGTTCAAGACGGACCACCCGCAGGCGCTCGGCACCGACCTGGTGGCGGTCAGCAGCCCGGAGCTCACCTCCGAGCGGGGGAACATCTACCGGGTCGACGGCTCGGCGTACTTCGCGGAGATGGACATCTCCCAGCCGCTGCCCATCGTCGACGACGCCGTGGACTGGGTGTACGCGGAGCACCTCATCGAGCACGTGTCGATGAAGGTCGGCATCGCGTGGCTGAAGGAGGTCAAGCGGGTGCTCAAGCCGGGCGGGTTCGTCCGGATCACCACGCCCGACCTGAAGATCTACGCGCAGAGCTACGTCAACGGCGACGGCTTCTTCGGCAAGCACCGCCGCCGGGTCGACCGGGCGCTGACCGGGGTCGCGCCGAAGATGCCGCCGCGCGGCGCGTTCATGTTCAACCAGCTGTTCTACGTGTACGGGCACCGCTGGATCTACGACCTCGAAGAGCTCCAGTACGTGCTGACCACGGCCGGCTTCGACCCGGAGGGCATCGCGGTGCGTGCCTACCGCGAGGGCGCCCGCCAGGACGTCGCCGACCTCGACCAGGTCCTGCGCAACGACGAGAGCATCTACGTCGAGGCCACCGCCTGATCGAGCGCCGCCGCCTGACCGAGCGTGCCGGCCTGACCGAGCGTGCCGGCCTGACCGAGCACCGCCGCCTGATCCAGTGCCGCCGTCTCATCCGGCGCGCCGGCCTGGTCCAGCGCGGCGGCGACGGCGAAGGCCTCCATCGCCAGCAGGAGCCTGTGCAGGTCCGCCATCGCCAGGTGGTGGGTGTCGACCTCGACGGTGAGCTGCACCGTGTCCACGACGTCGTCGACGTTCACCATCAGCTGCTCGTTGAAGAACGGCAGCGGCCGCTCCGACACCAGCGCGGTGAGCGGCCGCGCCGCCTCGACGTCCGCCGCGGCCGGCACCTCGGCCAGGGGGCCTTGTGCCTCGAGGATGCCGACCCGCCGGTCGTTGTAGAAGACCGCGAGGTCGACGCCGCCGAGCCGGTCGAAGAGGGCCAGCCGGGCGGCGGGGTCGTAGTAGGCGTGTTTCGACGCGTTGAGGAAGGCGCGCCGGGCCTGGTCCACCACCTCGCGCGGGGCCAGGCCGGCGACGTCGAGCACCGCGAGCCCGTTCTGGGCGAGCGGGCTGATGACGTCGGCCAGCCCGGGCCGGAAGCGGTTGCTGACGATGACCTGCGTGGCGAACGGCGCGCGCTGGCCGGTGACCTCGTTGCACGCCACCGCGTAGGCGGCCAGCAGCACCGAGCCGGTGTCGGTGCCGAGCAGCGCGGCGGCCCGCTGCGAGGCCAGCAGCAGCGCGGTCGAACGCCACACGACCTGCCGCCACCGGGGCTCCCCACGGTCCACGGCGGCCGGTAGGCGCCTCGGCGGGAGCTGGCGCAGGGCCGCCTCCCAGTAGCGCATCGCGGTGTCGGTCGTCCGGGACGACGAGCGCTGCGCCGCGACGAGGTCGAGGGGCTGCATCGCCGTGTACGGCGACTCCCGCGAGAACAGTGAACGGATCATCGTCCCGAGCGCGCTGCCGTCGGCGACGAGGTGGCTGATCTGCACGACCACGTGCGTGACGGCGCCGTCCTGGCGCACCACGGCCTCCCGGATCGGCCACTCGTGCGCGTAGTCGAAGTTGCGGGCCTTCCACTCGGCGAACAGCGCGCCGGCGATCTCGGCGGGGTCCTCGTCCGGTCCGGCGTCGTGCACCTCCAGCGCCGCCGTGCCCTCCGCCGCGATCTCCTGCTGGACCAGGTGGCAGGCGTCGACCGAGGTGGCGTGCCACGGCTCGGTGAAGACCAGCCGGGAGCGCAGCGCCGCGTAGCGGCTCATGAGGAACCGCAGCTCGGCGGCGATGTCCTCGACGGTGCGGCCGTCGGTGACCGGCACGGCACCGCCCATGCTCATGGAGGCGCCGACCTCGACGATCGCCCGCCATACCTGCTGCTGCCCCCAGGCGAGCCCGCCGGTGCCGGCACCGGCACCCTCGAAGGAGACCTGGATGTAGGAAACCACGACCGCCCCCAATCAAGATTGACGGCGATCATATCGATGGATTGCGGCCGGCAAGGGCTGGAGCGGACATTGCGGCCACCTCGTCCGGCGGGAGTGGCCGCGCGTACAGATAACCCTGACCGAACCGGTAGCCGAGGTGCCGCAGCATCCGCGCCTGCTCCTGCGTCTCGATCCCCTCGGCGACCGCGGCCAGGTCCAGGGCCTGCGCCATGCGGATCACGGCGGTCGCGACGGCCTCCTGCCGGGCGACGGTGGTGATCCCGGCGACGAACGTGCGGTCCAGCTTGAGCGAAGTGACCGGGCACGTCAGCAGCAGCCCGAGTGAGGAGGCGGCGGTGCCGAAGTCGTCGAGGGCCAGCTTCACGCGCAGGCCGCGCAGCGCCTCCAGGGTCGCGACCGCCTCGGCGCTGTCCAGCACCGCCGTCTCGGTCACCTCCAGGGTGAGGTGCCGCGCGTCGAGGCCCGCGTCGTCGAGGGCGGCGACGACGTCGGCGACGAACTGCGGGTCGGTCAGCTGCCGGCCGGCGACGTTGACGCTCACCGACTGCGGCGCGGCCGTGCCGAGGTCCCGCAGCCAGGTCGCCTGCTGCCGGCAGGCCTCCCGCAGCACCCAGCGGCCCAGCGGCACGATCAGGCCGGTCTGCTCGGCGGCGGGGATGAACTCCAGCGGTGGCACGACGCCGCGGGACGGGTGCCGCCACCGTACGAGGGCCTCCGTGGCGGCCGTCCGCCCGTCGTCGAGGCGCACGATCGGCTGGTACAGCAGGAACAGCTGGCGGGAGCTGCCGGAAGGGCGTGACAGCTCCCGGGAGCTGCCGGAAGGGCGTGACAGCTCCCGGGAGCTGCCGGAAGGGCGTGACAGCTCCGCGTCGATCGCGTCGCGCAGCTGGGCGCCGAGCTCGGCGTGCGCGACGATCCGGGTCGTCATGCCCGGCACGTACACGAAGTGGCCGCCCTTGCCGCGCTCCTTCGCCGCGTACATGGCGAGGTCCGCGTTGCGCAGCAGCGTCTCGAGCACGTCGCCGGGCGTGGACGTCGCGATGCCGACGGAGGCGTGCACGAGCAGCTCGTGCCCGGTCGTGTGGATCGGGGTGCCGAGCGCGTCGTGGATGCGGCCGGCGACGTCGACGGCGGGCACGGCGTCCACGTCGCGCAGCAGCATCGCGAACTCGTCGCCGCCGAGCCGGGCGACCACGTCGTCGTGGCGGACCGCCCGCCGCAGCCGCTCCGCGACCGTGACGAGGACCTCGTCGCCGACGCCGTGGCCGAGCGTGTCGTTGATGCCCTTGAAGTCGTCGAGGTCGATCAGGAGCACCGCCACCAGCCCCTGGCCGAGCAGCGCCGAGGTGAGCAGCTCGGCGAAGCGGGCGCGGTTCACCAGGCCGGTCAGCGCGTCGTGGCTGGCCTGGTACCGCATCCGCTGCTCGTGCCGGCGGACGGAGCTGAGCAGCAGCGCGTTGTCGCGCAGCGCGACCAGCTGCCGCAGCCCGACGGCGGCGCTGACGGCGATGGCGCCGGTCGCCACCGGGCCGACGTCCGTGTGGTCGCCGTAGGCGACGGCGGCCAGCAGCAGCGACGTCGCCGCGACCGCGAAGTACGGCAGCTTGCTGTACGCGGCCGCCCGGGTCGCCGGCGCGGCGCCCGCGGACACAGCGACGGACCCCGCGCACGCCACCAGCAGCGCCTCGACGAGGGTGATCATCGGCTGGAGACCGACCCACCGGGGCGACGCGATCAGCGGCGACACCGCCGACCCGAGCCCGCCCACGAGCACCGCCGCGGCCATGAGCCGCATCGAGCGCGGGCTGACCGGTCCGCTGCCGAGCAGCACGACCTTCATCACCGCGACCAGGGCCACCAGGCAGGTCATGGACAGCAGGAGCAGGCCCAGCGCGAGCCGCACGTCGGTGTGCCGCTCCAGCATCGGCCGCAGCGCCAGGTGCCACAGGAACGTGGCGGTGCTGATGAGGACCGTCAGCCCGTCCAGCCCGAGCCTGATCCACTCGCCCCGGGTCATGCTGCGGGTGGGTAGCCGCAGCAGCGCGTACAGCGCCAGCCCGACGCCCGCGACGAGCGCCGGCGCCGAGGCCTGGACGGTCCGCAGCGCGTCAGGATCTTCGGGGTGCAGCCTGGCGTGGCCCATGATCGTCGCCCCGACGCCGATGAGCGCGATCGAGGCGGTCATGAGCCGCCAGAACCGGCGGCCCGCCGCGGGGAGTCCCGGTGCGCGGGCGGCGGCGCGGGCGATGAGCGCGGCCAGGCCGAGCGCCAGGGGGACCGTCAGCAACGCCGGCACCTTGGGCACCGGCACCCCGGACGCGAACAGTGCCGTCCACAGCATCTCGGCGAGCAGGCAGGCGGCGACCGCCGCGACGAGGCGCCGCGACGATGACACCGGTGACTTCTGCTCGATCATTCCGCTTGCACATCGGCAGCGCCCGCCCGGAGCTGAGCCGACCCGGCCGGTAGGATGCCCTGACATGTACCGGCCCGTGCCCGCGCAGGTGGACCTGCCCGCCCTCGACCATGACGTGCTGCGGTTCTGGCAGCGTGAAGGCATTTTCGCCCGGAGCCTGGAGCAGTCCCGCGGCCGTCCCGAATGGGTGTTCTACGAGGGGCCGCCGACCGCCAACGGGATGCCCGGCGCCCACCACATCGAGGCGCGGGTCTTCAAGGACGTGTTCCCGCGGTACCGGACGATGAAGGGCTACCACGTCGAGCGCAAGGCCGGCTGGGACTGTCACGGCCTGCCGGTCGAGCTGGCGGTGGAGAAGGAGCTCGGCTTCAGCGGCAAGCAGGACATCGAGGACTACGGCATCGCCGCGTTCAACGCGAAGTGCCGCGAGTCGGTGACCCGGCACACCGACGCGTTCGCCGAGCTGACCCACCGCATGGGCTACTGGGTCGACATGGACGACGCGTACCGCACCATGGACCCGCCGTACATCGAGTCGGTCTGGTGGTCGCTCAAGCAGATCTTCGACAAGGGCCTGCTCGTCGAGGACTTCCGGGTCGCGCCGTGGTGCCCGCGCGACCAGACCGCGCTGTCGGACCACGAGCTGGCCCAGGGGTACGAGACCGACGTCGACCCGTCGGTGTTCGTGCGGTTCCCGCTCACCTCCGGCCCCCTCGCGGGCCGCGTGTCGCTGCTGGTGTGGACGACGACGCCGTGGACCCTCGTGTCCAACACCGCGGTCGCGGTCAACCCGGACGTCACGTACGTGGTCGCGACCGACGGCACCGAGCAGCTCCTGCTCGCCGAGCCTCTCGTCGCGACCGTCCTGGGGGAGTCCGACAAGGAGGCCTGGACGCTCACCGGCGAGTCGTTCAGCGGCAAGGACCTCGAACGGTGGACCTACCGGCCGCCGTTCGACCTGGTCGAGGTGCCCGACGCGCACATCGTGATCCTCGCGTCGTACGTGACCACCGACAGCGGCACGGGCCTCGTGCACCAGTCGCCGGCGTTCGGCGCCGACGACCTCGCCTCCTGCCGCGCGTACGGGCTGCCCATGGTCAACCCGGTGCGCCGCGACGGCACGTTCGAGCCGCAGCTGGACCTGGTCGGCGGCATGTTCTTCCGCACCGCGAACGGCCCGCTCGTCGACGACCTCCGCGAGCGGGGGCTGCTGTTCCGGCACGTGCCGTACGAGCACAGCTACCCGCACTGCTGGCGCTGCCACACGGCACTCATCTACTACGCGCAGCCCTCCTGGTACGTGCGGACCACCGCCGTCCGCGACGACCTGCTGCGGGAGAACGAGCGCACCAACTGGCAGCCGGCGAGCGTCAAGCACGGCCGCTACGGCGACTGGCTCGTCAACAACGTCGACTGGGCGCTGTCCCGGCAGCGGTACTGGGGGACGCCGCTGCCCATCTGGCGCTGCCCCGAGGACCACCTGACCTGCGTCGGCTCCCTGGCTTCATTGAGTGAGCTGGCGGGTCGTGACCTGGCGGACCTCGACCCGCACCGGCCGTTCATCGACGAGGTCACGTTCGCCTGCCACTGCGGCGCGACCGCGACCCGCGTCCCGGACGTCATCGACGCCTGGTACGACTCGGGGGCGATGCCGTTCGCGCAGTTCGGCTACCCGTACCGCAACGCCGACGTCTTCGAGCGGCGCTTCCCGGCGCAGTTCATCTCCGAGGCGATCGACCAGACCCGCGGCTGGTTCTACACGCTGATGGCCGTCAGCACGCTCGTCTTCGGCCGCTCCTCCTACGAGAACGTCGTCTGCCTCGGCCACATCCTCGCCGAGGACGGCCGGAAGATGTCCAAGCACCTCGGCAACATCCTGGAGCCGATCCCGCTGCTGGACCTGCACGGCGCCGACGCGGTGCGCTGGTTCATGGCCGCGGTCGGCTCGCCGTGGTCCGCGCGGCGGGTGGGGCACACGACGCTGCAGGAGGTCGTGCGCAAGACCCTGCTGACGTACTGGAACACGGTCGCGTTCCAGGCGCTGTACGGGCGCACCGCCGGCTGGACCCCGTCGCCGTCGGACCCGGCGCCCGCCGACCGGCCGGTCATGGACCGCTGGGTGCTGTCCGAGCTGCACACCCTGGTCGGCCGGGTCGACGCCGCGATGGACGCGTTCGACACCCACGAGACCGGCAAGCTCCTCGCCGCGTTCGTCGACGACCTCTCCAACTGGTACGTGCGCCGCAACCGCCGCCGGTTCTGGCGCGGCGACCCCGCGGCGCTCGCCACCCTGCACGAGGTCGTGACGACGGTGACGCTGCTGCTCGCCCCGATCGTCCCGTTCATCACCGAGCGGGTCTGGCAGGACGTCGTCGTGCCCGCGTCCCCCGAGGCGCCGCCGTCGGTGCACCTCGCCGCGTTCCCGCCGGTCGCCGCGGACCTGATCGACCCCGCGCTGTCGGGGCAGATGGCGCTCGCCCGCCGGCTCGTCGAGCTGGGCCGCGCCGCCCGCGCCGACTCCGGCATCCGCGTCCGCCAGCCGCTGTCGCGGGCCCTCGCCTCCGCGGCCGGCTTCGACCAGCTGCCCGCCGAGCTTCTCGCGGAGATCGCGGCGGAGCTCAACGTCGGCTCGATCGTGCCGGTCGACGCGGCCGGCTCGTCGCTCGTCGACGCCACCGCCAAGGCCAACTTCCGGGCCCTCGGCAAGCGCTTCGGCAAGGGCGTCCAGGACGTCGCGAAGGCGATCGCCGCCGCGGACGCCCTGGTGCTGCGGGATGCGCTGCGGTCCACCGGTACCGCCACCGTGGTCGTCGACGACGCGCCCGTCGAGCTGACGCCGGACGAGGTCTTCATCACCGAGACGCCGCGGGAGGGCTGGACCGTCGCCGCCGACTCCGGCGCGACCCTCGCCCTGGACCTGCGGCTCACCCCGGAGCTGGAGCGGGCCGGCCTGGCCCGCGACGTCGTCCGGCAGGTCCAGGAGGCCCGCAAGTCCAGCGGCCTCGAGGTCGTCGACCGCATCGAGCTGGCCTGGACCAGCACCCGCGACGACACCGCCCTCGCCCTCGCCGAGCACCGCGACCTCGTCACCGACGACGTCCTGGCCACGGCGTGCGCCGAGGGCGAGCCGTCCTGGCCCGGTGCCGTGCCCTTCACCGACGACTCGCTCGGCCTCACCTTCTGGCTCCGCAAGGCCTGACCGGCCGAACAGGGGTGGCACCTGCCGTGCGCGGGGTGCCACCCGGGGGGTGTTCCGGGTGTTCCGGGGTGTCTCGCAGGACACACCTCGCCGGTCACACGGGTTGGTGCGACAGGAGCAGAATCTGGATCGCACACGTCACGGCACGCGATGGGCGCGGAGCGGTCGACGGGGTTGGGAGCAGCCGGTGCGTGGTCAGTCGCTGGTCGGCAAGGTCGGCGTGGTGGTCACCGCGGTCCGCGGGGGAGACCGGCCCGGGGAGATCCGGGTCGTGGTCCAGGGCGTGCCGCACCACTATCTGGCCTACGCCGCCGAGTCGCTGCCGGCCGGCGCTCACGTGCTCGTCATCCACTTCCGCGGCGCGCGTCAGGTCGACGTCGAACCGTGGCCGCCGATGCCCGGTGACCACACCACCCCTGGCTGAGAGAGGCCACCATGCTCGGTTACCGTGTGCCCGCCCCCAACGAAGCGCTGCTGATCAGCGGCCGGCGGCAGCGGGGAGTCGACGCCCTGCCGTTCAAGATCGTCACCGGGCACGGCGCGTTCGTCGTCCCGATCTTCTCCAAGGCGTCCCGGCTGACCCTGGCCATGCAGGAGGCCGAGGTCGAGGAGGACTGTTACACCCAGCAGGGCCTCACCCTGCACGTCCAGGCCGTCATCGCCTTCAAGGTCGGCGACGACCACGAGTCGATCGCGGCCGCGGCCCGCCGCTTCCAGGGCGACCAGTCGCAGATGCCCGTCCTGGTCGGCCGGATCTTCAGCGGGCACCTGCGCAGCATCATCGGCAGCATGACCGTCGAGGCGATCATCCGCGAGCAGCAGACCCTCGCCGACGCGATCGTCGACGCCAGCAAGACCGAGATGGCCCGCATCGGCCTGGACATCGACTCGCTGCAGATCAGCAGCATCCACGACAAGGGCGTCGGCTACATCAAGGCCCTGGCCGCCCCGCACCAGGCGCGGGTCAACCAGGAGGCCAACGTCGCCCAGGCCGTCGCCGACCAGGCCAGCGCGATGGCGCAGCAGGAGAGCAAGCGCAACCAGGCCGAGTACGCCCGGCAGACCGCCATCGCCCAGGCCCGCTACCAGGCCGAGATCGACCAGGCCCAGCAGACCGCCGCGCAGGCCGGCCCGCTCGCCGCCGCCCAGGCCCAGCAGCACGTCCTCGTCGAGCAGGCGATCGTCGCGGCGAAGCGCGCCGAGCTGCGCCAGGCCGAGCTCGTCGCCGAGGTCATCCGCCCGGCGGAGGCCGAGGCCGAGCGGATCCGCACCCTGGCCCGCGCCGACGCCGACGCCACGAAGCTGTCCGCGGAGGCCGCCGCCGCGCAGGGCCGCATCGCCCTCGACCAGATGATGATCGAGCAGCTGCCGGACCTGCTCCGCGCCGCCGCGGAGGGCCTGCAGGGCGCCAACCTCACCGTCCTGGACGGCGCCGAGGGCCTCAACAGCGTCGTGGCGTCCCTCGCCGCCCAGGGCACCGCCCTGCTGGAGGCCGTGCGCAAGGGCATGACCGCCGTCCCCGCCGCCGAGCCCGCCGCCCCGTCGACCGCGCTCGCCCGCCGCGAAGCCGCCTGACCTCCCGCCGCGTTCTTCTGCTGAGCCAGGTGCACCGTGCGCCGCGGAACTACGATGCTGCCGTGGTGCACGTCCTGGTGGTCGACGACGACCCGCCGCTCGCGGACTCGCTGCGGCGGGCGCTCGTCTACAGCGGCTACCGCGTCACCGTCGCCGGCAGCGGGCCGGCGGCGCTCGACGCGGTCGCGCACGAACGGCCCGACCTCGTGGTCCTCGACAGGATGCTGCCGGGGCTCGACGGTGTCGGGGTGTGCCGGCGGCTGCGGGCCACCGACCGGGACCTGCCCGTGCTCATGCTCACCGCCCGCGACACGACCGCCGACCGCGTGGAAGGGCTCGACGCCGGCGCCGACGACTACCTCGTCAAGCCGTTCGAGCCCGACGAGCTCCTCGCGCGGGTCCGCGCGCTGCTGCGCCGGACCAGGCAGGACGGCCTCGAGTTCCACGACCTGTGGCTCGACCCAGGCGCCCACGAGTGCCGGCGCGGCGGCACGCCGCTGGAGCTGACGGCCCTGGAGTTCCGGCTCCTCGAACACTTCCTCACCCACCCGCGGCAGGTGCTCAGCCGGGGGCAGCTGCTCGACGCCGTGTGGGGCATGGGGTTCGCCAGCGCCAGCAACGTCGTCGACGTCTACGTCGGCTACCTGCGGGCCAAGCTCGGCGAGCCGCGCCTGCTGCACACGGTCCGCGGCGTCGGCTACGTGCTCAAGGCGCCGTGATGTCGATCCGCTTGCGCATCACCCTGTTCGGGCTCGGCGTCGCCGGTGCCGTGCTCGGGCTGTTCTGCGCCGCCGTGTACCTGTTGCTCGCCGCCGGCGCCGCGACCGGCCAGGACACCGCCCTGGGCAAGCGGGCCGACGAGGTCGCGCGGTCCCTGACCCGCCTGCCGGCCGCCGCCGACGGCCCGGCGCCCGCGGCGGTCGACGTGCGCACCAGCCCGGACGTCTTCGTCATGGTGCTCGACGCGCAGGGGCGGGTGCTCGTCAGCACCGGCGCGCTGGACGGCCGGCTGCCGCCCGTACCGGCGACGGCGACGCTGACCTCGAGGTCCACCGTGGACATCGGGGTGCCCGTGCGGGTCGCGGTGCGCGAGGCCGCCGGCGGGCACGTCGTCGCCGCGCAGACGACCCGGAAGGTCACCGACGACCGGCGCGGGCTGTTCGTGCTGGTCTGCGTCTACGCGGTGCTGTCGCTCGCGGCGGCGGCCGGCGCCACCTGGCTCGTCTCCGGCCGCGCCCTCAAACCCCTGCGGCAGCTCACCGGCCACGTGGAGGAGATCGGGCGGGAGCAGGACTTCACCCGCCGGCTGCCGCCCGCCCCGGCCCGCGACGACGTCGGCCGGCTCACCGCCGCGTTCAACACGATGATGGAGCGGCTGCAGGGCAGCTACGCCGCGCAGCGCAGGTTCGTCGCCGACGCGTCGCACGAGCTGCGCACGCCGCTGACCACGATCCGCAACAACGCGGGCTTCCTGCGGCGGCACCCGGACGCGGCGCCGGAGGACGTGGCCGCGGCGGTGCGGGACATCGCCGGGGAGAGCGCGCGGATGAGCCGCCTCGTCGAGCACCTGCTGACCCTCGCCCGGTCCGACGCGTCGGGTCTCGAGCTGCGGCCGGTCGACCTCGGCGCGCTCGTGTCCGACGTGTGCCGGCAGGCCGAGGCGCAGCACCCCGACCGGCACTTCCACCGCGCGATCACCCCCGCGCCGCCGGTGCACGGCTCGCCCGACGCGCTCACCCAGCTGGTGTGGATCCTGCTCGACAACGCCGTGAAGTACTCGGCGACCGGCGGCAACGTGTGGGTCACCGTCACCCAGCGCGGCGACCGGGCGCAGCTCAACGTCACCGACGACGGCACCGGCATCCCGCCCGGCGCCGAACGCCAGATCTTCGAACGGTTCCACCGCGGCGACGAGGCCCGCACCGGCCCCGGCGCCGGGCTCGGCCTCGCCATCGCACTGTCCATCGTGGATGCCCACGGCGGCACGATCGTCGCCGCCAACAACGCCACCGGCGGGGCGTCGTTCGTCGCGGACCTGCCGCTCTCATCGTCTTCTTAGCTTCCGCTCATCCGCGGCTCATCGCCGGGGCCGAGCATGGCCGGCATGGCTGTGCTGCGGGGACTGCTCCTGCTGCAGGGCGCGCTGGGGCTGACCGGCACCCTGGGCATGCTGACGCTGATGGGGTTCAACCCGGTGTACGCGGTCGCGCCGGTCGCGCACGCCGCGCTGCTCATGACCCTCGGCGGGCTGCTGGAGCGCCGCCGCTGGGCGCTCGTCGCGACGCTGGTCGCGGAGGTTCTGGCGGTGGCCGGCTGGGAGGGGCAGCTGCTGCTCGGGCTGCTGCCGCAGCTGGACTTCACCGTCAACCTCACCGGCCTGCTCACCACCCTCGCCCTGCCGCTGACGGTGCTCGTGCTGTGCGCGCGGCGGGTGACCGCCCGTGCGTGACTTCTGGCTCGGCATCGCCCCCGCGCACCGCGTCGCACTGCTGCTGCTGGTCGCGTCGCCGCTGCTGCTCGTCCAGCTCCCCGCCTGGCGCCGGGCCGGCTCCGAGGTCCGCTGGTGCTCCGGCCTGCTCGCCACCCTCGCCGTCGTCCACATCGGACTGCCGTGGCCGCTCGGCTCGGTGCTGTCCGCCGGGCTCTTCGGGTGGCTCGCCGTGCGCTGCCTCGCCGGCCGCTCGTGGCGGGTCCAGGCCGGGTTCCTCGTGCCGGCGCAGCTGCTCCTGTTCGTCGCGGCGTCGGGTGTACGGGCGGTCGCCCCCGACCAGGTCGCCCTGACGGTGGCGTGCCTGGAGCTCGCGCTGCTCGCCGTCTCCTGCCGGCGCTTCCTGGCGCGGGTGGGCACGGTGGCGCTGGTGCTGGTGTTCGGCACCGCGATGTGGGCCGTGTCCCTCGCCGCCCACGACCACGACGGCCCCGACCGCATCCAGGCCGGCACGGTGCGGCGCCCGGCCGGCCCGCCGCCGAGCGCCGTCGAGCGGGCCGGCGCCCGGGACCTCGCCGCGCGGGTCCGCGCGTCGACCGCCCGCTACGCCGACCTGGCCGCCGCCGAGGCCGACGGATACCACGCGACCGGCCCGCGCACCGGGACGCAGGTGCACTTCGAGCACAAGGGCCACCAGAACGACGGCCGGGTCCTCGACCCCGCCGCGCCGGAGCAGCTCGTCTACGCCGTCCGCCCGGACCGCGCGATCCTGCTGGGCGTGGTGTTCCAGGTGCCCGTCGCAGGCGCGGCCGGGCCCTCGATCGGCGGCGCCCGCTGGCACGCGCACGACGTGTGCGTGGGGCTGCTCCCGCCGGGCTTCGGCGTGGTGTCGCCGTTCGGCTCGTGCCCCGGCCTCACCTTCGCCACGACCCTGCCGGAGATGATCCACGTGTGGACCGTGGACCCGCCGGGCGGCCCGTACGCCGACCACCTCGACGACGCCTGGGTCGACGCGTTGCCCTGATACTACGGATCCGTATAATCCGAAACCGTGATACTTGAGCTGCAGCGTGCCACCCACGCGACCCTGCAGGTGCTGTCGGCCCGCCTGGCCGACCTGGACCTGACCCCGTCGGAGCTCAACGCCCTGGGCAACCTCGGCCGCACCGCCTCCGGGGACCGGCCGGAGGAGGGCGCCGGCCGCACCGTCTCGGAGCTCGGCGCCGCCACCGGCACCCGCCCCACCACGCTCACCGGCGTCCTGGACCGCCTGGAGCGGCGCGGCCTCATCACCCGCGCCGCGCACCCCGGCGACCGCCGGGCCGTCCTCGTCACCCTCACCGCGGAGGGCGCCGCCACCGCGGCCGTCATCACCCGGGCCATCGCCGATCTGGAGCGCGAGGCCCTGGCGGACCTGCCCGCCGGGACCGTCGAGGCCGCCCTCACCGTCCTGCGGGCCCTGACATGAGCCCCACGCAGGAGCCGCGGGCGGATGCCGGGCCGTTCGAGGCACTGTTCGCCGAGGTCGTCGGGGCCGCCGGCCGGTTCGGCCACCGGGAGCACGTCCACGTCACCTGGCTCGCGGTCCGGCGGCACGGCACCGCGGCGGCCGTCGAGCTGATCAGCGACGGGATCCGCCGCACCGCCAGGTATGCCGGCGTGCCGCAGAAGTACCACGCCACCGTCAGCCGCGCCTGGGTCGAGCTGGTCGCCTGCCACGACGAGCCCGGCGGGGACGACTTCGACGCGTTCCTGGCCAGGTTTCCCGACCTGCTCGACAAGCGCCTCCTGACCCGCTTCTACCGCTCCGCCACCCTGGCGTCGGAGGCCGCCAGGACCGGCTGGGTCGAGCCCGACCTCCGCCCGATCCCCGCCGGCGCGCACTGACCCTGGCCGGCCGTCCGTTCGTAGGGGCGCGCCCGCCGCCGGACGCGCCCCGCACGGTTCAGTAGGTGTAGTTGATGTCCCACGACTGGTCGTACGAGGCGTTCCACCGCCACAGCAGGACCGGCGCGGCCCGTGCGGGTCAGTCGCCGGACGTGGCCGGGTCAGTGACCGCCGGATGTGGCCGCGGCCGTGACCCCGGACGTGGCCGGCGCGACCGGCCGGCCGGCCGACGGCGCGGCGGCGGCGTGGCGGACCAGGAGCAGGACCAGCACGCCCGCGAGCAGGGCCAGGCCGCCCGCGACGAACAGGGTCTGGTTGAGCGCGTCCGCCACGCCGGCGCGGGGGTCCTGGTGGGCGGCGAGCCGGTGGCTGAACACGGCGCCGAAGACGGCCACGCCGAGGGCGAACCCGAGCTGGCGGAACGTGTTCACCGCGCCGCTGGCCATGCCGCTGCGTTCGGGCGGGGCGGCGGAGAGGGCGGCCGAGGACAGGACCGGCAGCACGGCCGCGACGCCGACGCCCGCCACCACGAGGCCCGGGATGAGCGCCGTCGCCGGGCTCGAGGCGGTGAGGCGCGCCTGCAACAGGTCGCCGGCGGCGATGAGCAGCAGGCCGATGCCGACCGTCCAGCGCGGCGCGAGCCGCTGCAGCAGCCGGCCGCCCAGCGCGGCGACCACGAACGACGCGATGCTCATCGGCAGCGCGCCCAGCAGGCCCGCGTCGACCGGGCCCTTGTGGAGGAACTCCTGCAGCCACACGGTCACGAACGGCAGGTATGCGAACGCCGCCGCCTGCACCAGGACCGCCGCCACCATCAGCGTGCCGAACGAGGCGCTGCGGAACAGCCGCAGGTCCAGCATCGGCTGCTCGGTCGCGCGCTCGATCAGTACAAAGGCCACCAGCGCCGCCGCCGAGATCCCGAACGCGGCCGACGTCGACGGCGCGGTCCACCCCGCCTCGCCGCCGCGGATGAGCGCGAACGTCACCGCCGCGGCGCTGACCGTGAACGCGATGGTGCCGGGCAGGTCGAAGCGGGTGCCGGGGCGGCCCTTCGACTCGGTGACGCCGCGGACGGTGAACCACACGGCGAGGAGGCTGACGGGCAGGTTGACCAGGAAGATCCAGCGCCAGCCGAGGTGCTCGGTGAGCAGCCCGCCGACGATCGGCCCGGCCGCCGCGGCGGCGCCGTTGACCGCGCCCCACACGCCGAAGGCGACGCCGCGGTCCTTGCCGCTGTACGTCACGCTGAGCAGCGCCACGGTGGTCGCGAACATCGCGGCACCGCCGGCGCCCTGCAGGAACCGCGCGGCGATGAGCAGCCCGGCGCTGTTCGCGACCGCGCACAGCAGCGACGCGGCGGCGAAGACGACCGTGCCCGCAAGGTACATCCGGCGCCGGCCGTGCCGGTCCGCGAGGGCGCCCGCGCCGAGCAGCAGGGCCGCGAGGGCGAGCGCGTAGCCGTCGAGGACCCACTGCAGCCCGTCGAGCGAGGCGTGCAGGTCGCCGGCGACGGCCGGCAGCGCCACCGTCACGATCGTGACGTCGACCAGCAGCATGAACGTGCCGATGCACACGGCAAGCAGGGGGGACCATTTTCGCATGCCGACGACTCTGCGGCTTCCCTGACGCTGTCGCGAAGCGAACGGGGCAGATCCTGCGGATTTCGACACGACGTACGCTCGGGTGGTGGAAATCGACACGCTGGACCGGCAGATCGTGGACGCGCTGCGGGTCGACGGCAGGGCCGGCTTCAGCCGCATCGCCGAGGTGCTCGGCGTCTCCGACCAGACGGTCGCCCGCCGGTTCCGGCGGCTGCGCGCGGAGGCCGGGGTGCGGGTCGTCGGCCTGCCCAACGGGGTCCGGCTCGGCTACGACAAGTGGATGATCCGCGTGCAGAGCACCCCGGGCGGCGCGTCGGCGATCGCGGAGGCCCTCGCCCGCCGCCCCGACACGACGTGGGTGACGATCGCGTCCGGCGGCACCGAGGTGACCTGCATCGTGCAGAACCCCGGCACCGCCGACCGGGAGGCGCTGCTGCTGCAGAAGCTGCCGAGCACCCCGCGGATCGTGTCGGTCCGCGCGCACTGCCTGATCCACGACTTCGCCGGTGGGGCGGTCGACGCCGCCGGACCCACCGCCCTCACCCAGGCGCAGACCGCGGCGGTCCAGCCGCAGCCGCCCGCGGGCGAGGCCGTCCTGCTCGACACCGACCGGCCGCTCGTCGCCGCCCTCGCCCGCGACGGCCGCACCGGCCTGCCCGAGCTCGCCGCCGCCACCGGCTGGTCCGAGTCCACGGTGCGGCGCCGCCTCGAGCACCTCCTGCGCACCGGCGCCCTGTTCTTCGACGTGGAGGTCAACCCGGCGCTGTTCGGCTTCAGGGCCCGCATCCTGCTCTGGATGGCCGTGGCGCCCGCCCACCTGGAGGCCGCCGGCCGCGCCCTGGCCACCCACCCGGAGGTCGTCTTCGCCGCGGCCACCACCGGGGCCACCAACCTCGTCGCCACCGTCATCTGCCCCGACATGGCCGGCCTGTACGACTACCTCACCCGCCGGATCGGCCCGCTGCCCGGCATCGAGCGCGTCGAGACCGCCCCGGCCCTGCGCCACGTGAAGCAGGTCGGCGCCGTGCTTTAGGCGTGTCGGTCCGTGGTCGGGTCGGGGCGGCGACGAATGAAAATCCGGAAACGCCGGCATGGCCGGGCCGGCACCGTCCTAGCTTCGGAAGGATGACGGTCTTCGCACCCGTGCCGGCGTTCGCCCGAGGCCCCGACATCCCTGGCGCCGGCTACCTCGTCACGGAGCTCGGCGGCGGCGCCTACTTCATCACCAGCGGCACGGTGAACACCATGTTCCTGGAGACCCGCAACGGCGTCGTCCTCGTGGACGCCCCGACAGACCTCGGCGAACGCCTGCTGGCCGGTATCGGGGAGGTCACCCCGAAACCGGTCACCCACCTCATCTACAGCCACGCCCACGCCGACCACATCGGCTCCGCGCACCTCCTCGCCCGCGCCGACCTGCAGATCGTCGCCCACGAATTCACCGGCCGGTTCATCCAGCACGCCCACGACGACCGCCGCCCACTGCCCACCGAGGCATTCAACGGACCCAGGCACGACCTGACCATCGACGGCGAACGGCTCGTCCTGGAGTACACCGGCGACTGGCACCAACCCGGCAACCTCTTCATCCATCTGCCACAACGGCGGATCCTGACCGCGATCGACAGCTTCACGGTCAAGAACGCGCCGTTCTTCCGCCTGCTCTTCTCACCGAACGTGCCCGCGTACTTCGACGCGATGGACCGCATCCTGCGGTACGACTTCGACACCATCGTGTCCGGACACATGGCGCTGCCCGGCACCCCCGAGGACGTCGTGGTCAACCGCGAGTACATCCACGACCTGCGCACCAGCGCCGCCGAAGCGCTACGCACCGTCGCCCTGCCACAGGCCGCCGCGGCCGCCGGCGTGCCGGACGACAACCGGCAGGCTCGACTCAAGGTCTGGATGGACGCGGTCGTCACACGGGCCGCCGAGTTGATGCCGACCTCCTGGGCACAGCGCCTGGGCGGCCACGACATCTTCCTGACCGACAACCTCAACACCGTCGCCTGGAGCCTCGCCAACGACTAGCAGCGTTCCGGGAGCCTTACGACTCGTGGGCGGTGAAGCGCTCCGCGGCGGTGGTGCCGTGGGAGTTCTTCGCGGTGTTGTACCCGCCGACGGCGTAGACGGTGTTGCCGCTGGTGGTGACCGCCATGCCGGCGCGCGGGACGGCGAGCTCGGGCAGCCGCTCCGCGACCCCGTCCTGCTGGCACCACCACTGGAAGACCTTCTCGTCGTTGTTGCCGCCGAGCACGCACAGCCCGAAGCCTTCGAGGCGCACGGCGGAGGCGCCCTGCCGCGGCTCGGGCAGCTTCGGATGGTCGTCGGCGAGCTTGCGCTCGACGAGGACGTCGATGTCGCTGGTCGTGCCCCCGGTGCCGTTGCCGCCGATGAACCAGGAGGTGCCAGCGCCGTCGCTGGCCCCGGCCAGCTTCTCCCGCGGCTGGCGCAGCGAGGCGTCCGCCACGCCCCAGCCGTCGCCGGTGGGTTGCTGCACGAAGATCGTGGCCGTGGGCTGCCCGTTGCTGTCCTTGCCGCCGGCGTAGACGATGCCCTTGCCGTCGAAGACCGCGGCACCCGCCTGCCGGGGCACCGGCAGCGCGCCGGCCCCGACCCATTTCCCGGCGGCCGGGTCGAGGCGGTAGACGTTCGGGATCGGGCCGTCCTTCGCCCAGCCGCCGATGATGAACAGCTCGCCCGAGGGCGTCACCACGGCCGCCGTCTGGCTCACCGCCTGCTGCAGCCGCGGCCCCTCCGTCCACGTCTTCGTCGCGGTGTCGAGCACCCAGACCGTGTCGAGCCGGGTGCGCGGGTCGTCCGCGGTGAAGCCGCCGATGACGTACAGCTTGCCGCCCAGGACCGCCGCGGCGGCGCCCTCGATGCCGACGGGACCGCCGCCGGTCGTGGTCGGCACGTCCGGCAGGGTCTCCCACGAGCCGAGCGGATCCGGTCTGGTCAGCCACCACGCGGTGCCGCCGGCGACGAGCAGCAGCACCACGGCGGCCGCGACGAGCGCGAGGCGCCGCCGGCCGGGAGCGGGGACAGGCACCGGCGGCGCGGACACCGGCGGGCCCGAGACGGGAGCGCCGGACATGGGGGAGCCCGAGACCGGCATTCCTGAGACCGGCACGCCCGACACGGGGGCGTCGGGCGGGGACGCCGGCGAGACCGGGGCGCCGTAGACGCCGGTGGTGGCGCCGGTCAGCTGCTGCGCCCGGTAGCCCTCGGTCTGGTAGGTGGTCTGCTGGGGGAGCGTGCGGGCGACGGAGGCGGTGCCGGTGGCCGGGGCGGCGGACAGCTCCGACGGGTGGACGACGGCGCCCTCGGCGACCGGGAGCTCCGGCTGCTCGAGGACGGTCGGCACCACGCCGAGCGATCGGTGCAGCATCCGGGCGACCAGCGGCACCCGCGACGAGCCGCCGGTGAGCATGATGCCGGCGAGCTGGTTCGGGGCGAGCCGGCACGAGGCGACGACCCGGGCCGTCTCCGCGACGGTCTGGCGCAGCATCGGCTCGACGAGCGCCTCCAGCTCGTCGCGGGTGAGGTGCAGCGCCGCCTCGACGCCGGGCACGGAGACCGGCGCGGCCGCGGTCCGCGACAGCATCTCCTTCGCGCCGCGGACGTCCTCCCAGAAGAGGCGGCGGTCGCGGCGGTCCTGGGCGGTGTGCGGCTGGTGCAGGCGCTGCCACGCCATCGGGTCGGAGCGGCGCAGCAGGTCGCCGACGTGCTCGACCAGGGTCGCGTCGAGGTCGAGGCCGCCGACGTCCTCCAGGCCGCCCGCGCCGATGACGGTGAAGCCTTCGGGGGAGTGGCGGACGACGGCGATGTCGACGGTGCCGCCGCCGAAGTCGTAGACGACCATGGCCGCGCCGGGGGGGAGCGGGTGGTTGAGGGCGCTGATGAAGTAGCGGGCCGCGGCGACCGGCTCCGGCACCAGGCTGACCTGCCGCCAGCCCGCGAGCGCCGCGGCCTCCTGCAGGAGCGAGCGGCGGGTGTGCGCCCACGACGCCGGGTACGTGAGCACGGCCGGCGGCGGGGTCCGGGTGATCTCGGCGACGCTGGCGGCGACGGCCCGCAGCACCGCGGCGAGCATCTCCCGGGTCGGGACCTCCGTGCCGCCGAGCAGGACCGTCGTCTCGTCGATGCGGCGCTTCGGGTTGGGCTCGTAGCGGGCCGGGTCGAGCTGGGCGAGGCGCTGCGCGTCGCGGCCGACCGCGAGCTGCCCGTTGTCCTGGAGGTACACCGCGGACGGCAGGATCGGCGCGCCGTCGAAGAGGACGGGGCGGCGCCGGCCGTCGGGGGAGCGGATCACCGCGACGGTGTTGGAGGTGCCCAGGTCGATGCCGACGACGTGACCCGTCATGAGGTGCCCCCTGAGCGACGAACGACGGACGGCGTCATGTCGGGTGACCAGGACGCGGTGAAGTACGGCTGCGCGATCCCGGCCGCGAACGCCTTCGCCGCCGCCGGGGTCGCCGCGATGCGCCAGTCGGTCTCCTTGACCGCCTCGTACCAGAGGAACCCGATGATCTCCGGGTGCTTCGGCAGCGACCGGAGCAGGTCGGTGATCCACTCCGCCTTGCGCCCGGCGGCGTCGGTGGCGGCGACCTCCGTGACGACGACCGGCCGCTTCGAGATCGCCGTGACCGAGGCGAGCGTCCTGCGGTAGATCTGGTCGAAGGTCTGGTACTGCTCGAGCCCACCGGTGCCGTAGTAGCCGGACAGGCCGACCCAGTCGACGTAGTCGTCGCCGGGGTACAGCTGCTGCAGCGGCGTCGAGCCGTCGTAGGCGACGTTGGGGCTCCACACCCAGATGACGTTGCCGGCGCCGGCGGCCTCGAAGAGGTCGTGCACGTGCCGCCACGCCGCGACGTAGTCGCCCTTGCGGTTGCCGTTGGCGGACTCGCACCACGGGTACCAGTAGCCGTTCATCTCGTGCGCGAACCGGACCGCGACCGGGTAGCCGAGCCCCTTGATCCCGGCGGCCCACGCCTTGATATAGGCGTCGTACGAGCCGCCGGTGATCCTCGACAGCCGGTAGCCGGGCTGGTCGCCGCGGGAGGCGTCCTGCTTGGGCTCGGAGCGGAAGTTCCACGGCTCCCATGCGAGCATCGGCAGCATGCCCCGGTTCACGATCCGGTCGAACGGCTGCCGGTCGAACGTCTTCGCCCCCGCCCAGCCCTGCGCGAACATCATCACCTGCGGCTGCCGGCCGGCGGCGGCGACGAACCCGTCGTACTCGGTGAGGTCGGCCGGGCCGCGCGAGGTGAACACGCCGAAGAACGCCTTCCCGGCCTGCGGGAAGGCGACCGGCCGCCCGGGTGCGGGCGGGAAGGTCGGGCGCGGCTCGCTCCGCTTCGTCTCCCAGCGCACGGCCGGGCCGGACGAGGCGGCGACGGCGGGCGCGACCACGAACGTGTAGCCGCCGACGAGCAGCAGCACGACGAGCATGACCCGGGGCAGCGTGATCACGCCGGCCCCCGGGTGACGGAGAGGCCCGGCACCTGCGGCAGGTCCGACAGCCGGATCGTCGAGGTGGTGGTGAGCGACTCGCGGACCACGGCGGCCTTGCCGCGCACCGTCATGACCAGCGGACCGGTCTGCGTGGTGAGGTCGACCTCCTGGGCGACGAGACGCCGGTTGCGCAGCCCGGTGACCCACGCGATCAGCGGCGGGCAGAGCCCGGCGACGATGCTGAGCCCCGACCAGAACCGCAGCGCGTCGGAGTGGTGGCCGAGCCACATGCTCACCCCGAGCAACGCCGCCGACACCCCGGCCCACGCCATGTGCAGCCGGAACGACTTCAGCCCGTCCGCGGACGCGAGCCGCCCCTTCGCGGTCACCGCGTACGCCAGGGGGCGGCGCAGCAGCGCGGCGACGCCGGCCACGACGTACACCGGGACCGCGAACAACGCGAGCAGCATCCCGTGCACGCCCAGCTCGCGACGCTCGTGCTCGGCCAGGTTGAACCGGCGCAGCCACAGCCACAGCAGCGCCCAGCTGCCCATGCTCGCCGACCACAGGACCAGCCACAGCTGCCACTCGACCCGCATCGCGCCGATGCCGAACGCGAGGTACGCGGCGGTCGCGACGGTGCCCGACACCGCGGACAGCGCGACGCTCGGGTAGTACGACTGCACGAGGCCGTAGCAGAGCCGCTGGGTGAGGCTCAGCGGTTTCAGGAAACGCTTGGAGCGCAGCAGGATCTCCCACACGCCGTACGCCCAGCGCTTCTGCTGGTTGAAGTAGTCGGTCCAGGTCGTCGGGCCCTCGCCGACCGCGATCACGTCGGGGGTGTAGACACCCTTCCAGCGCCGGTCGGTCAGCGGGTTCTTCGCGCCCATCACGACCATCGAGGTGAGATGGTCCTCGATGATGCTGTCCTGGTAGCCGTCGATCAGCGCCCACGCCAGGGGCCGGTAGAGATGGTTGGTGCCGATGAGCAGCGGCGCGCCGAGCCCGTTGCCGCCACGCTCGATCAGGCCGCTGAAGAGGTACTGCTGCACCGACGCGCCGTGCACGACCCAGCCGCCGTACATGTTGCCGTAGACCTGCGGGGCGACGACGAACGCGACGTCGGGGTCGCGGAAGTAGCCGACGGTGCGCTCCAGGAAGCTCGGCAGCGGCACGTGGTCGGGGTCCATCTGCGCGACCACGTCGTAGACGTGCTCATGGGTGAAGCGCCACGCGTTGTGGTTGCCGGCCTTGGTCTTCGCGCGGAACGGCCCGTCGGGCTGGTTGAACTCCGGCTTCCCGCGGCGGCTGAAGTGCTTGACGCCGAGCTTCTTCGCCATCGCCTTCACCCGCGGGTCGTTGCCCTCGTCGAGGATCCAGATGTCGACGTGTCCCGGGTACCGCACCCGCTGCATCGCCTTGAGGGACCGCTCGACGACGTCGATCGGTTCCTTCGCCGGCACGATCGTGGTGAGCATCGCGATGCGCAGCCCGGGCTCCGGCACCATCGGCACCGGGTCGGCGGCCTTCCACGCGAACACCCACACGGCCAGGTTCTGCAGCAGGCGCACCAGCTCCACGAGGAGCACGAAGCAGAACGCGACCCGCGCCACGACCACGGTCCCCGACAGCTCGCCGGTCATCGCGCCCGGGACGTGCCGCGGCAGCGCGAGCCAGCCGATGAAGACGATCGCGGTTAGGAAGTTGAGCGAGATGAGGACGCTGAGCATGAACCGCTGCGCCGGCCGGGCCGTGTTCCTGTACACGACCGGCAGATGGGGGCCGGCGGGGGTGGTGAGCGGACCGGTGAGGGTGTTGCAGGCGGCGTAGGCGCGGTGGGTGTCGGCGTCGCGGAGCCGGCGCGCCAGCGCTCGCTTCTCGGCGGGTGTGGTGCGGACGGTCGCGGCATGCTCGTCCGCCACGTCCCTGCCCCCCTCACCGGTCCCGAAGAAACTGCCTGAACCAGCCCGATCGTAGGGGAGCACAGCCATCCGGCGGTGCTGTCTTTTCGCCGTTTCCGCATTGGTACGTGTGGATTCAAGTGCCGCTGTTTGCGCTGCTGGCAGCGGTGCTCGCGATTCGGGGAAGGTGTATTCGCCGGCGGGTTCCCGGGGTGAATGTAGGAGATCCGACAGCGGGTCACGCGTTCGGATTACCGGACTTTTCGCCCCATGCGGCGGCGTGCTGCTGAGGGTCGCGCTGCTTCGGTACTGGGTGCCCGGACGGCGGCGGCCCGGCCGCGGACAGCAGCGGGTCGAGCAGGAGCGCCGCGAGGGCGGTGGCGATGAGGACGGCCGCGGCGAGCGCGACGGCCCGCGGGCCGGCGCCCTCGATGATCAGGCCGCCGACGAACGACCCGGCGGAGATGCCGATGTTGAACGCGGAGCTGCCGCCGGCCGACGCCATGTCGGTGCTGCCGGGGGCGATCTGCAGCGCCCGGTTCTGCACCGCGGCCGCGAACGCCGCGTACGCGCCGCCGGACGTGGCGAGCGCGGCGACCACGAGGGCCCGCACGGTGCCGCCGGCATACAGCGCGACCGACGCCGCGCACAGCAGCGACATCGGCACGGCCAGGGCCGGCCACGGGTAGCGGTCGAGGAAGCGGCCGACGGCGAGGGTGCCGACGACGCCGCCGACGCCGGAGACCAGCAGCAGCGGGCCGAGCGACGACGCGTCGAAGTGCGTCACGTCCAGCAGGAACGGCGTGACGTAGGTCTGCGCGGTCATCGCCCCCGCGACCCCGAGCGACGTGACGAGCAGCAGCAACAGGTAGCGCCGCAGGTCGGGGGCCGCGCCGCGGGCCGAGGCGGCGCCGGAGGGCAGCGCGCCGGGCAGCAGCGCCACGACGGCCACGCAGGTCGCCGCGCCGATGACGGCCATCACCCCGAACGCGGCCCGCCAGCCGAGCTGCTGGCCGAGCCACGTGCCCAGCGGCACCCCGAGCACCGGCGCGAGGGATGCCCCGATCGACAGTCGGGCGACGGTGCGCCCCCGCCGCGACGGCGGGAACATGGCGGTCGCCGTCGACGCCACGATCGACCAGAACAGCGCCTGCGTCAGGCCGACGACGAGCCGCGCGCCGAGCAGCATCGCGTACCCCTGCGCGAGCCCGGACACCGCCGTCGCCGCCGCCGACACCCCGAGCGCCGCACCCAGCAGCAGCCGGCGCGGGAGCCGCCGGGTCAGCACCGCCATCGGCACCGACAGCACCAGCACGACCGCCGCATACCCGGTCAGCAGCAGGCCGGCCTCGGCCCGGGTGCGCCCCAGGTCGTCGGCGATCACCGTGAGCAGCCCTATCGGCATCACCTCGACGGTGACGAACGTGAATGTCGCAACCGACAACGCGGCGAGGGCGGCGTTGGCGCGGCGGTCCACCTGACCACCATAAGTGCTGTTTAGGGTAAGGGGCATGGCCCTTGTGCGGTGTGATTTCTTCTCCGATGTCCTCGGCTTCAGTACATCGATGACGGTCGTGCTTCCGCAGCGCACGTCCGGGCAGGTCGGCATGGGTGGCAGCGGGCGCGACGGCGACGTGCCGACCCTCTACCTGCTGCACGGTCTCAGCGACGACGACACCATCTGGGCCCGGCGGACCTCGATCGAGCGGTACGTGGCGGAGCTCGGCATCGCCGTCGTCATGCCGCAGGTGCAGCGCAGCTTCTACACCGACGAGGTGTGGGGCCGGCCGTACTGGACGTTCGTCGCCGAGGAGCTGCCCGCGATCGCGCGGCAGTTCTTCCGGCTGTCGGCGCGGCCCGAGGAGACGTTCGTGGCAGGCCTGTCGATGGGCGGCTACGGCGCGTTCAAGCTCGCCCTGCGCCACCCCGACCGGTTCGGCGCCGCGGCCAGCCTCTCCGGGGTCCTGGACCTCGGCGACCGGATGCGGACCATGACCTCCGAGGTGGACCCGCTCATGTGGCGGCGGGTCTTCGGCGACGCCCCGTTCGACGGCGGCGACAACGACCTGTTCGCCCTGCTGGACAAGGTCAGCGACCCGCCGCCGCTGTTCCAGTGGTGCGGCACCGAGGACGCCCTGTACCCCGGCAACGTGCGCTTCCGCGACGCCTGCGCCTCCCGCGGTGTCCCGCTCACGTCGCAGTTCAGCGCCGGGACGCACGAGTGGTCCCACTGGGACGACAAGATCCGCGACGTCCTGGCCTGGCTGCCCCTGCCGTAGCGGCGCTCCCGTGCGCCGCGGACGTGTCCTGCGCCATGTGTAAATACTAGTTTTCCGATAGGGATTGACAACTTATTCGCGTCTCTTTAGGTTGCTGGAAAGCCCGATCCGCAACCCGATCCGCCCACGCCCCCCTCGTCGTGGGTGGATTCGTCGCACCCTGATGGAGCGCGCGCATGAGCGAGCCCGCAACCCTCGAAGCCGCACCCGCCGGTCCACCGATCGACACCCCGCCCGTCCGGTTCGACCCGCAGGCGGCGCAGCGCAGGGTCACCCCACGGCCGCGCCCCTGGCGCTGGTTCGTCAGCGCCGTCGTGCTGGTGGTGCTCACCCAGGTCGTCGTCGGCGTCTTCACCAACCCCCGCTACGAGTGGCACAAGTTCTGGGCGTACTTCACCCGCGAGTCGATCGTCGACGGCGTCGTGGTCACCCTGAAGGTCGTGGCGCTCAGCGCGCTGGTCGGGCTGGTCCTCGGCGTGCTCGTCGCGCTCGGCCGGCTGTCGACGAACCCACTGGTCAACGGCCTGTCGTGGGCGTACGTGTGGTTCTTCCGCGCGCTGCCCCTGCCGCTGCTGCTGATCATCACCTTCAACTTCTCGTACTTCTACCCGCGGCTGGGCGTCGGCGTGCCCTTCGGGCCGGTGTTCGCCGAGGTGCGGACCGCCAGCCTCACACCGCTCGTGATCGGCGTCATCGCGCTGGGCCTCAACGAGGCGGCGTATGCGGCCGAGGTGATCCGCGGCGGCATCCTGTCGGTCGAGCCCGGTCAGATCGAGGCCGCCAACGCGCTCGGCCTGTCCAAGGCCCGGCAGCTGCGCCGGATCGTGCTGCCCCAGGCGCTGCGCTCGATCGTGCCGGCCTACGGCAACCAGCTCGTCGGCCTGGTGAAGGCCAGCTCGCTGGTCTACTACGTCTCGCTGCTGGACCTGTTCGGCGCGGTGTTCGTGCTGGAGTCGCGGCACCCCGAGTCGCTCGTGCCGATTCTCATCGTCGGTGCCGTCTGGTACCTCGTCATCACCGCCGCCCTGTCGGTCGTGCAGTTCTACGTCGAGCGGTTCTACGCCCGCGGCACCGTCCGGGTACTGCCGCCGACCCCGTTGCAGCGGCTGCGCCGCCTCACCGTCTCGTCCTACGTCCGCCTGACCCGGAGGGGCCTGTAGATGACCGCGACCCTGGACACGGCGGCTGCGCTGGAGATCCGCAATGTGCACAAGTCGTTCGGCACCCGGGAGGTGCTGCGCGGCGTCGACCTGACCGTCCGGCCCGGCGGGGTCGTGGCGATCCTCGGCCCATCCGGGTCGGGCAAGTCGACGCTGTTGCGCACCATCAACCACCTCGAGCAGCCCGACCACGGCTATGTCGCGGTGCACGGCGAGCTGATCGGGGTCGAGGCCCGCGGCGCCCGGCTGCACGAGCTGTCCCCGCGTGCCGTGCGGCGGCAGCGCACCCGGATCGGCTTCGTGGCGCAGAGCTTCAACCTGTTCCCCAACCTCACCGCGCGGGACAACGTCGCCGAGCCGCTCATCGCGCACAAGCGGCTGGCCAGGCCCGCCGCGTACGAGCGGGCCACGGAGCTGCTGGCGAAGGTCGGCCTCGGCGACCGCGGCGACGCGTACCCCCGGAGGCTGTCCGGCGGGCAGCAGCAGCGCGTCGCGATCGCCCGGTCACTGGCCCTCGAACCGAATCTGCTGCTCTTCGACGAGCCGACCTCCGCGCTCGACCCCGAGCTGGTCGGCGAGGTGCTCTCGGTCATCCGGCAGCTCGCCGACAGCGGCACCACGCTGATCATCGTCACCCACGAGATCGGGTTCGCCCGCGAAGTCGCTGACACCGTGGTGTTCATCGACGACGGCGTGATCGTCGAGCAGGGGCCGCCGGCCCAGGTGCTCACCGCCCCGCAGCAGCCCCGCACCCGCGAGTTCCTTTCCAAAGTCCTCTGAAATGCATCGAAGGAGAACCATGCGCACCGTCAGACCATCCCGCCGGGCGTTCGCGGCCGCGGCCATCGCCGTCACCCTCACCGCGAGCCTGGCCGCCTGCGGCAGCGACGACGAGGCCGAGGCCGGCACCGCGGCCGCCGCGAGCGGCACGGTGACGATCGGCGCGCAGGCGAACGGCATCGGCAAGCAGACCGAGCTGAAGGTCGAGAAGCAGCAGGCGATCGCCGACCTGGTCCCGGACGCGATCAAGGCCGACGGCAAGCTGACCATCGGGCTCGGCGCGCTGCCGACCGGCTTCCCGCCACTCGCCTTCGTCGGCGACGACGACAAGACCCTCACCGGCGCCGAGCCGGACCTCGGCCGCCTCGTCGCCGCCGTGTTCGGCCTCACACCCGAGATCAACAACGCCACGTGGGACAACCTGTTCGTCGGCATCGACTCCGGCAAGACCGAGGTCGGCTTCTCGAACATCACCGACACCGAGCAACGCAAGGAGAAGTACGACTTCGCCTCATACCGGCAGGACAACCTGGGCTTCGCGGTGAAGGACGGCAACGCCTGGAACTTCGACAAGGACCACAAGAAGCTGGCCGGCCTCAAGGTCGCCGTCGGCGCGGGCACCAACCAGGAGAAGATCCTGGTCGCGTGGCAGGAGAAGCTGAAGGCCGAAGGCAAGACCCTCGACATCAAGTACTTCGCCGACACACCCACCACCTTCAAGGCGCTCGTCTCCGGCCAGATCGACGCCTACTTCGGCCCGAACCCGGGCATCGCCTACCAGATCAGCCGGACCAAAGGCACCGCCGACGCCGTGCGGAACGCGGGCGTGTACTCCGGCGCCGGCGAGACCCTCCAGGGGCTGATCGCGGCCACCACGAAGAAGGACAACCAGCTCGCCAGGGCGCTCGCCGAGGCGATCAACTACCTCATCGCCAACAGCCAGTACAAGCAGTGGCTCGCCGCCTACAACCTGGACACGGAGGCCGTGCCGACCTCCCAGGTGAACCCGCCGGGCCTGCCGAAGTCCAACGCCTGACGCTGTCGCGTGCCCCGGTCGTCCCGGGGCGGCGTGAAAGTTTCACGGAATCGGGCCGCGCCGCAGGGACAAACTCCCGGGCGGCGTGGCCCCGGCCGCACCCTGCCTTCCGGAATGTCCGCCAACCTTCCGAAAGGCAGTACCATGCCCCGCTTGTTGCAATCGCTCGGCGCCCTCGCGCTGCTGCTGACCGCCGCCGTCGCGGTCAGCCCGCAGGCGGCGAGCGCCGACACCCAGATCTGCGCGACCTTCGGCTCGGCGAGCGTCGCCGGCGGGAAGTACATCGTGCAGAACAACGTCTGGGGCGCCAGCACGCCGCAGTGCATCAACGCCACCGACCGCGGCTTCACGATCACCCAGTCCGGGCACAACGTGCCCACGAACGGCGCCCCCGCCTCCTACCCCTCGATCTACGCCGGCTGCCACTACGGCAACTGCACCACCGGCAGCGGCCTGCCGATGCAGGTCTCCAGCAGCGCGTTCCAGAACGTGACGACCAGCGTGTCGATGACGTACGCCGGTGGGCAGTGGGACGCTGCGTACGACGTCTGGTTCGACCCCACCCCGCGGACCAACGGCCAGAACACCGGCGCGGAGCTCATGGTGTGGCTCAACCACGCGGGCGCGCCGCAGCCCGTCGGCTCGCCCGTCGGCACCGTGAACATCGCCGGCGGCACCTGGACCGTGTGGTTCGGCAACATCGGCTGGAACGTCGTGTCGTACGTGCGCACCGCCGGGACCGGCTCCATCAACTTCGCGGTCCGCGACTTCTACAACGACATGATGGCCCGCGGGTACGCGCAGAACAGCTGGTACCTGACCAGCGTGCAGGCCGGGTTCGAGCCGTGGCAGGGCGGCGCCGGGCTCGCCGTCACCGACTTCAACTACAGCACCACCGGCGGCAACACCGGCGGCGGGCAGACGATCGTCGGTCAGGGCTCCGGCCGGTGCGTCGACGTCGACGCGCAGGGCACCGCCGACGGCACCAAGGTCCAGCTGTGGGACTGCAACGGCAGCGGCGCGCAGAAGTGGACCCGCAGCGGCAACACGTTCGTCAACCCGCAGTCGGGCAAGTGCCTCGACGTCCGGGGCGCCAGCACCGCCAACGGCGCGCAGGTGTGGCTGTGGACGTGCCTGAACAACTCCGCCCAGCAGTGGGTGGTCAACGGCAACGGCACGTTCGTCAACCCCGCGTCGGGCAAGTGCCTCGACGCGTCCGGCCGCGGCACCGCCAACGGCACCGGCCTGCAGATCTGGGACTGCTACGGCGGCGGAGGCACCCAGTCCAACCAGGTCTGGTCGCTGCGCTGACCAGGTAGCGACCGCGGATGCGGCGGCACCGCCGCGTTCCTCAGGTGAGGAACGTGGCGGTGCCGACCTGGGTCGTCTCGGGGCCGGCCGGGCCCCACCAGATGCGCAGCGGGCCGACCGGCAGGTCCGGCACCGAGAAGCGGCCGAGCCGGTCGGTCGTGCCGGTCCACTCGCCGCCGGAGTGCCGGACCCGCACCGGCGCCTCGACCGGGTGGCTGACCTGCCCGACGAGCCGCACCCGGCCGCCGTCGACGACGACCTCGACGTCGATGACGGTGCCGCCGCTGTCGAAGCTCAGCAGCCGGGGGTCGTCCGCGTCACCGTCCGGTCCCGGGCCGGCACGGACCCCGGCGGGCGCGCCCGCGACGGCACTGTCCAGCAGCAGGGCGGCCAGCGCCGCGTCCGGGTCGCGCCAGGCCAGGCCGGCCGACGCCGCCTGCAGCAGCCTCGCCGGGACGGGGTCGGTGTCGACGTACAGTCGAGCCACCGCTTCGCCCAGATCCTCACCCGCGGGTGGTTGCGTCATGTGTGCCTCCCTTCACCGTCGGTCCGTGCTGTCCGTGTTGTTGCCTGGGCGCGGCCGCCTGTTGCCTGTGTGCGGCCGCTCCGGGGTACGGCTCGCCCGTGAGCAGGCCGCGTAACGTCTCCAGGCAGCGGGCCCGGGTCGGGCCGATGCTGCCGACCGGCATGTCCAGCGCGGCACCCAGCTCCGCGTAGGACGGTGCCGGGTGTGCGCCCATCGCCCGCAGCAGCCGCGCGCACCGGTCCGGCATCCGGTCGACCGCCTGCCACAGCAGCCGCTGCTCCTCCGCGCGCAGAGCCTCCTCCTCCGGCAGGTCCGTCGTCGACGGCGCCCGGCCGAGGTGCTCCGCGACGTCGGCCGGGGACTCCCGGCCGCGCCTGCGGATCATGTCGATCGCCTCGTTGCGGGCGGTCGTGGCCAGCCACGACCCGAGACCGTCGCCGTCGCGGATCTGACCGAGCTTCTCGACCAGGCGGAACCAGGTCGCCTGGAACACGTCGCTCGCGTCGGCCTCGTTGAACCGGAAGCCGCGCGCGACCGCCCATACAAGCCCCGAGTAGCGGGCCACGAGTGCGTCCCAGGCCCGCTGATCGCCGTCCGCGGCCTCGATCAGGGCGATGGTCGGATCGAATGCCGTCACAGCACAGCAGCGTACCCGCCAACTGATCGTGTCGATTCCGACGTCACCTCCTTGGTCGCCGAAAGCACGCTTCCGGTCGACGCGGCGCGCTCCACGATCAGCGCGACCACGTGCGGGGTGGCGAACGACGTGCCGCTCCAGGTGGCCCAGCCGGTGCCGAAGTCCGGGTGGTGGATGTACGTGCTGACCACGTCGGCGCCCGGCGCGGCCACGGTCACCCACGGCCCGCTGTTGCTCCACTCGCACAGCGCCGTGCCGTTGTGCGCGGCGACCGCGACGACCTGCTGCCGCCACGGCACGTCCGCGCCGGCGAACCCGGCGGGCCAGAACGGCCGGTCGGTGACGCCGTCGTTGCCGGCGGCGGCGACCACGACCCGGTCCCGGCCGACCAGGAAGCGGTTGAGCGCCCAGCGCAGCAGCACCGGCGGCTGGCCGTCCACGGTGTACGAGCCGAGCGACAGGTTGAGCACGTCGGTGTCGGTGAGCGCGGCGATCCGCAGCGCCAGCTGCAGCTCGGTGCCCACGCCGAACGTGTCGAGCACCTTGACGATGCGGACCTGCGCCCGCCGGGTGCCCTGCAGGATCACCCCGGCGATGAAGTTGGCGTGCCCGACGTCGGAGTCGATGACGTTGTCCCGGTCGACGTCGATCTCGGTCTCGTAGTCGCTCTCGCCGACCCGGTACCGGCTGGCCGGCAGCGGACTGTCGGCCCACACGCCGGTGTCCATGACCACGACCCGGGCGGCGCCGGCGGCCGCGGGTGCCGCGTCGATCGAGGCGGCCGCCGCCGCGATCGGCCGGCCGAAGGGGCCGCCCTGCTCGAACGGCGAGGCGAGCAGCACGTGGTTCGGGCCGGCGACGGTGCCGTCGGACGCGCGCTCGCGGGTCCGGCGGGTCGCCTTGATCGCGTCGAGACCGGGGGCCCGCAGCCGGCGCACGCCGGGCAGCGGCTCGTCGGTCGCCACGTCGGCGGCGCGGTGCCCGAGGCCCTCCACGACCCGCCGGGCGTCGTCGTAGTGCTCGTCGACGACCAGCAGCTCGCCGCTGACGTACCGCACCGGCTGGCCGCCGCTGGTCTCCGTGCCCAGCCAGCGCAGGCCGGCCAGGTGCGCCGCGCGCCGCTGCCGCCACCGCTCGAGTCGCCGGGTCGGGTCCACGGGGCCGCCTTCGAAGTCAGTCATGTTCAACGTGACGTTCGAGCGAGTCCGCCGATACGTCGGGTACCCGACAGTTCCCAGCGGTGGAAGGATCGTCGGTTGTGAAGCCGCCGCTTTCCGGCCCGACGCCGGCGCCGCCGTCTGCCTTGACCTTGGCGACGCGTGCCGTCGAGGCGGTTGCCGCCGACCCCGACGAGGCCCGCGCCCTGGCCGTGGCGGCCCTCGCCGCGACCCGCCGGGCGAAGGACCCCGACGCGACGTCGGTGGCGCACCGGGCGCTGGGACTGGCCGCCCGCGTCGGCGACGACGCGCACACCGCGGCCCGGCACCTGCGCGCCGCGCTGCGGGTCGCGGAGCGGCACGAGCGGATGACCCTCGCCGCGGAGGCGCGGATGAGCCTCGCGCTGGTGCTCGACGACCTCGGCCGGCCGGCCGCCGCGGTCCGCGAGATCGACGTCGCCCTGCGCAGCCTGCGCGGGCTGCGCCGGGGCCGGGCCGTGATGCAGCGGGCGCTGATCCTGCGCCGGCTCGGCCACGACGAGGAGGCGATGGCCGGCTACCGGTCGGCGCTGCGGGTCTTCCGGCGCGAAGGCGACCGGCTCTGGGAGGCCCGGGCACTGAACAACCGGGCCATCCTGCACGGCTACCACGGCAGCCACCGCCTCGCCGCCGCCGACCTCGGCGCCGCCGCCGCCATCTACGCCGACCTGGACCTGCCCACGGCGGCCGCCCAGGTGCACCACAACCTCGGGTTCGTCGCCGCGCAGGCCGGCGACGTCCCGCTCGCCCTGGCCCGCTACGAGCAGGCCCGCGCCGTGCTGACCCGCGAGGCCGGGGTGCCCGCCGACGCCCTGCTCGACCTCGCGGAGCTGCTGCGCTCCGCCCGGCTGCTCCCGGAGGCGCAGCAGGCGGCCCAGGACGCCGTCGACACCTGCCGGCGCGGCCGCCTCGACACCGCCCGCGGCGAGGCGGCGCTCCTGCTCGCCCGGGTCGCGCTGGCCCGCGGCAACGCCGAGGAGGCCCGCGACGCGGCCCGCTCCGCGCGGCGCGCCTTCACCGCGCAGCGCCGCCACCTGCCCGCCGCCCGCGCCCGCGCCGTCGAGCTGGGTGCGGTCATCGCCGCCGGCCGGGCGCACCGCGGCACGCTGCGCGCGGTCCAGGAGGTGGCGGCGGAGCTCACCACCGCCGGCTGGCTGCTGCCCGGCTGCGAGTCGTGGCTCGACGCCGCCCAGCTCGCCCTGTCGCTCGGCTCTCTCGGCGACCGCGCCAGCGCCGCCGCCTGCCTGGACCGGGCCGCCGTCGTCGCCCGGCGCGGCCCGGCCGTGCTGCGCGCCCGCTGGTGGCACCTGCGGGCGGTCGCGCACCTCGCCGACGGCGACGTCCCCGCCGCCGCGCGCTGCGCCGACGCCGGGCTGCGCGAGTTCGAGGCGCACCGGGCCAGCCTCGGCGCCACCGAGCTGCGCGTCCGCAGCGGCGGCACGGTCGCCGACCTCGCCGCGTTCCGGCTGCGCCTGGCCGTGGAGCACGAGCCCGCGGAGCAGATTCTGCAGTGGTCGCAGCGGTGCCGGGCCGCGGCGCTCTGGCTGCCGCCCGCCCGGCCCAGCGGCGACCCAGTGATCGCCCGCGACCTGGCCCGCCTGCGCAGCGTCCACGCCGATCTGGCCGCCGCCCCGATCGGCGCCGCGCACACCGGCCGCCTGCTGCAGCGCCAGCGCGACCTGGAGGAGCAGGTGCGCCGCCGCTCCTGGCAGGCGCACGGCACCGAGGAGGCGACCGCGGCCGGCCCGCCCCTCGACGTGCTGGCCGCGGCCCTCGGCGACCTCGCGTTCGTCGACCTGCTCGCCGTCGACGCCTGCCTGCACGCGCTGGTCCTCGTCGGCGGCCGGGTCACGCACCGCCCCCTGGGCCCGGTCCAGCCGGTCCTCGACGAGCTGCACGCCCTGCGCTTCGCCCAGCGCCGCCTCGTCGCCCGCCGAGGCCACCGCGGCGCCGCGACCCTCGCCGCCGACCACGCCGCCGCCGACCTCGACCGCATGCTGCTCGCCCCGCTCGACGACCTCATCGGCGACCGCGACCTGGTCCTCGCCCCGACCGGCCAGCTGCAGGCGCTGTCCTGGTCCCTGCTGCCCCGCTGCCGCGGCCGCGCCGTCCGCGTCACCCCCTCCGCCGCGACCTGGTGGCGGGCGCAGCGGACCCCCCGCCCCGACGGCCCCTCGGTCTTCGTCGGCGCCGCCGACCCGCCGCAGGCGCTGCGCGAGGTCACGGGGATCGCCGCCGGTACACCCGCCGCGACGCTGCTCGCCGGCGACCGCGCCCTCGTCGGCGACGTGCTGCACGCCCTGGACGGCGCCTCGCTGGGCCACATCGCCTGCCACGGCCAGTTCCGCACCGACAACGCCCTCTTCTCCGCGCTCCTGCTCGCCGACGGCCCCTTGACGATGTACGACCTCTCGGCCCTCAACCGCCCGCCCGGCACCCTGGTGCTGTCCGGCTGCGACACCGGCCTGTCCGCCGTGCACCCCGGCGAGGAGCTGCTCGGCCTGACCAGCACCCTGCTCCAGCTCGGCACCCGCACCGTGGTCGCGAGCACCGGCCCGGTCGACGACGAGGCCACCCGCACCCTGATGACCGACTTCCACAAGCGCCTGGGCACCGGCTGCACCGAGGCCGCCGCCCTCTCCGCCGCCCTGCTCGCCACCGACGGCGACGCCCGCTACAGCAGCGCCGGCTTCGTCTGCTACGGCGCCGGCTGACCTGCTGCTGTACTGCCGCCCCACCGCTTCGCGGCGGGTCCCGGCGGGGATTCTCACCCGACCGCTGTGCTTCCGCCCCACCGCTTCGCGGCGGGTCCCGGCGGGGATTCTCACCCGCGCCCCAATGCGCCGCTGCGCGGCGCACTGCCAGCGCTTGCGCGCGGCAGCTTCGGACGCGTGCGCGCGGCGTCCGGTGGACGGCCTGCGACGAGTTGTGCTCCCGACGCCCGGCCACCACGCGCGCAACGCCGATCCTCGCGCCGCGGCATGATCGAAGGACAGTTCTGGCCGCCAGCACGACCGGATCCGTCCTTTGATCACCAGGCGGGGGATCCAGCAGCGACGCGCTTGGCGACCGGATCGATCCCTGACCCGAGCCGGTCCTGGCCGCGGCCTGCCTGCCGCAGGATTCGTCCGGGGCGGCGCCGGCCGGGCTGAGCTTCCGGCCCACTGCTGGCGCGGCGGGCACTGGCGGGATCCTCACCCGCGCCCCAGTGCGCCGCCGCGCGGCGCGCTGCCAGCGCTTGCGCGCGGCAGCCTCACTCGCTTGCGCGCTGCATCCGCTGGCCGGCTGCGATGGGTTGTGCTTCCGGCGCTCAATGTCTGGGTCGATCCCGCGTCCGCCCCCGTGCCGGTGTTCCGGGCCCAGCCGCCAGGTGCGCAACGCTGATCTTCGCGCCGCGGCATGATCGAAGGACAGTTCTGGCCGTCAGCACGACCGGATCCGTCCTTTGATCACCAGGCGGGGGTCCAGCAGCGACGCGCTTGGCGACCGGATCGATCCCTGACCCGAGCCGGTCCTGGCCGAGGCCTGCCTGCCGCAGGACTCGTCTGCTACTGCGCTGGCTGAGCTGAGCTTCCGCTCCGCCGCTGGCGCGGCGGGCACCGGCGGGGATTTCACCCACCTGCGCGCTACATCCCTTGGGGCCCGTCGCCGTGCAATGTCACCACGCCAGCCGAACTGCGCGGGAGATCGGTCATGAGATCGGTGATCCAATAGCGAATCTGGCTGTCGGGACGACCAGATCTGCAATTCGATCACGGTGGGGACTTTTCGAGGCCTGGGGCGCGCTTGTGGTTCCGGTTCTTCCGCGCCTTTGGCGCAAATGCGAAATGTCGGATAAGTCCGGGCGCTTGCGCCTGGACTTATCCGGGGACGTCGCGCCCGGGGATGTGTTGCCCGCGGGGTTGTCGCCAATGGAGGCGGAGAGGGGAGCTGTGGCGTGCGTCGTGGTCAGGTGGCGGGGAGGGCCGTGGCGGTGGTGCGGGCGGTGTCGGCGGTGGTGCGGGCCGCGGTCACGATGCTGACGACAGCGCCGACGAGCAGGACCACGGACCAGATCAGGGCGACGATCGCCACGACGATGCCGGCCACGGCGTCGGTGATGCTGACCAGGATGCCCGGCACCAGGCCGTGCAGGAACGCCACCACCACGTTGCACAGCAGGGAGCACAGGGTCAGCAGGACCAGGCCCTTGTTCTGCAGGAAGCGGGGCTGGGCGGCGACCAGCGAGCCGGCGAAGACGAGTTTCAGGAACATGAGCAGCGAGAGGATCACGGTGGCGGTACCGCGGGGGAACGAGGCGAAGAGAATCAGGTAGGCGATCGTGCCGAACGGGAATGCCAGCAGCAGGGCGACCATCAGGACCAGCTTCGCCACGGCGAGAAGGATGAGGCCGATGGAGGTCAGGAGCAGCAGGATCGCCACGATCAGCGTGACGACGCCCTGGAGGCGGCCGTGCAGGCGCTGGGGGACCACGAGGCCGGCCGCCATCAGGGCGACGGTGAAGAGGGCCGCGAAATCCAGCAGCGCCAGGTACGGGATGCCGACGCCGGAGGGGCGTTCGACGTGGCCGCCGGCCGGGACCTGGGCGCCGAGGGCGGCGGCGTTGTCGGTGAGGGCGGTGCCCGCGTCGACGCCGCCGATCAGCAGCTGCTCGCCGAGCTCGACGCAGACGACGAGGGCCATCGCGACGAGCGCGACGATGAAGAACGGGGTGCGGAGGCGTTCCACGGCTCAGCCCTTCTTCGCGATGGTGAGGACGCAGGTGCGTTCGCCGGCGCAGATGAGGTCGATGTCGGTGGCGGCGTCGCCGACGGTGACCGAGACGGTGTCGCCGGCCTTGGCGTCGCTGCGCACGAGCGTGTCCTGGCCGGGGGCCGGGGCCTGCACGCCGACGTCGCTGTCGGCGCGCAGGCGGACCGTGCGGCGGCCCTGACGGGCGGCGACCCGCAGCACGCAGCTGCCGTCGCGCACGACGAACGTGTCGCCGGAGCGGCAGGGGGCGCTGAGGTCGGCCGGGTCGGCGTCCGGGGTCTTCGCGAACTTCGCCCCGAACCATTCGACGAGCGCCCCGGGCTCCTTGAGCGAGCCGCCGCCCGGGCGTTGCGCGGCGGAGCCGGCGAACATCGCCGTGATCACGACGAGCGCCGCGATCACGATCTTCGTCTGCCTGGTCATCACGGCACCATCTGGGCGGGCAGGACGGCGGCGGCGGGGCCGATGCCGCCGAAGTCGTCGACGGCCTGGACGGTCCACACGAAGGTGCCGTTGAAGGTCAGGACCGTGCCGCCGAGGCCCATGTTCTGGGCGGGGCGCAGCGACGGCGCGTAGCTCTTGGCGTCGGTGCGGGCCGTCACCATCGGCACGGTGTTGCACGCCTGCGGGGTCAGGGGGCCCTGCGCGCACACCGAGATCGACAGGCTGACGACCCAGTGGGTCACGTACGCCTCCGGCTGGTCCCAGACGAGCCTGCCGTCGGCCTGCTTCAGCTGCGCGTTGGCCGGGGTCTTCAGCACGGGCGGCGCCAGCCGCACCGCGACGACCAGGTCGACGGCCGTGCCCGCCGCGACGGTCTTCGCCGCCGGGACGCCCTGCTCCACGACCGTGTCGGCCCTGGTCGGGTCGTTGCGGTGCTTGATGGTGCCGGCGACGAGGCCCGCCTGCTTCAGCGCGAAGACGGCCTGGGTCTCGTTGAGGCGGGCCAGGTCCGGCACGGGGATCGACCCGGACGGCGGCGCGGTGACGACCGGTGCGGCCGACGCCGACGCCGAGGGCGCCGGCGAGGAGCCGCCGAGCGTCAGCACCAGGGTGACCGTGACGGCGGTGATGACGACGAGCCCGGCGGCGATCGCGATGATCCACCACGGGATCCGGCGCTCCGGCGGCGCCGGCGGGGCCGCGACGTCGAAGACGACCCGTCCGCTGAGCACCGACGACTCCTCGGGCGCGGAGTCCGCCGAGTAGGCGCGGCCCTGCACCTCGTACGAGCCGGGCTTCGCCTGCGCCGGGACGTGGACCTTCAGCAGGAACGACGCGGACGCGGCCGGCAGGACCCGGCGCTGTGGGTCGTCGACGGTGAACCAGGAAGGGTCCGCGTCGCCGCCGGCGACCGGCTCGAACACGACCCGGTCGGCGGCCTTGCCGGGGTTGGTGACGGTGAACGTGGTGCCGCCCTGGTGCGCGTCGTCCAGGACGATGCGCTCGGCGGCGGTCGTGACGACCCACTTCGTGGACATGACACACAGCTCCTAGGGAATCGAGACGGTGACGGCCGCGGGCTTCTCCTGCTGCACCACGAGCCGGATCAGGGACAGCTGGTCGCGGGCGGGATCGGGCACCCGCACCACGACGTGGAAGGGGCGGGGCTCCTCGATGGTGAAGCCGGGCACCCCGGTCACCGTCTCCAGCAGCGCGCACAGGCCGCCCGCGGTGCCCCGGCGGCGGGCCAGGTCGCCGGCGCGGGCGACGAGGTCGCGCTGCCGGCCGGACGGCAGCGGCCGTCCGATGTGGTCCATCGCCACGCACCGCAGCAGGAACGGCAGGAAGGCGTCGGGCGTCCGGTACGCGGCGAAGAGCTCGTCCACGGCCGTGAGCCGCCGCTCGGCCGGCGCGTGCATCGCCTCCATGACGTCCAGCAGCGCGGTCAGGACACTGCCGGGCTGCGCCGCCGGCTGGTACACGGCCGGGAGCAGCCGCACGATGTCGTCATGCCGCATTGAGACGCACCACCTCGACGTCGTGCTCGCCGGAGCACAGCAGCCAGGTCGGCGGGATCGTCACCGGCTGCCGGGTCTCCCGGTCGGCGGTGAAGGACCACGTCCTGGCGTCGTCGCTGCGGTACGCGCCGCGGGGCCCACCCGCGAGGACCCGCCCCACGCCGCCGGCCACAGTGCTGGTCGCAGTGCTGGTCACAGTGCTGGCCGCGAGGGCCGCCACCGGCTCGAACCGGGTCCGGTCCCGCAGCGGCAGGCCACCGTTGACGTTGGCCGCCTCCCACTGCGGGGTCTTGCTCGCCAGGTCCAGCCGCAGCACCCCGGCGCTCTGCGTGGCGGCGACGACGGCCTGGCCGGTGAAGTCGAGGTCCCAGCAGGTGCCGCCGGTCCAGCCGGCGTTGAGCTGCTCCCACCGCACGTCCGCCTCGAACAGGCGGGCCCGGTGGCAGCCCTGCCCGGGGCGGTTCGGGTCCGACTCGCCGGCGCCGACCCACACCACGGTGGACGGGCCGTCGTACTGGATCTCGATGGCGCGCGCGTCGGTGCCGCGCAGCCCGACGTGGTCGAACGTGCCGGCGGTGCCGCCCTCGGTGGACAGGTAGACGCCGTACTTCGCCTGGGCCGCGAGGACGACGCCGTGGGTGCCGCGTTCGGAGACGAACGACCGGACGCCGGAGAAGCCGCGGCCCGGGTCGGTGTTGTCGACGAGCACCTGCAGCGGCACCGCGCCGGGCTCGGCGGCGACCTCGTACAGGCCGGCGTCGGTCGCGCACAGCAGCGTCGCCACGCCTTCCCGGTCGATCCAGGCGACGTCGGCGATCGCCGGCTCCAGGGCGGCGACCAGGTCCCACGTCTCGCCGAGGTCCCGCGACGCGTGCACGGCGCTGGTCCCGTCGGCGGTGTGGGTGACCGCGGCCAGCAGCCCCGGGCGGGCGGTGATCCCGGGCCGGTTCGGCGCGGGCGCCGCGACGACCCGGCGGACATCCTCGCCCGGGAACCGCCCGGCAGGCTCCCAGCCGGCGCCGCCGTTGGTGGAGCGGAACACGACCTCGCCGCTGCCGGCGTACCAGGTGTCGTCCTGGAACCGGTCGGCGACGACGGACCGGACGGCCTTGTCGGGCGCCTCGTCGACCACGAACCGCACGTCGTCGACGTACCGGACGCCGGGCTCCGCGGACTCGAGCATCCGGTACACGTTGGACGCGCGCAGCGGCTCGCCGAACGCCCAGCCGGTGGGGGTCATCGGGGTCGGCAGGGGGCTGATCGTCGCGTACAGCCGGTCGTTGATCCGCCGGCGGACCGCGTCGACGTCCTCGTGGTCGCCGACCACGACCCGGGCCCGCACGGCGACCGCCTTGTAGCGGGCCCAGCCGGCGACGACCCGGGTGCCGAGCGCCCGCCGCGCCTCGAGGTCCTGCTGCGTGTGCAGGCGCACGTCCTCGCCCTGCACCTCCAGCAGCCTCGCCACCGGCAGCCGCCAGCCGGGCCGGGACTCCGTCCCGACGTGCGGCACGAGGACGACCTCGACCTCGCCGGGCTGCGCGAAGGACCACATGGTGGCGCGGGTGAACGCGGTCGCCCGGGCCACCGCCGCCGACGCGGCCGTGGCGAGCAGCTCGAAGTCGCGGGCGGTGACGGCCCGGCGCAGCGCGAAGAACTCGTATGGGCCGCGGGTCAGCGCGGCGTCGACGGGCTCCAGGTCCCGGCCGCCGAACGCGGGCCGCTCGTTGGTGACCCGCACGCCCGGCACCGGGTCGCGCAGCGCCGTCACGGTGTGCGCGGCCACGTTGCCGGCCGAGCCGCCGCCGACGCGGTACCAGATCCGCACCTCCCGGCCCGCCGGCGGGACCGCCGCGACGGGCGCGCCACCGGCGTCGACGGCCGGCGCGAACGTGACCGTGCCGGTGCTGCGGTCCAGCTGGTAGACGAGGGCGTCCGCCGGTACACCGGCGAAACCCGCGACGGGCTGC
The DNA here is from genome assembly GCF_040614215.1 of Dactylosporangium sp. NPDC006015. Lineage (NCBI taxonomy): Bacteria > Bacillati > Actinomycetota > Actinomycetes > Micromonosporales > Micromonosporaceae > Dactylosporangium > Dactylosporangium sp. NPDC006015. The sequence continues at coordinate 88,859 of NZ_JBEXUD010000042.1, forward strand.
CAGATGACGAACGAGCGGCCGTCGTGCTCCCGCGCCGGGACCCCGTCGGCGACCTCCTCGGCGGGCGTCTGCACGCCCAGCATCACGTCGAGGTGTTCGGTGGTGGTCACGATCGGCGTCCGCGCCGTGCGCAGCACCTGCCCCGGCATGCCGGTGCCGAGACCGAGCAGCTCGGCCGCGACGGGCTCGCAGTGGTGCGCCCGTACGGTGACCGCGGCCTGCCCCTCGGCGAGCACCGCGGACTCGGTGGTGACGAACAGGACCGGCTGTGGGTCGGCGCCCTGCGCGGCCGCCTTCGTCCCGGCGGGCACCGTGATCCTGGTGGTGGTGTCGTCGCCGGTACGGGTGAACGTCAGCTCCGTCCACGCCGCGGCGGGCGCGTGCCGGGTGATGCCGAGCAGGTTGAGGTACTCGATGTAGGCCTTGTCGGGCAGCCGGTTCAGCCGGTACAGCATGACCTCCGTCAGGTGCGCGAACACCTCGACGAGGGCGATGCCGGGGTCGTGCACCGACAGGTCGGTCCAGCCGGGGCAGGACCGGGCGATGCGGTCGCGGGCCTCGCGGACGAGATCGGTGAAGCTGCGGTCGTCGAGGTTGGGGATCGGCAGGGTCATGACGGGCTCCCGTCGGACGCCGGACCGAGGTCCAGCGGGATGTCGAGGTCGGCGAGGGTGAGGGTGGCGAGGACCCGGTACCGCAGGTGGATGGTCAGCCGGGTCGGCACGTCGGGGTCGGCGGCGGCGTCCAGCGACACGATCTCCGCGCGCGGCTCCCACCGCTGGACCGCCTGCCGGACGTAGTGCACGGCGAGGCCGGCGGTCGTGTGGTCGTTGGGGGCGAACAGCAGCCGGTTGAGATGGCACCCGTACTGCGGCCGCATCAGCCGCTCGCCGGGCGTCGTCGCCAGGAGGAGCAGCAGCGCCTGTCGTACCGCGGCGTCACCGTCCACCATGGACAACGACCCGGTCGCCGTCAGCGCCGGAGCGAATCTGATCGCCCTCATGCGTCTGCCCCCACGAAGGACTGGCCGGGGTCGCGGACCGTGTAGTGGACGGTGCCGGGGACCGTGCCGTCGGTGAGACCGTCCAGGTTGGACAGTGCGACCCGCTTGCCGTCGACGCGGATCCAGTCGCTGTACCCCGCCTGCACCGCCAGGGTGAGGGTGCAGGGCTTCATGGTCGGGCCGATGTTGGGGCAGCCGGCGACCGCGCGGCCCTGCGGGTCGTCGTCGACGAGGACGTCGGCGCCGCCGACGGTGACCCAGTGCTGCGAGGCGTTGTTGCGCACCCGGCCGTCGTGGCCGCAGCGCACGACCGCCTGCACCGTCACGAGTTTCATGCCGGACCTCCCGGGAGCGTCGGGACCGCGATGAGGGCGTGCTCGAAGTCGACCGTGCGGGCCTTGACCGTGACGCCGTGCCCGGGCGCCTCCAGGACCAGGTCGGTGGCGGCGTGCAGCCGCACCACGTCCGGCGCGAGCTGGAGGTAGCTGCCGTCGGCGGTCTCCACCCGCAGCGACTTCTCGGCGTCGTCGACGACGATCGACTGGCCGTGCGCGGTCCGCATCGACCAGCGCTGCACGCCGCCGCCCGTGACCCCGGCGCCGTCGGGCGCCTTGGCGGTGCCGAACAGGGAGCCGAGGACGACCGCGTCGCCGGACGCGTCGTGCGGCAGCGCGACCAGCACCGAGTCGCCGACGTCGGGCAGCAGCACCAGGCCCTTGCCGTCGCCGGCGCCGGGCACCAGCAGCGCCACCCAGCCGGCGTCGAGCCCGCCGTGCGCCTGCAGCGCCACCCGCACCCGGCCGCACCCGTCGGGGTCGTCGACCGCGGTCACCCGCCCGAGCGTCAGCGACGCGCCGGGCCGGGCCACGTCGCGCGCCGGCGGCCGGGTCGACACCGCCGCCAGGTACCCGTCGGCGTCCACAGTGGACACGACCTCGGTGAGCACGTAGGTGCCGTCCAGGGCGTCGGCGACGCCGCGCACGGCGATCCGGCGACCGGCCCGCAGCGCGGCGCTGCCGGCGGCGACGCCGTCGAGGGTGACCGCCCGGGCCGCGCTCGCGTCGAGGGCGCCCTGGGCGACGGCGCGCAGCTCGTCGCCGGTCCGCGCGGACTCGTCGACCAGCGTCAGCGGCGCCGGGCTGTCCGGCCGCAGCGCGATGTCGCGGCCCTGCCGGGGCTGCCCGGCGGTCTCGGTGAACGCCTTCGCCCGCTGCGGGTGCCAGCCGACCGCCTCGCAGCGGACCGCGAGCCGGTCGACGCCGGCGGCCACCTCGACGTGGTGCAGGTCCCGGCCGTACCGGATCGGGACCGGGTCGCCGTGCCCCTGCAGGGTCAGCACCCGCAGGTCGGTGCCGTCGAGGACGACGTACATCCCGATCCTGCCGAGGGTCTCCGTCAGCAGCTGGAGGTCGCGCTGCCGGTGCTGCACCACCCGCTCGAACCGGGGGCCGTCGCCGCCGCCGTGCACGTGCACCCCCAGGTCGCCGGCGACCGCCTCGACCAGGTCCTTCGGGTCGACGCGGTCGAAGCAGCGGACGGTCTGCCGGGCGCGGAGCCGGTGCAGCAGGTCGTAGCCGGTCAGCCGGGTCTCCGCGGTGCCGTCCGCGGCCCGGGTGAGGCCGACCCCGGTCACCTCACCGGTGAACAGGGGCCCGTCGTCGCCGGCGACGCGCACGACGAGGCTCGCGCCGAGTAGGTGCAGGGCCTCGCCGCGCGGGTCGTCGAGGGTCAGCTCGCACTGCGCGGGCTGCGAGAGCCGGCTGGTGACCCGCACCCCGGTGACCGGGAGCTCCCGGTCGCCCGCCGTCGCGTGCACCGCCGGCATCATGGCCGGCCGCCCGTCGCCGGCACCGACAGCACCCGGCCCGGCGCGACCGCGAACGGGTCGTCGACGCCGTTGTGCTCGGCGAGCTCCCGCCAGCGCATCGGGCTGCCGAGGGCCTCCATGGCGAGCAGGTCGATCCTGCCGGTGCCGCCCGGGCCGGTGCTGCCGTCGCCGAGCGCCTGCACCGCCGTGGGCGCTGTGCCCGGTGCGGTGCCGGCGCCCGAGCGGGCCAGCTCCCCGTCGAAGTCGCGGGCGCCGGCCTGCTTCGGCTCGTCGACCCGCACCAGCTTCAGCCGCATCCACGACCGCCCGGGCGCGCCCGTGGGGCCGAACGCGTCGAAGCGCTCCGCGATGGCGGCGATGACGCCCGGCACGTTCCACGACCGGCCCCACACGAGCCGGACCAACGGCGGGCGGGCGGAGCCGAGCTCCTCGGCGGTGTTCTCGGCCAGGTTCCACAGCTTCGCGGTCAGCTGCCGCACGTCCTGCGGCGCGGACCGCGACTCGACCAGCGCGACGTCGAACACCATGTCCAGCAGCAGCTCGGTGCGCCCGCCGCCGGTGAACCGCACCGGGTCGTCGGCCCGGCCCCGCCCGACGAGCCGGCTCTCACCGGCGGCGGGCGTGCGGATGCCGGCGAGCCGTTTGACCTCGAACGTCTCCGGGTTGAGCAGGCAGTCGATCCGCTCGCCGGTCTCGTCGACGACGAACGCTACGCGTTCCATGGCAGTCCTCGCTGTTCCTCGTCGAGCCGGCGGATCCGGTCGCCGCCGGGCCGCGGGGTGACCTCCCACTGGGCGCTGTCGTCGGGCAGCTCCGGCCACCGGCGGTGCGTCTCGTCCCCGAGCCGCGGCCACGGCCCGCTCCTCACCACGTGCTCCGCGACCTCGGGCAGCCGCGCCGGCCGCGCGCCCGGAAGCTCGGACCACGTCGCGGCGGTCCCGTGCCGTCGCGGCGGAGCGTCGGTGTGGTGCGGCGGGACCTCATCGGGTGGTGTCTCGTCACTCCATGCGTCGCGGGCCGAGTCCGGCAGGTCCGGCCACCGCAGCACCACCGGGCCGCGGCCGGGCGTCCCGGGCTTCTGGAGCTTCCGGGGCTTCTGGGGCTTCTGGGGCCGGTCCGCGGGACGCCGCGCGGGCTGCTCCCGACGCGTCTGGGGCGGCGCCGGCTTCTCGCGATGGGGGCTTGATGGCATGGCTTCCTCGACCGGTGCCGTGAAGACCGCCCGGGTTGGGTGGGTGTCCGCCTCGACCCGCACGGCCGGCTTCGTCCGCGGTGCGGTGTCGTCCTCTGGTACTGGTCTGGCCCGCGGGGCGAGGTCCTCCTGCGACGCCGGCGTGGGGCGTGCGGCCGGCGCCTCGGCAGGTTCGGGAAGTCGCCGCGGTGCGGGGGAGCGGACCGGCTCCGGGACCGCCGGGCGCAGCCGGACCGCCGGCCGTGACGGCCCGGTGTCCTCAGTGGACGCCCGGCGGACCGCCCGCCGTGACGGCTCGGCGTCCTCAGTGGACGCTCGATGAACCGCCGGTCGTGGCTCGCCGTCCTCGATGGACGCCCGGCGGGCCGGGGGCGGGGCGGCCGCGGAGACCGCGACCGCCACACCCGTCCATCGCACCTGAGTCTCGCCGGCCGGCGGGGGAGCGGGCGCTGCCCGTACCGACGCCGCCGCCGCGACGGAGAGCACCTTCGCCGGCCGCAGCAGGTGCGGTGCACGGTCCCGGACCAGGCTGAGCCAGTGCTCCGGCGCTCCGGGCAGCGACCGCTCCTCGACGACCGTCTCAGCAGTGGGCACGAGCCGGTCGGCCGCCCACCGCAGCCACCCGGCGAGGGTGTCACGCAGCCGCGCGGCCACCGCCGGCCTCCCGCTGCAGCCCTTCGTGCGCGAGCACCAGGGTCTCGATGGCCAGTTCCCGGCTCATGGCGTCCAGCGGCGCGCCGCTCCACTCCTGCGGCCAGGCGTTGATGAGGTTCCACCGCAGCGCCTCGGCGGTGCCGGCGGGGTCGAGCATGACGATGGAGACGTTGCGGCGGCTGACCTTGCCCTCGACGGCGGTCATCAGCCAGTTCCACAGCTCGGCGGAGTTGGTCAGGCCGAAGCGCAGCGTCACCGGCGGGTACGTGACCCGGCCGGGGATCGCGCGCACCACGCTGCCGTTGCCGGCCTCGCGGTAGGAGATCCGCTCGACCTTGACGCCGAGCCCCTGCACCTCCGTGAAGTGGCCCTCGTTGACGTTGTTGATGAGGAGTTTGAAGTTGTACGCGCGGTACGGGTCGACCCAGTTGCCGGGCTGAGCGGACGGGGCCGGGACGGGTGCGGTCATCGAGCTGCTCCCTTACTGGGCTTCGGTGCCGATGGCGGACTGGCTGAGCTTGAACACGACGAACTCGGCGGGCTTGACCGGCGCGACGCCGATCAGCGCGACGACCTGGCCCGCGTCGCGGACCTCCGCGGGGTTGGTCTCGGCGTCGCACTTGACGAAGAACGCCTCCTGCGGCGTCGCGCCGAGCAGCGCGCCGTCGCGCCAGACGCGGGTCAGGAACGCGCTGATGTCCCGGCGGATCGAGCGCCACAGCTGCTCGTCGTTGGGCTCGAACACGATCCAGCGGGTGCCGTCGCCGATGGACTCCTTCAGCATCGAGAAGAGCCGGCGGACGTTGAGGTAGCGCCACTCCGACGCCTCGGCGGCGAGGGTGCGGGCGCCCCAGACGCGGATGCCCTCGGACGGGAAGTAGCGGATGCAGTTGACGCCGGCCGGGTTCAGCAGATCCTGTTCGGCGCGGGTCACCCGGTACGTGAGGTCGACGGCGCCCCGGACGGGCTCGTTCGCGGGCGCCTTGTGCACGCCGCGGATGCTGTCGTTGCGCGCCCACAGGCCGGCGACGTGCCCGCTCGGCGGGGTGGTGACGACGTCGCCGCTCATCGGGTCGCGGACGACCAGCCACGGCAGGTAGAAGGTGCCGTAGTCGCTGTTGCGGGGCCGCAGGCCGCCGTCGTCCGTCGCGGGGGCCGGCTGCGCGGGCTGCTGGCCGTCCTGCGCGGGGGTCTTCGCCTTCTTGGGCGCGGGCGCGGTCTCGACCCGCACGAGCCGCTCGACGTCGGTGATCTCCTCCGGCGGGTCGAGGATCGCCATCCGGTCGCCGAGGTTCTCGCAGTGCTTCAGCAGGTCCTCGTGCGACAGCACGTCGGTGTACCCGGGCGCGGCGACGATCGCGATCTCGTCGATCGCCTCCAGCAGGCCGAGGCCGGAGCGGGTGCGGCCGGCGCCGGCGATCGGCTCGCCCGGCGCGATGTTGACGATGTAGCACCGCCCGCCGCCGTTGTCGAAGAACCCGTACACGGCGCGGGACAGCGGTGTGCCGGCGCCCGGCTCGGTGCCGCCGGCGTAGATCCGCAGGAACTCCGACCAGCTGCCGACGGCGACCGCCTCGTTGCGGCGGGCGTCGCGGTCCGGCGCGGTGCCGACGAAGCCGGCGGTGCTGGTGCCGACGGCGCCGATGGGCCGGGCGCCGCCGCTGACCTCCTCGACGTACACGCCGGGAGACGCGTAGTAGGGCATGTCATGCCTCCTTGATCTCGCACCGGATGACCGCCGGGGAGGCGGCATCGGCGGTGACGGTGTGGTGGAACCGCAGGCCGCGGCCGGACAGCCGCAACCTGGCCGGCCGGTCCGCGGGCAGCCCGTCCAGGACGAACGTGCCGTCGGCGCCGGTGTAGGTGACCTCGGTCCGGTCGGCGCTCTCGACCCGCATGCCGGCCAGCGGCGTGTCGCGGGGCCCGAGCACCACCCCCGACAGCGGCCGCAGCGGCACCGTCTCGATCCGCAGCGGCGCGGTGACCCGCGGCGTGGCGGGCGCGGGCCGGTCGAGCTGCCCCGGGACGTCGACATAGAACGCGGGTCTCGTCGGTACCCCCGACGACTGCCACACGTGCGCCGGCACCTCGTCGAAGACGGGCCGGTGCGGGCCGGTGGTCGTCGCGCTCAGCAGCCGGTCGAGCGCCGCGACGTCGTCGGCGCGGGCGGTGGCGAGCAGGAACCGCATCCTGAACCGGACCGGCTCCAGCCCGGTGGTGGGCCGCATGCCCTGCTCAGGCAGCAGCGCGGTGAGCCACACGTGCACGTCCGCGGGCTTGGCACCCTTGCCGTCGCTCTTGGTGTCGCCGCTCGGCGGCCCCTGCCTCGCGCTGAGGCCCGCGCCGCCGACCCAGCGCAGCAGGGCGGTGGTGGCGGTCTCGACGATGCCCGGTTCAGGCATGACGGTGTCCCCTCGTTCATGGGCTCGGGGTTTCGGTTCGGTGCAAGCAGGACGTCCGGCGGCCCCGGTTGATACGGGGAGCCGTGTCGCCTACCTGACTGGGTGAACCGGTATCAGCGGCACCCGCGGCCGCCTCCGCCGGCGCCCCGCCTCAGCACCCGCACCGGGCTACGATGCTCGGGCGGACAGTGACAGGTGTCGAAGGGAGACCGGCCGGTGGCGGACAGCGGGCTGGAGCGGGCGCTCGAGGAGCACCTAGGGGCGCTGGAGCGCAAGGACCTCGCGGCGTACGCGGCGACGCTCGCCGAGGAGGTGGTGCTGATCCTGCCCAACGGCACGGTCGTCGACGGCAGGGCGGCCATGGTCGAGTTCCACCGCGAGATGTTCGCCGACGACACCTGGACGCAGGAGCGCACCGTCCGGAAGGTCACCCTGGCCGGCAGCACCGGGTGGGTGCTGATCGAGTACCTGTGGACCACCGTCGACGCCACCGGCGCGGTCGAGTCGCAGACCCGGGCGTACTTCACCCTCACCTACGCGCTCGTCGACGGCAGGTGGCTCGTCGTGGCCGACCAGAACACCCGCCTGCCGTAGCGGGCGGGTGCGGCGGCCCCAGGCGGCGGCGCGGGTGACGGCGGCGCCGACGGTCCGGGTGCCAGCTGGTCAACGTCAACTCCGGCAAGTGCCTGCAGCAGGCGGGCGTGACGTCGGAGACGCGGGTCGAGGTGCTGCCGCATGATACGGACGCGGCCGCCCGGTGGTGCTGCGGCAACCAACAGGTCAGCGGGAGCGGGGATCGACGTGCAGGAGGCAGAACTCGTTGCCTTCTGGGTCGGCGAGGACGGTGAAGGGTTCGGTGCCGGTCTGGCCGGCGTCGGTGGGGCGGGCGCCCAGGCCGACGAGCCGGACCACCTCCGCCTCCACGTCGCCGTCGAGGATGAGGTCCAGGTGGACGCGGTTCTTCGGAGAGTGTGGGGTGGCCGCGCGCTGCAGGAAGACCGACGGCGCGCCGGGCGGGCCGAACAGGTGCGTGCCGCCCTCCTCCGCGGGGCCGGCGGTGTAACCGAGGGCGTCGGACCAGAAGCCGGTCATCAGGTCGAGGTCGGTGACGTCGATGGTGCACTGCGCGATGTGAGGGGGCATACACCGTCTGCTACCCGTTCCGGGACAGACCCTAACGAGTGGCCCAGCCGGTGAGCGCCAGGACCGAGGCGGCGACGTCGGCGACGGTCCGGTCGTCGGTGGGGATCCGGTGGACCGACGGGGGCACCGACGCGGCGAGGGATCTGGCGGCGGCGTCGCTGCGCTGCACGTGCAGGTCGTAGGCGGTGCCGATCTCGCGGCGGGCCAGCCGGGTGCGGGCGGTCGCGTCGGAGGAGGTGAGCAGGACGGCGGTGACGCGTGGGGCGTCGCCCATCGCGGCCGTGAGCGCGGAGACCTGCTGGACGCTGACGGTGTTGGTGTAGATCAGGCGGCGGTAGCCGAGGGCGCGGTAGTTGGCCCACATGGCGGCGAGGTTGCGCTCCGCGAGGTGGTGCTCCCACGGCGGCGGGTACGCGAGGTCGAGGTTGTCCCCTTCGACGACGCAGTGCCGTACACCGGCCGCCGACAGCTGCGCGTGCAGCTCCGCCGCAACCCTGCTCTTGCCGACCCCTGACCTGCCGCCGAGGAACAGCACCTCGCTCGCGTCGGTCATCAGCGGGGGCAGCGGCCGGTGCTCAGGACCACGCCGGTCTGGCCGTCGAGGAGGATGTACACGTGGTCCTCGACGATGTTGAGGCGGCCGCCCGGCAGCGGGTCGCCGGTGCAGTAGCTCGGGACCGGCAGCCGCTGCCCCACCGACACCGGCACGGGCGCGGCGGCCGGGACGGCGGCCGTCACGACGCACGCGGCCAGCACCGCGACGCGCGGCAGCACGCCGCGACGGTGCCGGGGTGGCACCGTGGCGGCGGCGGGCACATCGAGGTCGATCATCCCTGCCAATGGTACGGCCCCGGCGCGCGGTGCGCCGGGGCCGACCGGATGACTCAGCTCGCGGTGCAGGTGAGCGTGGCCGGAGCGGTGTTGGTGCCGCTGTAGGACGCGCCGAACCCGGCCGCCGTCGACGCGGTGGGTGCCAGGGCGCCGTTCCAGTCGGCGTTGCGGACCGTGACGGCGGCGCCGGTCTGCGTCCAGACGCCGGACCAGCCGTTGGTGACCCGCTGGTTGCCCGGGAACGTGAACGTGACCGTCCAGCCGGTGATCGCCTGACCACCGGAGTTGCGGACGGTCACCTCGCCGTTGAAGCCGTCGCCCCACTGGTTCGTGACGCGGTAGGTGGCCTCGCAGGACTTGCCGGTGGTGGTGCCGGTGGTCGTGACCGTGACCGGGTCGGACAGCACCGACAGGTTGCCGGCGGCGTCCTTCGCCCGGATCGCGAACTGGTACGCCGTGGACGCCGTCAGGCCGGTGACCGTGGCGGTCGTGCCGGTGGCGGTGGCGACGACGACCGGTCCGGCGGTGCCGCCGAGGCGCAGGACGTCGTAGCCGGTGACGCCGACGGCGTCGGTCGACGCGGCCCAGGTGAGGGTCGCGCCGCTGCTGGTGACCGCCGACGCGACGGGCGTGCCGGGCTTCGACGGCGGGGTGACGTCACCGGTCGCCGGGGCGGTGGTGACGGTGCCGACCGGCGAGGCCGCCGACGTGTTGCCGGAGGTGTCGACCGCGACGACCAGGAAGCTGTACGCGGTCGCCGGCGACAGCCCGGTGATGGCCAGGGACGTGCCGGTCGTGGTGCCGACGACCCCGGCCGCCGAGGACACCCGGTAGGACGCGACGCCCACGTTGTCGGTGGACGCCGCCCACGAGGCGGTGACCGACGTCGAGGTCACGTTGGTGAAGGTCGGCGCGCCGGGCGTGGACGGCGGCGTGGTGTCCGCCGGACCGGTGCCGGGAGCCTCGCCCCAGACCTTGGTGGCCCCGTCGTACAGCGTGATGTGGTTGTTCGGGCTCTGCGTGGCGCCGGCCGGGAACGACCAGTCGTTCGTCGGGTCCCAGGTGCCGGCGGACGAGATGCGGAACTGCACCTCGCGCCGCCACGCGGACTGGCCGGCCGGGGCGATCTTCTGCCCGGCGCAGCTGACGGTGACGTAGTACGTGCTGCCGCTGACCAGCGTCGGGCCGGTGGGCGCGGAGCACTGGTTGTAGGCGCTGCTGAGCGAGATCTGCGCGGGCGTGGTGGTGCCGTCGAGGGTGAAGTAGTAGCGGAACGAGCCCTGGTCGAGGGTCCGCGCCGGCCACGCCGACTTGTTGTAGACCATCGCCTTGACCTCGGTGAACGTGGTCCCCGGGGTGTTGATGGAGGACTCGACGTACATCTCCGGCCCGTCCGGGGTCTCCGCCGCCGGGAAGCCGGACAGCGCCGTGCCGCCGTACTCGCCGTACATGCGGGCCAGGGCGGAGGTGAGCCCGGAGTTGTAGTCGGTGGCGACCTCGTTCATCACGTAGTCGGACCGGCTGTCGGTGTAGGCGTCGTTCGGCGACGACGGCCCGCCGACGAGCGCGCCGTACAGCGTGTGCCGCGAGACCTCCGGGTTGGTGATCTGGTCCGTCCAGGACCCGTGCGCGGTGCGGTGGTGCGGGTTCTTCGGCGGGTTCGCCCCGAAGCCGATCATGTAGCTGGACTTGCGGGGGTTGTCGCCCAGGATGTAGTTGATCTGCCGGGCGCCGAAGTCGTGGTAGCGGGCCTTGCGGGTGGCGTCGGTGAGCCAGTCGCTGTAGAGCAGCGCCACGAAGGACGTGTTCGCGGCGTACCGCAGCGAGCCCCAGCTGTCGAGCACCGCCTGCCCGCCGGGTGACGTGGGCACCTTCTGGCCGTTGACGCCGACGGTCCAGTAGTCCAGCCAGCGGTTGGCGTCGTCGACGTACCGCTGCTTGCCGGTGAGCTTGGCGAGGAGCACGTAGCAGCCGTACGACTTGTCGTCCCACGCGATCGTCCACCGGTAGGACTTCGTCGTGGTCTGGTTCTCGTTGCTGAGGTTGTCGTAGCCGGCCTCGGCCTTCGCGAGGTAGGCCGCGTCGTTGGTGGCGCGGTAGAGCCAGATCGCGCCCCACACGAGCTCGTCGTTGAAGCCGCTCCACGAGTTGTAGTAGCTGGCCGCGTCGGTGATGCAGTCGCTGTACTTGCGGCGCACGGTGTCGGCGAACGTGTACAGCTGCTTCGCGTGCGTGACGAGCTTGTCGGCGTACGCGGCGTCGGTCGGGCGGATCACGATCGACGAGGCGGCCATGGCGGCGGCCGTCTCACCGGCGAGGTCCGAGCCGCCGCAGGTGGCGTCGATCTTGTACGAGGGTCGTGCCATCGGCATCACCTCGGCCGGGCCCCACCAGGCGTGGTCGGGGTTGCCGGAGCCGATCTGTCCATAGAGGACGTTCGGGGACGGGTGCGCCTTGATGAAGTAGTCGTTGACGAACTTCAGGTTGTTCACCAGGTTGGTCAGCTGTCCCGACTGCACGTACGCGTCGCGGTACTCCACCGCGCCCCACGCGAGCATGGTGGTCGAGAACGCCATCGGGAAGCCGAACTTCACGTGGTCGCCGGCGTCGAACCAGCCGCCGGTCAGGTCGAGGCCGACGTCGGCGCCGTCGGTCGTGGCGGCGTTGCCGCGCCACCCGACCCGGCTCCACGCGGGCTTCGGCCCGGCCTGCTGGGCCTCGTAGAACCAGATGGACTTCTGCAGTGCCTCCGCGTAGTTGTACGCGGGGGCGGCTGTCGCCGGGGTCGAGGCTGCCACGGCGATGACCGTCGTGGCGGCGGCGACCCCGAGCGCCGCGACTGCGCCGAGAATCCTCCTGCGCATGGGTGGTGCTCCTCTCCGGGTGGCGGTGCGCGGATTGAACCGCGTCACCGCCCCGGCGCGGGCATATCACCGTCCGGCGAGGGTGTCCTGCCTGGTCACGGCGTGAAACTTTCTTCTTTGGAAGAGCAGGTGCGCGACCACCAGCGGCACGACGCCGACCGGGTACCAGGCCAGGTCGGCGGGGTCGAACTTCACGCCGAGCGCGTACCGCGCCAGGAGGCTCCGCGCGGACAGCTCGGCGGGAACGCCGGTCAGCTGCGCCAGCTCCACCGCCCAGCACCAGGCGATCGCGACGGCGCCCGCGACGAGCGGGGTCGTCCGGGGCCGGAGGACGAAGACCCCGGCGTAGATCATGGAGGCGTACAGCGCGGTCCCGGAGTACTGGCGCAGCGCGCCGTCGTCGACGGCCCGGATCGCGAACGCGACCGCCAGCGCCGCCGCGACGCCGGCGAGGGCGAGCAGGCGGCTACGCATCGGCGGGGAACTTCACGGCGCGGCCGGTGCGCAGGTCGACCGCGGGGTCGCCCGGGGCGGGGTCCTCGGCGGTGAGCAGGACCGTCTGCCCGGCGGGGACCCGCACGGCGAGGATCACCGAGCTGATGCGGCTGCCGTCGGACGGGTCGACGAGCGGCGTGGACTCGTAGGTGGCGGACCCCTTCCCGACGGTGATCACCGTCTGCGGATACGACTTGTCGGCGCGCGGCACGCCGGCGACGAGGGCGAGCACGTAGTCGTGGGCGTCGTCCGGCGCGATCAGCCCGTCGCCGTCCTTCTCCCAGGTCACCTTCTTCTCGGTGGCGGCGTCGAACTGGTGCGTCGTGACGACGGCGTCGACCCGGAACCCGGGGAAGTCCGGGGCGGTCACCACCGTGATCGGGGTGCCGGCGAGCTTGCCGAGCAGCGGCCGCTCGGCGTTCATGCAGCACTCGTCGTAGTCACCGGGGGTGTCCTGGAGCGCCTCGTCGACCGTGTCGGCGAACGGCCCGATGCAGCCCATCAGCGTTGTCGCGACCACCGCGAGCAACCAGCCTCGTTTCACGCGTCGAGTATGCCTGGCGGATACCACTGCGGAGCGTTACCTGACTATAGTCAGACATGTGGAACTGCTGGAGACCGTCCGCCGCTTCAACCGGACCGTGACGCAGCGCGTCGGCGCGCTCGACGACGAGTACCTGTCCCGCGGCCGCCCGCTCGGCCAGGCCCGCCTGCTGTGGGAGATCGGCCCCGCCGGCGCCGAGGTGGCCGCCCTCCGCGCCCGCCTCGGCCTCGACGCCGGCTACCTGAGCCGCCTGCTGCGGGCACTTGAGGCCGACGGCCTTGTCGTCGTCGGCGTCGGTACGAGCGGCGACGCGCGCGTCCGCGAAGCCTCGCTGACGGATGCCGGGCGGGCCGAGTGGGCGATCCTCGACAGCGCCTCCGACGACCTGGCCCACTCGATCCTCGGGCCGCTCAGCGACACCCAGCGGTCCCGCCTGGCGACCGCGATGGCGGAGGTCGAGCGGCTGCTCCTGGCGTCGATGGTCGAGCTCACGGTCTGCCCGCCGGTCGACCCACGGGCCCGCGCCTGCCTGCGCGCCTACGCCCGCGAGCTGTCCCAGCGCTTCGACGACGGCTTCGACACGGGCGTCAGCCGGCCGGTCGACGACGAGGACCTGACCCCTCCCCGGGGCGTGTTCCTCCTCGCCACCCTGTCCGGCGAGCCCGTCGGCTGCGGCGCCCTGAAGCTCCACCGCGACGCCCCCGCCGAGATCAAGCGCGTCTGGGTCTCCGGCACCGTCCGCGGCCTGGGCCTCGGCCGCCGCATCCTCACCACCCTGGAGCACCACGCCGCCGAGGCCGGCCACCACTCCGTCCGCCTCGACACCAACCGCAACCTCACCGAGGCGATCGCGCTGTACCGCAGCACCGGCTACAAGGAGGTGCCCGCCTTCAACGACGAGCCCTACGCCCACCACTGGTTCGAGAAGCACCTCTAGTCACCGCAGGTGCACCTCGACGCCGCGTTCGTGCAGGACCGCGAGCACGTCGTCCATCGTTGTCGCCGTGAGCCGCAGATGCCGGTCGAACCCCGCGACGAGATGCCGCCGGGCGACGCCGGCGTGCTGCCAGACGAGGGTGAACGGCGCCCGCGCGCCCCACCCGCCGCGGAGGCAGTCGTCAAGGGCGTTGAGGTTCCAGCCGAAGTACCCGCCAGGCCCGTTGACCGCCTCGCCGAGCGCGCAGTAGAGGCCTTCGATGTCGGTGACGTGGGTGCCGTCGAGGAGGTACGTGCCGCCCGCCGGGCTGTCGCCGTCCTGCCGGCGCCGGCGTATCGCGATTCCCGACCACACGTGCCGCAGCGTCCGGTCGAGCGCCGTCCAGCTCCCCGGCGTCTCCGGCCGCCCGCCGTCCCAGAGGCGCCAGATCGCCGGGGCTCCGCTCGGGAACGGGGCGAACACCGCGTCGGCCACCACGATGTCGAGCAGCCCGTCATGCCGCGACGGGCGGGCGGCGGTCACCAGCCCGTCGAGGTTCCGGTCGTCGACCGGCGTCCCGGCGCCGTCCAGCACCTCGACCGTGACCTGCACGCGCCGCCGCTTCGCCGACCCGCCGGGCACGTACGTCAGCAGCTTCGCCAGCGGCGCCTCCGGCTGGACACCGACCCACGTGACGACGCCTGGCTCTGGCTCGGGGCGGTGCCGGTACAGCCCGAGAGTGTCCTGACAGGAGCCGAGGGGATCGGCGTCCTCGCCGGAGAGCAAGAACGCGCGCCCGGCCGGCCGCGGTGCGCCGTTGTACCGGCTCGCATCCCCCGGCGCGATGTGCAGCAACCCGGTGAGCTCGACGTCGACCAGCTCCGGATCCCCTCCGGACGGCCGGTGCCCGGTGACCGTGGCGTCGAGCAGGAGATGGACGCAGGAGAAGCGGTGCTCGATCGGGCCGCATGCCGTCCCGTCCCCGGCGGTGTGCCGTTCGTCGAGGACGACGGTGCCGACATCGCCGTCCGGCGCGCCCGCCGTCACGGCGGCGCGGAGCCGGCCCTCCGGGCGGCACCCGACCAGCACGAAGCGTTCGTACAACGGCGGCGGCGCATCCCCGAACATGCCTTCGACGTCCACGCAGGTGCCGAACGGTGCCTCGTCGACGCTGTCGTCCAGCAGGTCCAAGATTCGCCACCGTCGGTGGGGCCGGGCGGCGTCGGAGGTGGTGCTGCTCACCCGGCGAGCGTATCCGCCGGCGGAAAAGCGCGTGCGCGGTGTGGGAGCGGCGTGGTGGCATCTGGCATGCGGATCGACCGGGATGATCTGGGTGACCGGATGAAGTCGTACGAGCGGGTGACGAAGGCGGTGCTGCCGCGGCGGACCCACACGCTGCTGCGGGTCGACGGGCGGGCGTTCCACGGGTACCTGCGGGGGGCGGCGAAGCCGTTCGACCACGGGTTCATGGCGGACATGGACGCCGTGGCGGAGGCGTTGTGCGCGGAGATCTCCGGCAGCGTGTTCGCCTACGTGCAGTCCGACGAGGTGTCGGTGCTCGTGGTCGACTTCGCGGGGGCCGGGACGCAGGCGTGGTTCGGGGGCGAGGTGCAGAAGTGGTGCTCCGTCGCGGCCTCGGTTGCCACGGCGACGCTGAACGCGCGGCGGCCCGGGAAGCTCGCGCTCTTCGACGCGCGGGTCTTCACCGTCGCCGACCCGGCGGAGGTCGCCAACTACTTCATCTGGCGGCAGCGTGACGCCGTCCGCAACAGCATCACCATGGCGGCACAGGCGGTGTTCCCGCACAGCCGTCTCCAGGGTGTGCACTCCGGGCAGGCCCAGGACATGCTCTACACCGAGCATGGCATCAACTGGAACGACTACCCCGACGGCTGCAAGCGCGGCCGCGTGGTCGTCAAGGCGTCCGGCGAGCGCACGGTGACCTTCGTGCACAAGCGCACCGGCGAGCCGGAGACGGTGACCGCGCTGCGCTCGTGGTGGGAGACCAGGCCGGCGCCGCACTTCACCGCGGCCCCGGACGGCTTCCTGGCGACCACGATCCCCGCGCTGCCGCGGCTCGCCACGCCGGCCTGACGAGGTCGGAAAACCGCGTGCGCGGGGCGGCGGCACGTGTTGCGATCAAAGCATGACGATCGACCACGGGGTGCTTCGGTTCGAGCGGGTGTTCGCGATGGCGGACTCGGTGGTTGTCGCCGGCTACGTGGCCCGGCGGCACCGGGAGTGCGTCTCGGTGGCGGTCCGGGCACTGCTGCCGGGCCGCCGGCCGCTGCGGGATCCGGGCGGGCCGGCGCGGGAGACGCTGTTCGCCAGGCACGGCGCCGGCCGGGGCGGCCACCTCGGCGGCCGCCGGCAGGCATG
>NZ_JBEXUD010000043.1:0-104719 GCF_040614215.1 Dactylosporangium sp. NPDC006015
GTCGTCAAGTGCCGCTGGATGCGTCGAGACAGACCGGGTATCGAGACTCGGCAGCGGGCCTCGACTCCATGATTGAGTGCACTGAAATCGGCATGTGTGCGCGCCTGATCATGGTCGGTAGGGTTCCCCGAATGGCGCGTCGCGGATCCCCGGAGCCGCCCGATCCGCTGCGGCGGTGCGCGCGAACCGCCAGCGTCGTCTCGGCGTTCACAGCGGCATGCGGCAGTGAGCGCGGTTGAGTTGGTCCTGGCCATGCCCGCGGGCGGCTACGTAGCCGTCGGGCCGGACGAGGAGCCACCCGCCATCTTCGAGGCCGAGCGTGTCGGAGGCGGGCCTGCCGACGGCGCACGTCTGCGCCAGGCTCGGTAGTGAGAGTTCCTGACCGCCGGTGGTCTGGTCTGCGGTGACCAGCAGCCAGCTCGGGCCGCGCAACGCGTCGAACAGCTTCCGCCAGCCGGCGGTGTCCGCCTCGGGGTGGCGGACCTGCACCACGCGCTCCCCGGGGGCGGGCCCGGGCCGGAGCGTGTCGGTGTCCGGTACCGTCAGCGGGCTCGTCCGGTAGGCGATGCCGAGGCCCGACATCGCCCCGAAGAGGCTCCGGTTCAGTGCCTGGAAGATCGGGGGCCATGCATTGGCCACCTCGAACACGGCGGGCAGGTGCTCGTCGATCACGGCGTTGCGCAGCTCCACGAGCTCCGTCGCCGTCCGCGTCGAGCGGAGCAGGGCCTTCCCGACCGGCACCCGCTCGGCGCTGTAGGTGTCCAGCAGGCTCGGGCCGGCCAGGCCGCGGATCACCGCGGCGAGCTTCCAGGCCAGGTTGAAGGCGTCCTGCACGCCGGTGTTCAGGCCCTGTCCGCTCGCCGGGCTGTGCACGTGCGCGGCGTCGCCGGCCAGGAAGCAACGGGCGGACTGCATGACAGGCGCCGCGCGCTGCTGGATGGTGAACACCGACACCCAGGTCGGGCGCTCCACGCGCGCCTCGGTCCCCAGACCGCGGCTGAGCTTCCTGGCGAACCGCTCGGCGACCGCGTCGTCATCGCCCCCGTAGTCGACGTCGACAGTGTCGAGCAGGCGCCAGCGGCGCTCGCCGACCAGCGGAAACAGCATCATGGACGCGCCGTCCGCCCGGATCCAGCGGATCCGGTCGTGCTCGACCGGCCGCGCAAAGTCGATCTCCGCGTCCGCGATCAGCCAGGTTTCGGTGGACTCGCCCTTCAGCACTACGCCCAGCTGCTCCCGGACCGTGCTGTGCCCGCCGTCGCAGCCGACCAGCCACGGCGCCGTCGTCTCCTCCACCTGGCCGTCGTGATCCAGCGTCGCGCGTACCGTCCCGGCGTCCTGTTCGACGCCGGTCAGCCGGACACCCCACTCCACGCGACCGCCGAGCCGCTCGACCGCCGAGCGCAGCAGCCGCTCGGTGATGGCCTGGTCGAGCAGCCACATCCGGTTGAAGCGCGTGGCGTGCCCGGTGAACGACGGGTCCATCGAGGCCAACTGCCGGCCGTCGGCGTCGAAGGCGATCCCTCTGCCCTGCACCGCGCGGGCGTTGAACTCCTCGTAGAGCCCCAGCTGGTCCAGGATCTCGATGGTGCGCGGATGGATCACGGCGGCCCGGCTCGTCGTGGCCGGGCCGGATGCGGCGTCGACCAGCCGCACGGCGATCCCGCGGCGCAACAGCTCGTGTGCGGCCATCAGGCCGACCGGACCGGCGCCGACCACCAGCGCGTCCGCCTCGCCAGCGGCGGGCGGCCGCCGCTGCTCCGCCTTGCGTGCCCCGGCCGGGGGCAGCGCCGTCATGACCTGGGCGACGAACCCGTGGAACTCCGCCATGAATTTCCGCAGGAACTGCTCCGTGCCGGCGTCGCCGACCTCGCCCGTCTCGCTGATCAGGCCGGGCCGGAACTGGATGTACGCCTCCGGGGCGTTCATCTGGGGGGAGTTGCAGTAGCCGAGCACGCTGCGCAGGCTCTGCTGCGCGATCGCGGTGCCGATCTTGCCCGGGGACGCGCCGATCACTGCCGACGGCTTGCGTGTGAACGAGTTGTCGCCCCAGGGCCGGCTCGCCCAGTCGATGGCGTTCTTCAGGGCGCCGGGGATCGAGCGGTTGTACTCCGGCGTGACGAACAGGACCGCGTCGACGGAGGCAATGGCCTGCTTCAACGCCCGGGCCGGGGCGGGGAAGTCGGCGTCGTAGTCGTAGCTGTACAGCGGCAGGTCGCGGATCGGAATCTCCACGAACTCCAGCTCCGGCGGGGCCAGGCGGATGAGCGCCCTGGACAGCGCACGATTGATGGAGGCGGCCGCGAGGCTGCCGACGATGTAGCCCACCTTGTACCTCGCCATACTTTGTGCTCTGCCCCCTCGCACGGCCACCACACCTGTGCGGGCACACGTCGGCCCCGGTCAGCGCTCCACGCCGGACTGCGCCACTCCGCGGACGAAGAAGTGCTGGAAGACAACCAAGACGATAGCCATGGGGATGATGGTCAGAATCGAGCCAGCCATCATCACCGGGTAGGCAAACGTCTGGCCCCCCGCGCCGTCGCGGTCCCAGGGCCGATAGGCCAACCGGAGCGCCCAGTGGTCGGTGCTGGTACGGACCGCGTCAGCGGCACGGTGAGGACGATCGGCGGCACCGCAAGCACCGACACCACGCAGTCGAAGACGATGCCCCCGGACCGCGCCAGCCCAGCCGGGCCAGCGAGTAGCCAGCCAGGGAGTCGACGAAGGCCAAGCGCCGTCTAATTAATGCGGGAAAGCCCTGGGGATGCGCCTGTCGACGCCGCTGCGGAACTGCTCGATCTGGACCTCGATATGCCGAACCGTAGGTGTCTCCTCCAGCCGGTCCAGGTACAGGCATCTGGCTGCGAGCGCCATGAGCTCCACGGTGAAGTACATGGCCATCAGCGGGTTCACGAACAGCGTGGGCCCGGACAGGCGGCGGGTGAACCCGGTGTCTCCGGACTCGCCGCTCAGCGCCGCTGCGATCTGGCCGTTCACGATGCTCGGCCGCTGCGGTGTCGCGGCCTGCGCGGCTGCGACAGCGTCGCGATACAGGGCTGCCTCGCGGCTGTCGCTCGGGATGGACAGCGCGCCGAGATAGCCGCCGTCGCGGTCGAGCGCCGCGAGGTTCTCCAGGACCTGGACGTGGTTCACCCCATGGTAGGCGTCGATACCGAAGCCCAGGCACGTCACAAGCTTGATCGGTACATCGAGCCCGGCCACCGCTGCCAGGCTGCCGATGTCCTCGACCGGGGTGCCCAGCCCCGACTCGTCGCCGCGCAGCAGGATGTCGGTGCCGCCGTCGACCAGGACGATCGCGTCCACACCGAGCGACGAGACAAGATTGCGATAGGCGGCGCGCAGCGGCTGCACCCCAGTTCGGCGCAGCGCGTACACGGTCGACGGCAGTCGCTGCTCGGCCAGCCAGTGGGCGAGGGCCAGTTCCGGGAAGTACGAGACACGCCGTGCGACGTCCGGCGTGACGGCAGCGACGTTGGGCTCCAGCCACTGTTCGGGTGGCACCAGCGTCAACGGCCCGAAGGACAGATTGGCCAAGTGGACCTCGACACCCCGATCCCACAACGCAAACGCCAGCGGAAGCCCGGCGTACACGTCGAATCCACCCCCCGCTCCCGCCAACAGGACTCGGCGCGCCGGTTCGAGCGCCGCGAACAGCGGAGGCGTAGCAAGCGACCATCCCATAGGCAGAATTCTTGATCGCATGCGCCCGGAATGCGACCCCCCTGAGTCGTTTGACTGGCGCGAGACCCGTCCACAGCTCGGCGCGCTCATCTGCCGCCGAGGGTGAACGCGAGTCGACCGCGTCCGTTACGCCGCGTGATGAGGTCACGCGGCGACCGGCGCGCTGAGCTGCCGATGACCGTGCATCCGATCATCGGCAGGGAAGGTGGCTCGACGGCTTTGGCGCACGGAGATCGATGGGCGCGCCGAGGTCGACCACTCCGCCGATTCTGGCGACGATGCCGGATCCAGTACATGTCGCGCTGGCGAAAGTCGATGACGGTCTCCGGAGCGTGTCGCCCTGGTGGATCTCGATGTCGCCATTGCCGGATGTGTCGAGCAGGTGGGCGGCAAGGCAGCCGACACTGTTGGCGTTCGCGATGTCCTCGTTGACGCCGATCGCGGGGGCGAACATGCGGGCCGCGGCCGTTCTTGCGGTCGGCGACAGTGCGTAGGTGAAGCAGCCGAGATACCCGAGCCGGCGACACTCGGTTGCCAGCCGACCGAAGTCGGGCCGCATGGACAGCAGCGTCAGGTGATCCCGGACGGGGACGAGAAGTCGTGGCGTGCCGGGCGAGGCGACCCGTACGTCGGCGGCGATGTCCGCTCGTTGCAGGTCGAGGGCCGCGATGATGCCGCCGGCAGTGGCGTCGGCGTCGTCCGCCAGGGCGATGACGCCTTGGTCGAACCGGACTTCGATGCCGTTGTGGCGGCGGACGGCGGTCGTGGCGAAGGTGCGGCCTGCGGTGCGCAGGCTGCCGTGGTGCTCGGTGGCGCCGCTGCGGTGCAGCAGGACGGCTTGCGCGGCGATGATGCCATGGCCGCAGTTCGTGAGTTCCCCGGCGCTGGTGAAGAAGCGCACCATGGGCGCATCCGCTGTGCTGGTGTCGATGAACGCGGTGTGGGAGGTGCCGGTCCTACGGGCGACGGCGTGACGGTCGTCGTCGGTGAGCGTGGCGTCGTCGATCACCACCGCGGTGGGGCTGCCGCCTTCCCCATCGCGGGTGCAGGCGTTCACCACTGCCACCGGCGGGCCGGCCATCAGGCGGCCGTGACGTCGACGAAGCGGGGAGCACCGGGCTCGAGTTCGACGCGAGCGGTGCGGGCGGCGAAACAGATCGCGTGGTACCACCCGCACAGCAGTGGCACGTCGAGCAGCTGCCGCTCGTCGAACAATTCCTGCGCGGACCGCCACAGTTCGTCGTCGACGTCGCACGAGTCGTGCAGGGCGTCCACCATCCGGATGAGCATGGCCACCCCTCCAAGTGATTCGGATTCAGAAGCACGGTAGCGATTCGGTTTCCGAAGCGCCAGGGACGGCGCTTCACGGGTTCAGTCCTTGCCGTCCTCGCTCAGGGCCGAGGCCCACGCGTCGGACCAGCGGGCGAGCGGGCGCAATGCCTGGCAGGCGCCCCGACCCAGATCGGTGAGCGCGTAGGCCGCGTCCGACTGCTGGGTGACGAGCTGGGCGTCAAGGAGTTCGGTCAGCCGCTGCCGCAGGACACTGGAGGACATGTTGTCGCAGCGCTGCCGCAGCGCGCGGAACCCGACCGGCCCATGCTGCAGCTCCCAGACGACACGCAGGTTCCAGCGACGGCCGAAGAGGTCGAGGGCGGCCATGAGGGGTCGCCCGGTGCTCGATCCGCGCACGGGCCGGCCTGGCCTGGGTGCCGTCATCGCCTGCGCCGCCCCTCTTGATGCTTCGATCTTCGATACACTAGCGTCCGGTGAGGTGATTCGATTTCCGAAGCGGCAGAGGTGGCCTTGTGAGGCGTCTACAAGGCGGTGTTGTTCGACGTCGACGGCGTGCTCGTCGATTCGTACCCCGCGTACCGCCGGATCTGGAGCCGATGGGCAGACCACCGCAACCTCGATCCAGACCTGATCTGGTCATACACCCACGGCCGCCGGCCCGTGGGGCGTCGTCACCTCAGGCCGAACGCACACCACCGCGCTGACACCCTCACCGACGCCATCCCCCTCATCACCGACTGGATCGTGTAAACGGAGGTTGTCATGCACAAGCTGGTTGTCCTGTATCCCACACCCACCGATCCCGACCAATTCCGCGACTACTACGTGACCAACCACCTCCCGCTGGTCACGCGCCTGCCCGGCCTGCTCGCGTGGCGCTACAGCTTCGACGTGGCAGCGACGCAGGGTCAGACGCCGTACTTCGCGGTCTTCGAAGCCGAGTTCGCCGACGCTGCGGCAATGACCGCGGCGAGGGCGTCTCCGCAGGGCCGGCAGGTGACCGCCGATGTCGCCAACTACGCCACCGGTGGTGCGGTCGTCATCCACTATCCGGTGCAGAACGGCACCGGCTGAGCCTGAACCCCGGCGGATGGCCGGGCCGGTGTGGCTCTCCATATGTGGCGCGCCGGCACGGGAACGGTCCGGCGCTCACTGAACCGACTCCGCCGATGTGCGTGTACTCGGTCGGCGCTGAGTCGCGAATCCGTGCCCGGTCGTGGTTCGGGACCGCCGTCCGGAGCCGGAACCTACGCCGACTCTGAGCGCGCGCCGCACGTCGGGCAACGACCCGCGTCGGTGTGGAACGGCCGGCCACCTGACGACAGTCGACCCCGCGCCGCGATGGCCAGCGGCATCGAAACCAGGCCGACCATCAGTACCAGCACTGACGCGGCCACCATGGATGACCACGGCGGGGTGACGGGCCTGCCGGCGCCGCTGCCGTCGAGCATCGCACCGAGCGAGTTCAATGCCAGCATTCCGATCGGTGTGAGCAGGATCAGCAGCGCCCAGACGCCGCGGTAGTCGTGCCGGGCGGCCAGGCCGAACGCGAGCAGCGCCCCGACGATCAGCAGCGTCACCGCAGCGGCAGGCAATGCTGTCGGGGCAGCTGCGTAGTAAAAGTCGCCGAAGAAGACGAAGCGCGGCGCGGTGCTGGCGGCGACCGGCACGCTCGCTGCCGCGGCGGCGAGCGGTATCAGCCGAACCCACCGGGGCTGCGGCCCGGCCGCGCCGAGCGCGACGACACCGAGCACGACCTGGGGCAGCAGCACGAGCAGCGGCGGCCGGTGCATTCCGGTCGGCATCGCAGCCAGCACGACGCTTCCCGCAGTCACCAACACGGCGAGGCCGACCGCCCACCGGAACCACCGGCCGGGCGCGACAACGTGCACGACGACGGCCAGCAACCAGGCTGCCCACACCGGGACGCCGAGCGACGACAAGAAAGGCCCGCGATACGGAAACCACGGCGCCCAGGGCACCACCGCCTCGAAAATCGCCCACCCGGTCGCGAACGCGGCCAGCGTGGCCAGCGCGAGCACGCCGGCGAGCCGGAAACCGGGACCGAGGCCTTGCGCGACCCGCAGGTGCTGGCGCAGCCCACCGACCGCGAGGTCCGCGACGTCGGCGGCCGAGGGCCTCTTACGGTCGGGCGCGGCCAGGGACAGGTAGGTGTCCACCAGCTCCGAACCACGCTCCCGCCGATAACCGGCCGGATAGAACAGCGCCGTCCAGCGCGCATAGCGGCGTTCCAGATCGGTCATGGTCGGGCCTCCCTGGTCCTGCCCTTCCGGGCGATCATGCCGGCGTTCCGCCGGGCTCATGCGACCCCTCCACTGAGGCGGGGCGCAGCCTGGATGGCACGCAGCCGGACGGTTGCGGCATCGACGTTGCGGCGCATGCGTTCGGTTTCGGCGGCCAGCACCTCACCGCCGGACTCGGTGAGCTGGTAGTAGCGGCGCAACCGGCCTTCGACGATCTCCTCGTGGTCAATGCGCACCAGGCCGGCGTCGACCAACCGGTCGAGCGCACCGTACAGCGTGCCGGGCCGCAGCGAGACGCGGCCGCCGGACAGCCGGTCCACCTCGGCGATCAAGCCGTACCCATGCAGAGGCTCACCGGCCAGGGCAGTGAGGATCAAGAACGTGGGCTCTCGCAGCGGGGTCTCCACGCGAGCCAATATATCGGGTGCGAAGGTATGAGGGAAGATCGCCACCGCCGGGCACAACCCGGATACAGATGCGTCGTCACCGCATCCGGAACCTTGTCCCAGCCACACGCCGACGGCGCCCGGATGGCGGCTCGATCCACGGCGCATGGGGCGTGGAAGCTCAGCATCCGCTCATAGCCGCGATCCGCGCTCGGTCATTCAGGTGCGCCGAGTTCGTGGTTGGGTGCGAACCGGCGCGTGGTCAGAACAGCGTCTGCTGGCCGTCGGACGGCGGCGGCACGATCGCCGTTGCGCGTCGCTCAGGAGATGGGCCCTCGAGGACGGCGTCGAGGTCGGCCGCAGAAGCCGGCGCGATACGGAAGATGCCCTGCACACTGATGACCTTAGTCAGCAACCCGTCTTCGGTGACGTGTTTGACTGGGCGAGGCCCGCGCCGCGGTAGGTAGGTGAGTGTCTTGACGATCTCCCCGGGAACGGCTCGACGCGCGTGCGGGTGGGTGCCCTCGTTGCCGAGGATCACCTCGTCAGTGCAGGTCGATGCCAGAAACCGCCAGGCCGGATACCGATCGAACAGTTCCTGCAGCCGCGCGTCGTCAACCGTCCGGATCTCCCGGACCCGCATCCGGCCGAACACGAACAGCACCTGACGATGCACGCCGATCGGGTAGAGCAGGTCGCCTGCCTGCACCGCGGCCCGGCGGAAGCTCGGCTCCGATAAATGCGGGCCGCCAAACAACACCTCCAGCGGCCGAGGGACAGTGACCGCCCGCTGCCAGCAGTCCTGCCGCCAGAAGACGGTGTAGGCGTCACTCACGAGGGCACCGTACCCGCATCACCAGCAGACTGGCGCATCACCAGGCGACCACCAAGAGCTGCCGCTGCCCGGACAGGCTGGCGGCGCACAGACTGCACAGCATGTTGACGCGGTCAGGACGGCTGGTCCAGCAGCGTTCGGCGCAGCGCGGACGGAGCCAGTCCAACATGGCTCCTCAGTTCCGGGCTCACACCTTCGATCGCCAAGCGGATAGACACAAATCTCCGTCCTGACCACATAGCCACGTTGCCGCACATGCCGCGAGGCGCTCGTCGCCCGACCTGCGGCATGCCCCGGCGGCTGGCGCTCCGGTCGGTTCATGGAGCCCGAAGCTGTCAGCGTGAGGCGTCGTGGTGGATGCCTGCTCTGTGCCGGAGCGCGAGTACGTCCGCCGCGTGGGGCAACTTGATGGGCGGATCGGCTGCACGCATCGCAAGGAGGCCCGGTATGTTGCCGCGACGGATGGCGTCGTCGATCATCGTCTGCGTGCTGGCCGGCAGCCGCTCCCAGGTCACGGCGGCGGCACAGAAGCTGTACACCGTGTTGACGCGGTCAGGAAGACTTGTCCGGCAATGTACGCCGCAGCCGGGACAGCGCCAGTCCAACATGGTCCTTAGTCTCGAGGCCTTCTCCGAGAACGCCAACCGGATAACAGAGGCCACCCCGACCGCTTGATCACGTTTCCGGATCTGCTGCCGACCGAGCGCGTAGGCCCATCACTCGGTGTGACGGGCGTCCTGCGCCATCCGGTGCGCAGACATGCCGATGTGCGTTTGCCCATTGAGCAGCGCACAGCATGCTCCTAAGCTGGGCCGGTGCCTGAAGTCGATCATGTCCGGCCGGAGCTTGTCGACGCGAAGCCGGCAGTGGCGCGTGCCGCCGTCCAGGCCATCGCCGACGACCTGCACCGCGACCCGATCGGGTTCTTCACGACCCACTTCGACCAGGCACCGGGGCGCTGAATGGCCTTCTACGGCACCTATGTACTGGCCCGGTCGGCGACGCCGCTGCCGCACGTTCCCGGCATGCGGTCGGCGTTCGGCAGCCGGTGCATGCTCATCACCCGGCACCAGGAGGGGTGGCAGCTGGCCGGCCTCATGACGCCGATGCATCACGAGTGGCCGGCCATCCACGGCGGGCCCGTGCCGCTGGCGAGCGCCACCGGCGCGCCGGTGCTGGCGGTGGAGATCAAGGAGAGCTACTGCCTGCAGTACGGCGGCGCGACCCCCGACGGCCGGCTGTGGCTGGCGCACTTCGCCCGGGCCGCGGACAACGACAAGCACTGCATCTTCGATCACCACGACGACTCCACGGTGCCGCTGCCCGCCGGCGTCGACGTGCCGGCGAACGACCTGCCCGGCCTGGCGGACCACCTGGCCGACTGGGCCGCCCATGCCGGCCTCGACACCACCGCGCCACGGATCGCCGAGGCGATCGGCACCCACACCAACGAGACGGCCTTGGACGGGCTGGTGCAGGCACTCGGACTCATGCCGGTGGAGACGGTGTACCCGGCCGTCGAACTCGACGACCTCGACTGGTGGGAGTGCTGGCAGCGCGCCGACGACGCCAGCGTGCGGGTGATCCAGGAGTGGAACGCCCGCAAGCGCGGCCGCCTCCGGCCGTTGCCCGGCCGGCCACCGGCGGGCGCCGACGAGTTCATCCGGTTCCTGGACCGGGTCGCCGACTCGATGTTCGGCGGCGGTCTCACCCGAGCGGAGCTGCGCGCCGAGGCGGCCCGGCTGCTGAAGACGTACCCGCAGCCGTAGCCACAACGAAGCGGCAGCGTCGAAACACTGCCGATGAGCGCGCGTCCGGTGAGCGGGGTCCAGTGCGTCTTAAGCTGTGCCGGTGTCTGATACTGATCATGTCCGGCTGGAGCGAATCGCCGCCAAACTGGTGGCGGCGCGCGCCTTGCCGACGTTGCCGGACGCCTTCGGTGTGGATGGGCACAGGTTCGACCTCGGTGCGCCTGTTGCTGAGGCGGCTGTGGTCGATTGGGAGGAGCGTCACGAGGTCGCGCTTCCCGCAGCGTACCGGTTGTTCGTCACGGAGTTGGGCGACGGCGGAGCGGGGCCTGGCGGTGGCATGCTACGGCTACTGGACTCCTGTGACGAGGGGTGCCAGCCAGGGCACCTGGCCCTGCCCAGTCCGTATCTTCCCGGACCGCGGTACTTCGGCGATTGGGAACAGCGGTACGAAGATCCGCCCGGCCCGGATCGGGTGTTCCTGCGGGGCACGCTGCGGATCGCGTGGCACGGGTGCTCGCTGTGCACACAGTTGGTCGTGACCGGGCCGGCCAGAGGACGGCTGTTCAACCTTGACATCGAGGGACCGGTCGGCCCGTACGTGGCCGAGGACGCCGACTTCCTCGCCTGGTACGAGCGTTGGCTGGACGAAGCCGTTGCGGGGTACGACGTCGACTGGTTCGGGGAGCGGCTTCCGCTCGATGAACCGGCTCTGGTCGCGGTACTCGCTGGCGATGCATCACCGCAGCGGCGTGCCCGCGCCGGCGAGTCGCTGCTGCAGCTGGCGGCGGTCAGCGACCGGGGCTGGACAGCCGTGGCCGAGGCCGTGAGCAGCGACGAGGACGCCGGGGTTCGGGCACAGTTGTTGTTTCTGCTGCAGTGGCCGCCCCGCGACCGCTACCGCCGGCTGGACAACGCGGAGGCGGCGGCCGACGCGGTCGCGCGGTACGCCAGATCGCGACCACGACCGGACCTGCGAGCCCTTGCCGAACTCCGCAGACTGACCTTCGCTGATGTCGCACCGGAGTTGTCCAGTCCCGATGTCGAACAGCGCCGTTGCGCGGCGTACCACCTGGCCTGGGAGGTCATGGCGACGGGCGTCCCGCAGCACGTACTTGAGGATGAAGCCGGCAGGCTGCTGGACGATCCCGACCCGTTGTTGCGGTCACATGGCGTCGCCGTGGTCCGCCGGTACGACCTTGCGGGGCTGCACTCGCGCCTGCGTCGGATGCAGCGAGTCGAGACAGATCGCTGGGTTCAACGCTGGCTCAGCTAGTGCCTTCACCAGCCAGCCGCACGCCGGCGCACCTCCCCCGACCAGTACGATCCCGACGCTCCAGCGTTCGTACGCCGAGCTAGGTGACACGCAAGAACCGCTGTCCGGATCTGCCGCTGCGCGCTTCGTGCCGGAACGGGTCGTTGCCAACGGCAATTGGCGCGGCGCGCTGGGGCCTCCGGTCGTGCCGAACGTTGCGCGCCTGATCATCAAGAACGGCGATCGTCGAGAGCGCGGCGTTCCATGACGCGATCGGCAGGACTCTTCAGCCCTTGTTCGGCGATGAACTCCAGGAAGTCCGCGGCCACCGGCTTGTGATCGTCCTGGTCGTGGAAATGGAACCAGACCTGCTCGTCACAGCGCCCTTCGGTGACCGGGAACCCCCAGTAGTCGCCGGTGCCCACCGCCGCCACGGCGACGAAGTCACCCTCGGGGAACCATTCCTCGTACTCCGACCAGACATCGCCGTACCTGGCCGGCTTGCCCGGCTCAACGAGCGGGAACAGCTCGACGAAACCGAACCGGCCACCGCCGTATCGCGTCATGAACACCTTGTATTTGTCCGGAAGGACGATGCCCATCCGGCCCTCAACGAGCGCGATCACCTCAGGCGTGGAGACGAGCCCATCGACCAGCGCAAAACCATGCCGGGCCTGCTCCCGGGCCGACCTCTGCCGCAACGGCTCGGCCAGCATGTCGAACTCCGCAAAATCCACGTGCGAACCCTAACCCCGCCCTGCAGACAGCCAGCGCACCGAGCATCGACCCGCGTGCGCACATCTGCCGCAGCGGGCTGTGGCGTCGGGAACGTAACCCGCGATGGCTTCTCGAGCGGGATAGACGCGACGAACCGCCACGGTGCATAGGACGCCACGGTGAACGAGACGGTCGCACCGCCAAGGATGGAAAGAGCAAGCGCAATCCAACGTTTCCCGCGTTGCCGGCGTCCTGACCGGACAAGCCGAGGCGCCCGCATCTGTTTGATATGCAGGTAGTCGCCGGATGGTGGTCGCCGGGCCGTAGGTCATGCGCGGGTGAGCTCCATGGTCCAGTTGGGTTCCCACGTCTGTCCGCCGTCGGCGGAGAACTCCTGCTCCCACCGTGCCGAGGTGGGAGTGATGTCTGACCAGATGAAGTGAGCCTTGATCGGCTTGCCGTCGTGCGTGTCGTCGCCGTAGAAGTCGCCGCGACCATCGCTGAACGTGCCCACCACCGGCGGGTAGAGCAGTCCGGTTCGGCTGCTGGCCCAGTAGATCGACCACTCTTCGCGCTCGACGTCGAACAGGCGCAACGTGAAGCCGCGGCTGCCCAGCGTCGGGAAGATGATCTCTTCAGTGTTGCCGCTGCCGCCGAAGATGTGCTGGCAGGTCGAGGTACCCGGGAAGTGCTCCCAATCGTCGCTGCCGGTGAAGAGGGTGGTGAGGCGCCGGTTGACCACGTTCCACGAACCGATGAGGAAGTCGAAGTCGTTCATGTGGACGATCATGTGGGAGTACCCCTGACATCTTCTGTCAGTGGCCTGGCAGACTGTCCCCGGTGCGTGCCAGTCGACTGTTGTCCCTGCTCCTACTGCTGCAGAACCGCGGCCGGATGAGCGCGGCACGACTCGCTGCGGAGCTCGGAGTCACCCCGCGGACCGTGTACCGCGACGTCGAGGCGCTCGCCGCGGCAGGCGTGCCGATCTATGCCGAGCCCGGCCCCACCGGCGGCTACCAGCTGATGGAGGGGTACCGCACCCGGCTTACCGGGCTGACCGCCGGCGAGGCCGAGTCGCTGTCCTTGACCGGCATACCGCAGCCGGCCGCGGAGCTGGGTTTCGGTGCCCAGCTGGCCGCCGCCGAGCTCAAGCTGATGGCGGCGTTGCCGACCCCGTACCGGGAAGCGTCGATGCGGATCCGGCAGCGATTCCACCTCGACGCACCGGGGTGGTACCGGGATCCGGACGTCGTGCCGCACCTGACCGCCGCCGCCGAGGCGCTCTGGCAGGACCAGGCAGTCGAGATCCGGTACCGGCGGTGGGCACCCGAACCCGGCGAGGTCACCCGGCGGCTGCACCCGTTGGGCCTGGTCCTCAAGGCCGGGGTCTGGTACCTGATCGCCGACGGGACTGGCGAACCGCGCACCTACCGGGTCGCGTCCATCGTGGATCTGCGGCCGCTACCAGAGACGTTCGCCCGGCCGGATGGCTTCGATCTGGCCGAGTTCTGGCGGGCAAACGTCGAACGGTACGAGCGGGCCGAAATCGCGGACGTCGCCGTCGTGCGGCTGTCACCCGCCGGGCTTGCTGCCCTGCCCGACGTCCTTGGCCCGAAGGCAAGCCGGCTGGCGCTGCGAACGCTCACGCCCGCCGACCCGGACGGCTGGCAGCGCGTCACCATCCCATTGGAGAGCGTGGGCCATGCCGCCGCCGGTCTGCTCCAGCTCGGCGCGAACGCTCAGGTCCTCGCCCCTGCGGAACTCATCGCCCACATGACCGACACGATCCACGCGATGGCCCGACTGTACCCGTGAACGTTGCGCTCCGTACGCCGCTCCAGCCGGCCTGATGTACAGGACGGCGGGCGGTAGCTGGTGAGCGGAGGATCGCTGCCAGCTTCCCGGCCGCCTGGAGTCGATCGAGCGTTTCGGACGTTAGCCGGCGGTCGCACTGGGTAGCGGCGGCTTGCCGTGTTCGTGCCACGGCTTGACCTTCGAGCGATCCGCCGTGGGGGGTTCGGTTGACCAAGATCAGTGTTGAGCCGGTGGTTGCGCCGTCGCCGGTTCGTCGTCAGGGGCTGCGGCTGTGGCTGACCGTGGCCGCGGCGGTCGTCGCGCTCGCCGTCGGCGGGTTCGTCACCTTCAGGCTCACCCGTACCGTGCCGGCGCCGCAGATCAAGCAGACCTTGCCGCAGACGTACACGATCCCGGGCGCTGCGCCGGTGTTGCCGTGGCCGCAGGCCGGTCAGGCGACGGTCGAGATCGACGGACTCGGCCGGGTGGGCGGCTCCGGTGCGTCGCGGCCCGTGCCGATCGCCAGCGTCACCAAGGTGATGACCGCGTACGTGATCCTGCGGGATCATCCCCTGCGCCTCGACGAGAACGGCCCCACGCTGATCGTCTCGCCGGAGGAGGCCGCCGCATACCCGGCCCAGCTCGCCTCCGGCCAGTCGGTGGTCCGGGTGGTCGCCGGTGAGGTGCTCACCGAACGGCAGGCCCTCGAGGCCCTGCTGCTGCCCTCGGCCAACAACGTCGCCCACATCCTCGCCCGGTGGGACGCCGGCAGCAGCGACGCGTTCGTCACGAAGATGAACCAGGCCGCGGCCCAGCTCGGGATGGCCGATACGAAGTACACCGACCCGTCCGGGCTCGATCCGACCACCGTCAGCACCGCCGCCGACCAGGTCACCCTGGCCCGGGTGGCGATGCAGGTGCCGGTGCTGGCGCAGATCGTGGCGATGCCGAAGGCCACGCTGCCCGTGGTCGGGCAGGTCGAGAACGTCAACACCCAGCTCGGCAAGGACGGGCTCGTGGGCATCAAGACAGGCTTCACCGACGAGGCCGGCGGCTGCCTGCTCTTCGCGGCCGAGTTCTCCGCGGAGGGGCAACGGTTCAGGGTCATCGGTGCCGTGCTCGCTCCCGGCCCGAGCCCGGCCGACGCCTTCGAGGCCAGCCGTCGCCTGATACAGGCCAGCAGCGGCCTGCTGCACAAGTACAAGGCCGTGCACGCCGGCGAGGTCGTGGCGACCCTCCGGGGACCGACGGGCAGGAGCACCCCTCTCGCCGCGACCGGCGACGTGGACGTGGTCGGCTGGCCCGGCCTGACGTACCGGATCGACACGGTGGGCGCCTTGCCGAGCCGCATCGCGGCGGGCACCGGTGCCGGCACGCTCAAGTTCACCGCCTTGGCCACTGCCGCGACCACGGCCGTGCACGCCACCGACGCGCTCGAACCACCGAGCTGGTGGGAACGCATCACGCACGGGTGAGCGCAGCCGCTCACGCGGCATGGCCCGCGTGAGCGTCCGGCACGACGCGGTCAGCGCCCGGGTTCACTGGGCGGGGTGTCCGTCTCCGCGGCGATGATCTCTGTGAACGCTGCAAGGGCTGCCACATCACCGTACGGCCGCCGGACGTACACGTCGGCCCAGCCGGCGGCGGATGAACTCGTCGTCGCGGCGGGGCGTCGCATGACAGATGAGTGCATCGGCCCGCCGTGGCGCGTGCGGGCCTGGCGGCCAGGCGGTCGTCGGCATCGTCTTACGAGGTGATGGTGACGGATTGACGTATGTGCACGTTGTCGCGTAGCTCGGTGAGGATGAATTCCGCGAGGTCGGCGCGGGAGACCTTGGCGGTAAAGGAAAGTTGGAGGTCGACGCCGGTGCGGTAGCGGCCGGTTCGGGGTCCGTTGGTGAGTACCGGTGCGCGCACGATGGTCCAGTCGGCGTTGCTGTCCCGCAGCAGCGCCTCCATGTGTTCCTTGTCGCGAAGAACGGCCCGTTCGAGCAGCCACGACACGGCGACGTACGCGGTGCGGCGGCGGCTGTCCGCAACCCCGTAGTTGCTCAGGACAATGAGGCGACGGGGCACGTTGCCGGCTGCGGCGGAGAGCACCGTGCGGATGCCGTCGGTGCAGACGTCGCCATCTTGCCGCCGCCTGCCCAACGTGCTGATGACCGCGTCGGCGCCCTCAAGCGTCTCGGCCACCGCCGCCGGATCGCGTACGTCGCCGCCGACGACGCGAAGCCCGGCGCGTGGACGGAGTCGGGCCGGGTCGCGGGCGAGTGTGCAGACCTCGTGGTCGCCTCGCAGGGCGTGGTCGACGACGACCCGGCCGGCTCGGCCGGTCGCGCCGAAGACCGCCAATCGCATGGGTGCTCCTATCAGCAGAAGATCAACTTATCCGGCACGCATGTGCCGTTTAGCTGCTACAGTGCCCCGGAGATAGCGAGACGTCAACCCTGGAGGCCAGTCATGCTGATCGTTGCCGGGACCGGCTACGTCGATCCCGAACGCCGAGGCGCACTTCTCGAAAGCCTCGCCCCGGTCCTTCGTCACGTCCGAACCACGCCGGGATGCCTCGACTACGTGGTGGCGGCCGACCCGATCGAGCCGGACCGGGTCAACATCTACGAGCGGTGGGAGTCCGAGGCGCACCTCACCACGCACCTGGCCGGCATCGCACAGTCGGCGCCCGCGGTGCCTGACGTGCGCAGCGTGGAGGTCGTGCGGTACGAAATCAGCGGGTCCCGGCCACTGCACGGCTGAACGAACCTGAATCCGTGCCGGCATCGCCGAACGCGCGACGGGATGTCGGCGCGGCACAGCCTACGATCACAGCGATGCCACCATCGGACCATAACCCGGATGCCACCCACCTCGACGCGATCGCGGAGCCGTCCAGGCCCCAGCGCGCCGACGGCAGACGCAATCAGGCACGAGTACTGGAGGTGGCCTTCGACGCCTTCGCGGCGCACGGTGTCTCGGTCTCGATCCGCGAGATCGCCCGCCGGGCCGGTGTCAGCACCGGCACCGTCACCCGGCACTACCCCACCAAGGGGGCGCTGTTCCTGGCGGTCGCACTGCACCGGATCAAGCAACTCGTCCACAGCGCGGAAGAAATCGCCGCCCGGGAACACCCGACAACAGCGTTCTTCTCCTTCTTCGCGCACCTGGTGCGTCAGAGCGCCGCCGATCACGCCGTCGGTGATGCCCTCATCGGCGCCGGCGTCGACCTCGAGACCGCAGCGTCCACGGCCATCCGCGACTTCAACGCGGCCCTGACGGGTCTCCTCACCCGAGCTCAACAGGCCGGAGCGGTCCGTGGCGACGCCGACAACGCCGACGTCAAAGCCCTCATCGCCGGCTGCATCGCCCGCGCCGGCGATGCGACCGCCCAACAACGCATGATCGAGATTGCCTGCGACGGACTTCGACCCGGTCCGATCTAGACGATTACGGGCATCGGCCTCAGCGACACAGCGTCCGCTCGTCGGTACGTGCGAGCAGCGCGGCCGTGGTTCGACGCGCCGGACCGCCGCCACGAAGC
Organism: Dactylosporangium sp. NPDC006015; assembly: GCF_040614215.1. NCBI lineage: Bacteria > Bacillati > Actinomycetota > Actinomycetes > Micromonosporales > Micromonosporaceae > Dactylosporangium > Dactylosporangium sp. NPDC006015. The sequence continues at coordinate 17,533 of NZ_JBEXUD010000043.1, forward strand.
ATGACAATCTCCATGTCGGCAGCCGCGCGGGACCTGCCATGAGCGGGCACGTGACCTTGAGGAGGTATGTCACCTCGAACTGCCCGGCGTTTGAATGAGCCGAACGTCATCGTGCATGTCGTGACAACCCTGGCTCCGGAACAGGACGACGGCGTCGTTGATGCGATCCATGCCCCGCCGTCTGCGCCTTCGGCGAACGGACGCCGGAACACACGCGTCCTGCACCGGGTCGAGCCGGCCCGGCGCGTGCTTCGTCGCCGATGCGACGGACCGGTCGCGCCGCGGGCGTGACCGGTCCGTCCGATGATAGTGCTCGTCCGCGTCAGCAGTAGAGGTTGCCGCCCGCGGGCACGCCCAGGATGCCGACGAACTGGTTGTAGAGGTTGACCCGGCTCTGCACCTGCGCCGGGTTGCCGCCATTGCACTCGATGCTGTTGATGGCCCGGATGGTGGTGCCGAAGCCCTGCCCGTTCACCATCGCGTTGTGCGACGTGGTGCCCGCGCCGCCGGTGCCGGTCATCCAGTACCACAGGCCGGTCTGCCAGGAGATCGACGAGTTCGTGGCCACCAGGTCCGGGTTGTTGAGCAGGTTGACGCCGAGCGCGTCGCCGGCCGCCTTGTAGTTGAAGTTCCAGCTGAGCTGGATCGGGCCGCGACCGTGGTACGCGGACTGCCCGGCCGGGCAGCCGTAGGGCTGGCTCCAGTCGCAGTAGTGCGGCCAGTTGGCGGTGTTGATCTCGTTGATGTAGACGAGCCCGCCGGTCTCGTGGCCGACGTTGGCCAGGAAGGCCGCGGCCTCCTGCTTGCGGACCGTGTCGCTGCCGGTGGTGGCGAACGCGGGGTACTTCTTCATGGCATCGGTCAGCCCGGCGTACGTGTAGAACGAGTTCCGGCTCGGGAACATCTGGTTGAACTGGGCCTCGCTGACCACGAACCCGCTCGTACCGCCGCCGCCACCACCGCCGGGGACGTTCCACTTCTGGTTGGCGCCACCGCCGCAGTCCCAGATCTGCAGCGGAGTACCGTCGGCGGAGCTCACGCCGGTAGCGTCGAGGCACTTGTTGGCCTGGGGGTTGACGATGTCGCGGGCCGCGTTGGCGACCCACTGCTGGGCGCCGGTGCCGTTGCAGTCCCAGAGCTGGACCTTGGCCCCGTTCGCCGTGGAGCCACCGGAGACGTCCAGGCACTTGCCGAGGGCCCGGATGGTGCCGTCGGTGCCCACGGTCCAGCTCTGCGCGTTGGTACCGTTGCACGTCCACAGCTGCACCTGGGTGCCGTTCGTGCTGTTGGCCGAGGCGACGTCGACACACTTGCCGCCGTAGCCGGTGATCGCACCCGTGCCCGCGGCGGATGCGGCGCCCGGGACGAGGATGACGGTGCCGAGCACGGCGGTGGCGGCCGCGACGAGAACCCGGCGTAGGTACCCAGATCGTCGTCTGTCCATGAGGCTGCTCCTGAGGGGTGTTGGTGGGACATGGACCTGGATCGAATTGGCGGACTTTTTTCATATCGCAAACTTGGCTTACTGTAAAGAGTCCTTCCTTTTGCGTGCGTCCCTGAACCGACGGCCGGTGACGGCTGGACGGCTCCGGCCGGTAAACGATCTGGCCGCTGTGGCAACAGAAGGGTGTGATCTCATCCAATCTGCTGTCCGCGCGGCTGAGCCGCCGCCAGCTCGTCGGTGGCGCGGCAGTCGCCGGCATGGCGCTGGCCGCCGGCTGCGCCCATGAAGATGACGACACCTACGGCGCCGGTGTGCTCGCGGGCGGGCCGGCGGAGCACTTCGCGCCGCCGACGGCCAAGCTGTCCGGGGCGCTGCGGATCCTTGCCTGGAGCCATTTCGGGCGCCGTTGCGTTGTGGGATCGACGGACGCGCCCAAACTCCCCGCCCGCGTCGGGTCCCAAGGTCAAATCGCCAGGGCGAGCCCGGCGAACGCCGCAGACACCAGCACTGCCGGTGGGGCGTCGACTGCGAGCTCGTAGCGTCCGCGGCGGAGGTTCTGCATGAACGCGTGTCCAGCGATGACCACCTGAGCTGTCTTGCCCGTTCGTAGTCCGCGCATCGATCTCAACCGGCGTTTCAGCTGGCTGTGACCAGCCTCGATCGGGTTGTTGGCATACCGTTCGACGTGGTGCCACGCCTGCGAAATCAGCTCAACCCAGCACGCCGGGGTAGACCGCGGCGGCGTCAGTGACCACCTTGGTGGGCTTGACCTTCAACGTCGACAGCACCCGCCGGAAGAACCGCCGGGCCCCGTCGGCATCACGGCGCGCCGACACCAACACGTCGATGACCTGCCCGTACTGATCGACCGCCCGGTACACGTACCGCCACACCCCGTTGACCCTGACGCACGTCTCATCGACATGCCACCCGTCACCGGGTGAATGGCGGCCGGCCGTGACGGACACGTTGCGAAGAGGGTGCCCGGCCAGGCGGCCAGCGCGCACTCAAGCCGATGAGCGTTCACGTGATCATGTGCTGACACCTCCGGCTGATTTGCTGCCCGCCCTCATTCGGAAGTCGGAGACAAAATATCGGTCTGCGGGCGGAGGCACCTGGCCAGCCGCTTCCATAGGATCTCAAATCGGTCATACCAAGCGCAGGGCAACTGCGCGCACGGCTGGTGACACCAGGAGATCTCGGGGGGGGGCGTGTCGAATCGAGTCGGCTAGGTGGTCCTGGCTTGCGTCGGCCGCGTGGCAGCGACGTGGACCGCACGATCGACCTTCGCGGGGAATCCGGCGGTCATGATACGGCGGTCGGCTTGACCATGATCTCGAGAACTAGGTAAGCGGCCCCAAGGGGCCGTGGGCCGGAGTTGGGACTGTCCCAGCGCGCCAAGAAACACATGGAGGATTGGGATGCGGAAGTTGATTCTGGGTTTCTACGTCTCGCTCGACGGCAAGAGCGCCGACGCGGACAACGGAATCCGGGACGTCATGATGAGCGTCGACGACCCCAAGCAGGAGGAGTACTTTGTCAGCCAGCTGTGGGAGGCTGGGGCCTTCCTCATGGGGCGGAACTCCTACGAGGCCATGGCCGGATTCTGGCCCACCTCCGACCACCCCTCCGCCAAGGCCATGAACGACATCCCCAAGGTCGTGTTCTCCCGCACCCTGAAATCCGCCGACGAATGGCGCGAGACCCGGATCGCCAGCGGTGACACGGCCGAGGAGATTGCCAAGCTCAAGGCCGAGCCCGGCAAGGACCTCGTCGCCGCCGGCGGCACCAGGTTCATGCACTCCCTGATCAAGCTCGGCGTGGTCGACGAGTACAGGCTGTGGGTGCTGCCCGCCGTCACGGGCAAGGGCGCGCCGCTGTTCCCCGAGCTGGATAAGCCCTTGAACCTGCGGCTGGTGAAAAGCACGGCCTTCCCGTCCGGAGTCCTCGAGTTGGTGTACGCGCCAGCCGACAAGTAGGACCCGGCAAACGACGCACAGTCAGCGTGGCACCGGGGGTGGGCGCCCGCCCGTCCCCGGTGCCGTCCTAGTCAAGGTCATCTGGACAGCGACCGGCCGATCGGGTGCGCGCTCCAGTAGTCGTAGAGCGCCGCGATCACGTTCCGCACATGCCGCCGAGGGTGAACGCGAGTTGACCGCGTCCGTTACGCCGCGTGATGAGGTCACGCGGCGACCGGCGCGCTGAACTGCTTGATATGCGCGCACCCGACCAGATTGGTCAGCCCTATGGGCACACCTTGAGCAGCACGGAGGTCAGGGCCGGCGCGGCCGTCTGGATCTGGGCGATGTTCGCCTGGCCGGTGCCGAACTGCTTGAGCTGACCCAGGAACTGCGACACTGCCGATCTCAACTCCGGGTCACTGACCTGGCCCGCCGCCGGCTCGAGCTTGCCGGCCCACTCGGTGGCAAGCTTCCGGGCGTCCGCGAGTGCCGCGGCGCCGCCGGCTGAGTCACCGCTCTGGGCGGCCTGCCCAGCCTTCTGCAGCGCGGCGATGACCTTGTCGAAGTACTGCACCTGCAACGCCTTGATCGGCTCGCAAGCGGCCTCCCCACCCGCCACCGACGGCGACGCCGCTGCAGTCGTGGCCGCCGCGGACGCCCCCGCATCGGTCGCCCCGCCCTCGTCCGCACACCCTGCGCCCAGTGCCAGCACCGCCGCGGCAACCCCTGCAACCATGAAAATCCGCACCGCTTCGTACCTCCCCGTTGTCATCGAAGCGGCGCGAGCATATAGGGCTCGGTTCGTCGCCCTGGGACGAGGGCAAGGTCGGTGAAACCTGGCTACGTCAGCCCACGCGTCCCTGCGCCTGGCAGGAACATCCCTCCACCACCGCTCCCTCCAACGGTTGGCGAGCGTGACCCCCAAGCACCAACACCATGATTGGATGTGCGGAAATGCCGCCGATGGTGCGCGGCGGTCAGCCCGTGTACGTGACAACTGGTGACCAGCACGGCGAGGTCAAGGCTTCCTGTTCCTGTCCGATGAGCGCGCGGCTGATCTTCGACTCGGGTGGAGGGCGGGACGATGCCGGCCGCGGCGCACAGGCCGAATGCCGAGGTGGACAGAGATCGATTCTGGGAGATCGTCGATGCCGCGCGCGAGGGTGGACGACGTCGGCGACGTGCCTGCGTCGCTCGTCGAGGTGTTACGGGGTCTTCCGCTCGCCGAGCTGGTGGCCTTCCGCGGGGTACAGGATGAGCTGTTCAGGCGGGATGCCTATCGCTGGGACCTGTAGGCCGCCGCGGATCTCATCAACGGCGGCGCGTCCGATGACGGCTTCGAGTACTTCCTCGGCTGGCTGATGGCGCAGGGTCGAATGCGGTGGGAGGCGACACTCGCCGACCCCGACTCGCTCGCCGACGTCGTCGAGGTGGACGCCGGTGACCTCGGCTGCGAGGAGGTCCTCTACGTGGCGCCAACAGCGGCCGCGGACGAGGAGGCCTTCTGGGCAGCGCTGCCGGACAAGGGTGAGTATCTGCCGCCTCGGCCAGCAGGAGAGTGCTTCGACTTCGACGACGAACAGCGGATGCGCCGCCTCCTGCCACGCTTGACCGCCATCTTCGACGACGAGGATGCGCGCTGAGGTCGCGCCGCACATTCCGCGGCTTCAACGCTGCCGGTCCTTTACCGGCCCCGGTGCGCCCGTGCGCACGGGCCGCGGCGGGGGCGCGGGCGGTCACCGTTCCTCACGAATCGTGGCCCAAACGGCAACGGCCAGCCCCGGGAGCGGGTGTGCATCGGGGTCGCGTGACGCAGACCGGGAAGGCGATCATGTGGCCATGCCAAAACTGGCCTGCCGCTGCGGATACATCCACAACCTGTCACCGATTCCCGACGACGGATTCCGGGTCTTCCCGATTGGGCAACTGACAGACTGCTGTACGCGGAAGCAACCACGACGGAAGAGTGGGAGATCAGGCAGTTGCGCCAGGCCGCGCTGAGCCGCCTGCACTCCTGCCCGAACTGCGAAGCGATCATGTGGGACAAGGCCGGTGACGGCCAGTACCACACCTATGTGCCGTGCGAGCGGATGATCAGGATCTTTGCCGACCTGACCGACCGCGACGAGAGCGGCGGCATCCGACTTCGCCATCCGCAGACCATGGCCGACATCGAGCGGCAGCACCTGCTGCTGCACCACGGCGCGTACGTCGTCCTCCACGATGGACACGACGAGGTGTACACGTGCCTGAACGAACCGCAGGACGAGAACGGCGAACCAGCCGACGGCACGTGGATCGCCTACCCGCTCGACGACAGCGACGTCGCCCGGGACCGCTGAAGCCTGACCGGGTCGAGATCACGTGCTCTGATCCGCCGCGATGCGCTCGCCACCCAACGCGCTGGTCTGCCCAGATGGCAGAATCAACGGCCATGGACGCTCCGGTCGAGTACGTGATCTCGCCCGTGCCCGTGACTCGTGCGATGACGCTCGCCGAGGTGATGCGTCAGGTGGCGTCGCTGAACGGCGACCCGTGGCAGGCGGTCCAGCAGTTGGCCGCGAGCGGTGACCGTTCGCTGATTCCACCCGCACAGGCCGCCCTGGAGCGCTATCTCGACGAGGGCGAATGGTACGGGCGGGACATGATGGCGTACGTCCTTGCCGGCATCCGCGGCGCAGCGGCGTTTCCGCTGCTGCTGCGTGCGTTCGCCCGCCCGGTGCCGCACGACGATCGCGACTCGCTCTGTGCATTGCTGGGCGATCTCATCCATCTCGACCCTGACGGCTGCCGACCCACGATCCTGTCGTTCGCTACCGACGAACACCCCGACCTGCGTAACGCCGGACTGTGGGCGCTCGGCTACGTCGTTCGACCCGGCGATCTTGACCTGTTGCGGCAGGCCCTGACCGATCCAGACCCGCGGCTCCGCCAAACCGCCCTTGGCACATTGACCAGCCTCAAGAACGAACCGTCCGCGTACGATCTGGTCACCGCCGCCCTCCACGACCCCGACGAACAGGTCCGCAGATCAGCTGTCTTGGACCTGCGCTGGTTCGCCAACGCGGCAGCCGTCCACTCCCTGACCCCGCTGACCCGCGACCAGTCCGCGAACGTCCGATCAGCACTGGGCGAGACGATCGGAAACCTGCCCCTCGACACCCATGACCGGCCGGCCGCGCTCGATGCACTGCTGCTCCTGCTCGCCGACCTGGAGCCGCAGGTGCGCGCCGGTGCGGCCCGCGGGATCAGCGCTCTCGGCGGCCCGTTCGACGCTCTGCAGGCCGGCGCCCGCGATCCCGACCCGCACGTGCGCGCTGCGATCGCCGCCGCGCTTGGCCGCCACGCGAATCCGGCGCTGACCGAAACGCTGTCCAGTCTCGCCGGCGACGCGTTGGCCGCCGTGCGCGCGGACCTGGTGACCGCACTCGGTGTGTGCGGCTGGCCCGGCATCCGCCCGATCATCGACACCCTCACTGCGGACCCGGACCGCACAGTGCGGGCCCGCGCCGAGGTAGCCCTGACCCGCATCACCGCTACCAAGCCTCACAAATGACGCCATCCCGATCTGCCGCGAAGTGGATGCCTGCGATCGGACCATCGCCCTGCCGGTTCGGCCCTTTCGATCGCAATGCGAACCTGAGTGCCTGCACCGCCGACCAGCGGGGGTAGCGTGCGGCCGTGGCATGTCGAGGGATGTTCTTTCGGTGCCTCAGCGACGGCACCCTCGGCAGCGGCCGCCGCCTGTCCCCTCTCGACCTGGCCGTACTCGGCGGTGGCCAGCACTATGAGGGCGACGACTACGTCGTGGCTCACGTGCTGGTCAACGAAGCGGTCCAGGTGGCCGCGGCACTCGAAACCGTGGATGAGGCGTGGCGGCAGCTTACCGACGTCCGCTCATGCCGCTTCGAGCGCTCGACGCTGGCCAGGGTCGTTGCTGAGGGTGAGCGGCCCGACAAGCCGAGGGCTTCTGATCGTGCCGATGAGCGGTCGACTGGCAATGGCCGCCGGGGTGTCGAACCGGTTGGAGCGTGTACATGCGCTGACCTCAATCGCCTGGCCGTAGATACCACCAGCCATCCCGAAGGTTGATCCCACCCGGGAGGTTGGCCCTTGCCCCGAACAGGTCAACTTCGATGCTGGGAGACGTCGGCCCGTCGAAGAATGCGTACCCCGCGGCGTCGTCTGGAATGCCCAGGAACTGCGGAAGGAAGACGACAGGTCGGCCGTCCCGCCGGCCGATCACGGCCGCCTTACCTGTTGTCGACAGGTCCCGTAGATACAGCGGCAGGTCGCTGCCGTAGTAGTCGTCGGACGAACCGATGGCACCTTCGCGTACCTGGGCTGCCACGGCATCAAAGGCGTACTTGTGTGTCACGTAGTACGAGACCGGGTGAAATAGCGACCAATTCGTGAAGTGCGCACACGAGACGGCGAGCCCAAGTGCCACCACGGTTCGCAGGAGCGACCGTCGCGCCCGGAATGTCAGCCGTAGGGTGAGCCAGCCCGCGACGAGCCACAGCACGAGTTCGACCGGCATGACGAGCAACGCCAACATGGCCTCGTTCGGCACGTTGACCAGCTCGATGAGGCTCACGCACACCCACGCCACCGCGACGCCAATCCAGCCGTCCCGCCGTTCCGGCACGCTGACCGAAGTTCGATCCATCCCCGTGTCCTGCATGGCGACATCATGTCGTCTCGATGCATGTACGACGAGAGGGCACCCTCATCTGCCGCTGAGCGGGCGCAGCACGATGTGCCGAACCATGTTCCGGGAGGTGCGGCATAGTCGGGTCAGGGCGACACCCAGCAGTAGAGTGCATGCTCGCGGACGTGCACATCCGATCATGGACGTCTGCCGTGTCCGCACCCGGTGGGCCACGGCGGCATGGCAGGATCGCGGCATGGCGATCATGGATCAGGACGAGTTCTGGGCAATCGTCGACCGCGCCCGTGAGGGCATCGAGGACACCCGGACCGCCGAGGGTGCCAAGCAGGTGGCCGAGAAGGTCGGGCAACGCCTCGCCGAACTCGGCCGCGAGGCGGCCGTCGCGTTCGACCTGCGCTACGCCGTGCTCGATGCGGAGTCCTACGACTGGAACCTATGGGGCGCCGCCTACCTCATGAGAGGTGGCTGCTCCGACGATGCCTTCGACTACTTCCGCGGCTGGCTCGTCACGCAGGGCCGCAGCATCTGGGAGCGCGCCCTGCGGGACCCGGACACGCTCGCCGAACTGGGCATCGACCCGGACGACGACTTCCTGCTGTGCGAGAGCATGCTCAGCGTCGGGCGAGCGGCGTTCGACGAGGACGCCGACTTCTTCGACGCCGTCGACGCGGCCCGGGCCGAGCTGCCCGCGGACACGTTCAACGGGCCGTTACTCGGCGACGACTTCGACCACGAAGACGACGACGCGGTGCACGCCCGATACCCCCGCCTGGCCGAGATCTACCTGCAGTCCGAAGACGTACCGGGCCTACCGGCATCAGTGCCGAACGCCCAGTCCTGCCAGCGAGCGCACAGATGCACGCTCATGGCCGCGAGTCTCGCGCGGTGGGCGACACGAAGATCGTCGCGCTGTGTAGCAGTGGCTCGGTGCCTGCGGTGCTCGCTCGTGCCGAAGAGCGGATGTGGCGTTCTATCGCTAGACCAGTTGGTGCCATGACCGGGGTACGTCGCGCATCGGTCCCTTCATGCCGATCTCGGTAGCGGCCGGCTGAACTCGACGTCCCGGGTGGGGAGCAACTCGCGGATGCGGTACAGCCACCGCAACCACCGCCGCCCCCGCTACGCGGCCGTGGCAGCGGCGCACCGGCTGGGCTGTGCGGAGGGCAGCTGGCGTTGCGCCGCTATGTCGATGCACTCGGTTCCGGGTAGACGTTGACGACCCGAAACGCGTAGGCCTCGACGTCCCAGGAGGTGACGCCGCCGGGCCGGTCGATGGCGAGGCTGAACGGTCCGGGGTCGGAAGGGCCGGTAGCGGTGCCGGGCGGTAGCGCCGTCCCTTCAAAGGCCCACGTGCCGATGCACTTGCACTCCTGTGTCTGGATGGAGCCGGTCTTTCCACTGACGCGGATCGACACGGTGCCGTCACCGGCGCATCGCGTCCGCAGGCGGAACAGCCACCCTTCGGGTCTCCGGACCTCGGGCAGCGGGTTGACGGGAAACGTGCCTTCGACGTGTGCGACGCCGTTCGTCGTCGAGTTCCAGGCGCCCACCAGCACGTCTTCGGTGTCGGGGGTGGCCTCGCGCAGCGGGACGGCCGGGCGCGCTGTGCTCATGGTGCAGGCGGTCAGGCCGGCCGCCGCCACCGCTGCCGCGAGGAACCGTGCGACCACCCTTGGTGTCATGACAGCAGGGTACGACGCGCGGCGCGCTCGCGTGGCCCTGCTCCGCGCCGGTACCGGCGAGCAGCCGGCGTGGACGGCGGTGAGCGCAGCGACCGCCGGGTGAGCGAGTGCTCCTGATCACGTGTCCGGATCTGCCGCCGATTCGTGCGCGGCGGTTGGCCGACGATCGTCGCGTTCCATACGTCGCTACGGCCAGCTTGATCACCGGGTCGCAGCGGTGGGTCGCACGAATGCGGCGGGATCGTGGCACGTTGGCGCAGTGCTGGACGTCGGCGGGGCAGCGGATCGCGGCTGGCACCCATAGCCTCGCTCTGTGAAGAAGACGGCGGTCCTGTTGGTGTCGGTGGTGGTCGCGGTCATCGGGCTGGCCGCCTGCACCCGCTCGTCCAACCCGGATCCCGCGCAGGCGCCGCTCGTGCTGGGGACCATCGATGGGCAGGTAAGTTCCTACGACCGGCTGGTCGGCGCGTGGCATTCGACGCAGTACGGCGAGCCGTACGTCGAGGTCTCGATCCGCGAAGGGTGGAGCATTCATCTCCGCGGGCGGTGTACCGGCTCGGGCGTGGTCAAAGTGCGCATGATCGCTGTCAGCATGTACTTCACGGACGGCTGGACCTGCGACGGTCAGTGGCGGTTCCTAACGATGATGTTTCCAGCCGACGAGCTGGCGGTCGGCCGCATCGACCTCGGGCCCTTCACCGTGGCGCTCGACCGCGCCGACACCATCACCTCCTGGGACGTCGAAGCCTACGCGACGATGCCGACCCCCTCGCTCGGCCCGAGCCTCTCGCCGTGGCCGTCCCCGTCTCTGCTGCGCGCCTGATACGCCACGGTGATTGCGCAACCAGCACCCAAAACCTGACCTTCAACGGTCAAGCAACACCTGAGGCTCAGCGCCGCCTTGATCACGTGCACGCTCATGCCGCCGATCCGCTCGCTACGCAACGTCACTGCGAGCTGGCCCAGTCGGCGTCCGGACAAGGAGCCGATGAGCGAACGGGGCGACGCATCGGCGGCGCCGGCGATCCATCGGCTGCTCGCCAACCTCAGCGACCGCCCGGAGGGAGATAGGCAGTTGCGCACCCTCACGACGCCTCGGTTCGGATCGCCTGCGGGCAGTGGGCCTACAGTGCCCACCGGATCACGGTGATCAGTCCGAGGACGGCCAGCGTCACGACGATCAGTCCTACCACCGCTGCCAGCAGGCAGGGAAGCTCGTCGCGCCATGAACCGGGGAACTGAGGCCGGAGCCGGCCTCAGTCCAAGCCACCGGCGCCGGGCCGTCCTGCCTGGCCCGTTCGATCAACCGCGCCAAACGAGCGCTCGCCACCGGCCCGAGCTTGTCAGGTGGCTGCGGAGGTTTCGTCCGACACCGCTTGTTGGCGAGTTCTGACACCGCCGGGCACGTGTCGGTGCCGCGGATGTTGGTTTGCGTCGACACCGCTTCCGCGCCCGACGGGTGTCAGGTTGTCCGCTGCTTTGTGGCTTGGGCCAGACGGTAGGAGTCGGTGCCGGTCTCGAGGATGGTGCCGCCGAAGGTGAGTCGGTCGACGATGGCTGCGCATAGCCGGGGGTCGGTGAAGGTCTTGGTCCAGCCGCCGAAGGACTCATTGGACGCGATCGCGACCGAAGCCTTCTCCTCACGCTCGGTGAGGACCTGGAAGAGGAGTTCCGCGCCGCGGCGGTCGAGTTGCATATAGCCGAGTTCGTCGATGCACAGCAGGTCGACGCGGCCGTAGCGGGCGATGGTCTTCGCCAGCGTCATCTCGTCGGCGGCCTCGACGAGCTCGTTGGCAAGCTGGGTCGCCAGGGTGTACTTGACCCGGTAGCCGGCCATGGCGGCCTCGGTGCCGAGTGCGATCAGCAGATGGGACTTGCCGGTGCCGGAGTCCCCGATCAGACACAGCGGCTGTCCCTTCTGGACCCATTCGCACTTGGCGAGGGTGTGGATCACGGCGGGATCGATGTTGGGGTTGGCGTCGAAGTCGAAGGCCCGCAGGGACTTCTCGCGGGGGAACTTGGCGGCCTTGATCCGGCGTTCGGACCGGCGTCGGGCGCGATCGTCGCACTCGGCAAGCAATAGTTCGGCGAGGAACCCGCGGTAAGACATCTGCTCACGCCCTGCCCGGTCGGCGTAGTCGGTGAAGGAGTTGCGGATGGTGGGCATTCGCAGCATCCGGCACGCTTGGTCGATCGCGGCGTCGGCTGCTTCTTCGGTCATTCCACGGCGCTTGGTGGTCACGGTGCGGCTCCTTCGTTCGGGGTGTCACGTCGGCTGGCCAACAGCTGGTCGTACTTCTCCACGCTCGGCAGCGGCCGAGTGTCGGCCGGGATGTGGGCGCGGAGCCGGCGCTCGGTCAGCGATCGCACGGCAGGGATCTCGCCTTCTCCGCGTGCCCTGTCGCCGCTCATCAGGGACTGGTGGTTCGCTGTCGTGTCGTCGGCTCCGCCATCTGCTGTGTCGTTGTACTTGCGCGCTTCCAACGCGACAGCGTCCGCGGTGAGCGCGCCTGCACGCAGCGCCGTCGCGAGTCCGGCGACGACGTGGTCGTGTGGAAGGTGCCGGTGCAGCATCAGGACCTCAATGAGGGCACGGGTGCCGTCGGCGTCACCGTGGGCCTTGCAGGCCGCGGCCCACCAGGCGTCGTGAACGGGCGTGAACCGCCCGGATGCCCTGGCCTGCTCCAGCGCTTTCGCACCGGGTAGCGCGCCCGGTTTGCGGAGGAGGACCTCGAGATAGTGGTCCAGGTCGACCCGGGTCGAGCCCTTGGTCATGAGCCGTTCGTGGCGGGCGATCTCGGTCCTGCCGTCGAACACGACCAGGTCGCTGGCGTTCAGGAGCACCCGGGCTTGACGGCCGACCATGCGCGCGGGCACGGAGTACTTGTTCATCCGGACCGTGACCTGGGCGTACCGGTCCACGCGCGGGGTGAACCAGCGGCCGGTCTCGAACGGCTCGGTCGGAAGGGGCGCGAGGAGTGGCTGCTCGGTGGCGAAGTGTTCCCCGACCGTGCGGGCGCGGGACCCGATCCGCCGGGCGTCGTCGGCTTCGTCCCAGGCGTCGACCATAGCGTTGAGCTCGGCGAGGGAGTCGACTTCTGGGATGGGGACGAGGTGGTTGCGTCGGAACCAGCCGATCTGCCCCTCGACGCCGCCCTTCTCGTGCGCACCTTGGATTCCGGGCTGGCAATAGAAGGCTTCGATGCCGTAGTGGGAACGGACGGCGGTCCACCTGTCGGCCTCGACCCGCTGGCGGGAGAACCCGATCACGCTCGCGACGGCGGCCTTGAGGTTGTCGTAGCGGATCTTCCCGGTCGGCACCCCGCCGAGCACGTTGAAGGCGTGGACGTGACCCTCGAAGAAGGCTTCCTGCCCAGCCGAGGCACTGACCCTGTGCACGGCCTTGCCCGAGTAGGAGAGCCGAAGGCTGAACAGCGCGCAGGTTACGAGCTCGCCGCGCAGGCGGATGGCGACGTCGCCGAAGTCAACCTCGGCCTCGCGGCCCGGGAGGTGCTCTTGCGGGATGAACGCGTTGGCAGGTTCCCGTCCGACCTCGACGCGAATCTCGCGGCGTCGGGTGGCGACGTACTCGCGGACCATCCAGTACGACACCACCCCGGCCCCGTCATGTTCGTCAAGCAGTCGATCGAAGATCCGCTTCGCCGTGTGTCGCTGCTTCCGCGGCGCGTCGAGGTCCGAGCGCAGCCAGTCGTCGATCACCACTCGGTACGCGTCAAGCCGTGAGCCGCGTTTGGGCGGCTGCTTTCTCTCCTTCGGCCATGCAGATTCCAGCGCCGCTGTCACGGTTCGGAAGCCGACGCCGTGCTTGCGCTGCAGCGCGCGGTTGGACATCCCAGATCGGGCATCCCGTCGGATCGCCGCGTACAGGTCGACCCGGGAACGCGGCTGCGTCATCGGTGGCACTCCTGACGTGAGCACGCCGTGGGCACGACTTTCGGCACCGGGCCACCGCCTGGGAACGGTGACCGCATGCGACCACAGCCCGGAATGACTGGCCCTACCGAGGTGCCTGGTCATGTGCTGCGCAGGGCTTCGGTGGGCGGTACTGAGTCGGCCCGGAGTGCGGGGTACGACCGACGACGGAGCCGATGAGCAGCGAGTAGGCCAGGTCGAGTCCCACTGAGGCCCAGGTCAGTACGACGGCCCGGCCTTGCGTGGTGACGAAGACGTTGGTGACGAGCACGCCCAGGATCAGGCCTGTGATGCCGCCGACGACATCAACCTCGACACTACCTGTCCGCCCCGTGTCCCTGGCGCGACGAAGATCTGCTTGCGCGGTGCCTAATCGGTATTCCCGCAACACCTCGCGGGCCCCTCAGTGTTCGGTGCTGAAGAACCGTAGCAACAGCGGGCCGACGGTCTGTGGGTCGACGACGTGATCCGGCCCCTCGAGGGTCTCCCGTTGAGCGTGGGGTAATTGGTCTGCAAGCTCGTCGGCTGCGCGGTCGAAGAAGTCCGAGGGCAGGCCTGCCATATAAGGGACCGTGATCGGCCCTCCGGTGGTGACCAGGACCGGTTGGGTGACCGTTGCCAGTCGATCGGCCGGCAATTGGTAGCGATTGAGGAAGACGCTGTCGTGGACCAGCGTGGGCGCGAGGGCGACCGAATGCGCCCAATGCGCCGTCTGCTTGCCTGCCGCTTTCCTGGCCGCGATGTTGTCGTCGGAGGCGCCGGTCATGCGCATGAACAGTTCGAGAACCTCCTCGTCTCGCCCGGCGTCGAAGGCGCGTCGGGTGTCCGCGATGTACTCCTCGAATCGCGGGCGTATGTCGTCCCCGACCGCGTAGGGCACCTCCCAGACGGCGATCGTGTCGATGGCTGACCCGGCCGCGGCGGCTTCCAGCGCCAGCGCGCCGCCTGAGGACGCCCCGAACAGGTGTGCCGAGCCGCCCGCCTCCGCGATCAACGCATCCAGGTCCTCGATCTCCCTTTCCACGGCGTACGGCTCGGTGAAGCCGCTCGCGCCGCGTCCCCGACGGGCATAGTTGTAGACCGTGAAGTGCTCGGCGAGAGCTGGCGCCAAGGGAGCGTTCTCCACCCCTTCGTCGAGTGCTCCGCCCACCAGAATGACGGCCGGACCGCTTCCTTCCCTGTCGTAGGCGATGGTGGTGCCATCGTTTGATGTCACGCGAAAGGCCATCTCGTTCATCTCACATCTCCGTTCGAGAGGTTTGTCTCAGCGCCTGAGCAGCGTGCCGACGACGGCCTCGGTGCGCGACCACCGCGTCCTTGCGATCACGGCCGCCACGACGAGTAAGGCGAGCGGCAGCCAAGGGCTCTGCTCGAGCACGAACTGATCGGTGATGACAGCACCGGTCAGCAATGCCGCCAACCCGAGACTGGCCAGGCCCGCCAGAGCCGGGATCAGAAGTCCAACCCCTCCCGCGACCTCCAGCGCTCCGACCAGGTACCGGAGCCACTGGCCAGCCCCGATGTCGGCGAACATGTCCACCATGACCGGGTCGCCGGCGAGCTTCGAGATTCCGCCGCCGGCGATTATCGCCGCCAGCACGACTTGCAGAATCCAGACCCCGATGCTGCTCGCCCGCCCGGGCGTGTGCGCAACGGTTTCCGAGTTGTTCTTGGGGATGGTGCTCATTCGGCTCTCCTTGTCGTGTCCGGGCCTGGTACCGGTGATGGCGTTGGCCGAGTGGGCCGGGTTGTCGGAGTTGATTTCGACCAAGTGCTCGCGGGAGCGGCATCTACTTCTTGTTGCGGTAGAGGACCATGGTGATGGGACCGAAGACCGCGACGAGCAGCGCTGACGAGACGAGCACCCAGCCGATTTCCCCGGCGGGCACCGAGCCGTGCATCAGGCCGCGTACCACGGTCGCCAGGTGGGTGATCGGGTTGACCTCGACGACCGCCTGCATCCACCCGGGCATCGTCTTCGGGTCCACGAAGATGTTGCTCCCGAACGTCAGCGGGAACATCACCATCATGCTGACCCCCGCCACCGAGTTCGGCGTGCGCAGGATCAGGCTGAGCATCGTCCACAGCCACGACAGGCAGAACGAGAACACGAGCAGCAGCACCACCGAGAGCACCACGCCGACGGCGCCACCCTCCGGCCGGAACCCTAGGACCAGGCCGAGCGTGATCACGATCGCCGACCCGATCGAGTAGCGCACCAGATCGCCGAGCAGGGCGCCGACCAGCGGCGACGGTCGCCACACCGGAAGTGACCTGAACCTGTCGAACACCCCCTTCTGGATGTCGGTGTTCAGCGTTATGCCGGTGTTCATGGTGATCATGACGTTCGCCTGCACCAGGATGCCGGGCAGCAGGAACTGCAGGTACGCCTGTGTCGACCCGGCGAGCGCGCCACCGAACAGGTAGGTGAACATCAGCGTGAACATGATCGGGAACATGGTCACGTCGACGAGCTGCTCGGGCACGTGTTTGATCTTCAGCAGCGCCCGCCAGCCGAATGTCAACGAGGTGAGCACCGGGCCGGGCCGAGACGGCCGCTCACCGGCCAACAGCACACTGCGCAGCGCGTCCTCGGTGACCGGCGCCGACGCCTGCTCCGCAGTCGTGGCATTCATGCGGCATCCTCCTCGGGTGTCTCCTCGGCGACGTGTCCGGTCAGGGTGAGGAACACCTCGTCTAGGCTCGGCTGACCGAGCGCGAACTCGGTGACGTCGATGCCGCTGCGGGACAGCTCGGCCAGGGAACGGGCGACCCGGTCGGGGTCGGAGATCCGCGCGGACAGCGCGGCCGGGTCAGCGGACGGCTCGGCCGGCACCTCGAGGACGCCGGCGAGGACCCGCTCTGCCTCGGCCCGCTGCTCGGGCGCACGTAGCCGTATGTGCAGCGAGCCGGCGCCGACCGATGCCTTGAGCTGGCCGCTCGAGCCCTCGGCGACCACCTTCCCGTGGTCGATCACCGCTATCCGGTCGGCCAGCTGGTCGGCCTCGTCGAGGTACTGCGTGGTCAGCAACACGGTGGCGCCCTCGGCGACCATGCCCCTGACGATCTCCCAGACTTGGTTCCTGCTGCGCGGGTCGAGCCCGGTCGTGGGCTCGTCGAGGAAGATCAGTTCGGGGGTGACGACCAGGCTCGCCGCGATGTCGATGCGCCTGCGCATCCCGCCGGAGTACTTCTTCACCTGCCGGTCGGCCGCCTCGGCAAGACCGAACGCGTCGAGCAGGTCGGCCGCCCGCTCCCTGCCTCGGCGGCGTGAGTAGCCGAGCAACCTGGCGAGCAGCAACAGGTTCTCCACCCCGGTGAGGTCCTCGTCGACCGACGCGAACTGCCCGGTGAGGCCCACCCTGCTCCGCACCGCCTGGGCGTCACGCACGACGTCGTAGCCGAGCACCTGCGCCTCTCCGGCGTCGGGGCGCAGGAGCGTAGCCAGCATACGGATCGCGGTGGTCTTGCCCGCCCCGTTCGGACCGAGCACGCCGTACACGCCCCCGGCGCTCACGGCCAGGTCCACACCGGCGACCGCGTGGGTCTTGCCGAAGCTCTTCTTCAACCCTCTCGTCTCGATCGCGAGCTTTCCCATGGGTTCGATTCCTTCTCTCGGTGATGCGAACGGATTGGTTGAGGCTAGTCAAGTTTGACTACTTGGCCAGAGTGCACGCGGAGGAAACATCTAGTCAAGTTTGATTAGAAGCGCATCTTGAGGTGATCGGGGACCGTTCGCCACGAACCCGGATCATCGGCCATGGTGTAGGCGCCCTCAGACAGTCGTTTGCTCAGGCTCTTCGCCCACTCCAGTTCGGTGCGTGCGTGTCCCGCCCACAGTTCGGCCTGATCGCGGACGTGCTCGGGGGTGTCCCGATTGGGGTGCTCCCGCCACTTGGCCTGCACTACGAGCTCCGCTTCCAGGCGCGCGACCCGCTCGTTAACGTGCGCGATGGCATCTGTCCTGGTCAGCATGGGCAACATGGCGATGGACGCGTTGAGCATGTCCGGGTCGTGGGTGCGCCGCAGACCGTCGCGGACCAGTTCGACCATCTCGTCACGTCCCCGAGCTGTCGCGCGGTACAGAACGCGCTCCGGCCCAGAGTTGCCCGGCTCGGCGTGTTCGGTGAGGAGGCCATCAGCCGCCGCCTTCTTCAGCGCGTGATAAATCGAGCCGGGCTTGATCTTGGCCCAACTCTCCGCACCCCAGCTCTGCAGTTCGGACCGCACCTGGTAGCCATGCGCGCCGCCGGAGAGGTGCACGATACCGAGCACCAGGAGCTTCGTCGCCGACACGCGCCCACCTCCGCTCAACCCTCTCGTCTCGATCGCGAGCTTTCCCATGGGTTCGATTCCTTCTCTCGGTGTTGCGAACGGATTGGTTGAGGCTAGTCAAGTTTGATTACTTGGCCAAAGTACACGAGGAGGAAACATCTAGTCAAGTTTGATTAGAAGCGCATCTTGAGGTGATCGGGGACCGTTCGCCACGAACCCGGATCATCGGCCATGGTGTAGGCGCCCTCAGACAGTCGTTTGCTCAGGCTCTTCGCCCACTCCAGTTCGGTGCGTGCGTGTCCCGCCCACAGTTCGGCCTGATCGCGGACGTGCTCGGGGGTGTCCCGATTGGGGTGCTCCCGCCACTTGGCCTGCTCTACGAGCTCCGCTTGCGCGCCCGCCAGGGTGGTGTCAACTCCCGCCAACACTAGGGTGCCCTCCTGGTCCGGGTTGTGTCAGCACTGACCTACAAACGGTGCTGGTGGAGACCTCCAAAGCCAGTCGGGTCTGTATTGACCCTCAACACGAGCAGGCGCATCCAGGCACCAGGATTGGCCTTCTCGAATGCGGCAATCTCCGTTTCGGTGGCATCCTCCGTGAGGAAGCCCCAGCGTCCGGCTTCAACCAAGTTGCCTACCTGCCGGTAAGAGCCGCACGCTCAGCACGCAGATTCAGGTCGTCGGGGTAGGCGGCTGTGAGGCTCGCCAAGCGCTGCATCGCTGGGTGGTAGTGGCCGCGCCGCAGATCCGCGGGCAGTGCGTCGGTTGGGGGGCTGTGCTCGTCGTGCGGCGACACCGGCTCCAGGGGCGGCAGCGTGGTCTGTCTCAGTGGTGCGGAGTTCACCGCCCACACGGCGCTGGTGAGCAGGATGAGTGTGATCGCGACGGCGCGGCGCCGGCGGGGCGGCATCGTCCGCGCGACGTCGCACAGTCGTTGCCACATGGCATCAGGCGCTCCGCCATCATCTCAGTGTGCATGCCGGGCCGAGCACGGAAGGAGCGCGCAAGATCGGTAGATGAGTCGAACACGCCGAGTTACTGGCGCGGGGCGCGGGGAAGAGAACAGCGGATGGTGTCGGCAAGGAGGTGTTCCGTGCTGATGAAGGATGTCCGGGCGCCGGACGCGGTTCCGATGCTGTCGCGAGGCAAGCATCGCCATCCGGGCAAGGGTGCCTGCTTCATGGAACTGGCGTCGTTTCTGGCCGGTGGGCGGTGGAGCGACCATCCGGTCTGCACCCACCCGTTGCTCGCCGGGGTGGCCCGTCTCGTCAACGACAACACCTCCGATGCCGGCCGTCAGCAGCTGGCCGGCCTGGTCCCGTCGGTGATCGGGTTGGTCAGTGCCGACCTGCGCGTCGACGCGCGGATCGCGCTCCGGCTGGCGACGGCGGCGCTGCCGGTCGTGGCCGCGGAGCGGCAGTGCGCCATGGCGGTCTCCGTGCTGGCCTGTGATCACATGCTTGCCGTTCTCGACGGGCGGTCGCCGGACACGCTGGAGAAGCGCTCTCAGGAGGCGCTGGCGCAGGCCCCCAGGGCCACCCGGTGGGCCGGGAAGTTCACCCGTGGCGTGCCTGCGGCATCGGCGGCGGCCTTCCGCCGGCGGGTCGCGCCGCACGCCGTCCGCTCGGCGGTGGAAGGGGTCGCCGCGACCTGCATGCCGCATCGGGACCGCCTGCTGCGCGCGCTGCTCGTGGACGCGATCGAGGAGTGCGCCGCCTGGGTCGGGCGGGAGGAGGGGCGTCGCGACGCGCGGTCGTCCGGAGCCGGCCGCAGCTGAGCCGATCAGCTGCGCCGGCAGGTAGCGGTGGCTCGCGTTGCGGTGCTGCGGCCGTCCGGAGCGCCGGCGCCGACGGTCATCGCGGGTCGCGCCGCAGCGGGTGGTCGGCAGGGACCTCGACGAGCACGATCGGCACGCGGTCCGGGTCCTCGATCCACACCTCGACCAGCCCCCACGACTCCCGCCGGGGCTCCCGGAGGACCGTCACCCCCGCGGCCCGCAGGCGCTCGTACTCGGCCCGGACGTCACGGACCTGCAGCCACAACTGCAGCGGTCCGCCGGGCTCATCGTGCGAACCGGACACTTCGAGGAGCCCCTGGCCGAGGAAGAAGACCACGCCCGGGTGCTCGGCCGGTCCGAATTCACGGTAGATCGCCAGGCCGAGGATGTCGCGGTAGAAGCTCCGGCTGCGCCCGAAATCGGCCGGGCGCAGCAGAATGCGGCTGCTCAGTACCTCCACGGCTCGATCATCCCCGCCCTCCGGCCACTCCGCAGCGGATCCACGTGGTGCACGCGGCGACCGGTCGGTCGGCGAACGGGCAGGGATGCTCCTCGCCGGTGCGAGGGTGTCGCTACGCCACCGGGAAGTCATGATATGTGCTTGGATACGGCTCGTTGTCGAGCGTGTAGTGCCACCATTCCTTCGGGTAGTTGGTGAACCCGCCTTGTGCCATCAGGCCGGTGAGCAGCGCCCGGTTGTTCCTCGCCAAGCCGCTCAGGCCCGCGGTGATCGTGTGTGCGAGTGGGTCGAAGCAGTCGAAGCCGGTTCCCATGTCGATGCTGTTGTCGGGAAACCGCTGCGCCGCCGGCGCTGTGCAGGGCAGGAGCGGTTCGCCCGTCCGGTAGGAGGGTTCCGCGCGCGAGGGGGTGGCGACCAGTGTCAGGTCCATCGTGCTGCCCCGGCTGTGCGCGGTGGGCCCGCCGATGTATCCGTCGTCGAACAGCACGGACTTGTCGACCTCGGGGTAGAACTCCGCCTTCATCCGCTGGTCGGCTGTCGTCGCCCAGTGCACGAAGTCGTCGACGCCCTGCTGGGGCCGGTAGCAGTCGTACACCTTGAGGCTGTACCCCTTGCTGAGCGCGGTTGTCTGCACCCGGTGCAGCGCCTCGGCGGCCTGGCGGGTGAGCAGGCAGCGTGGCCGCTGGTAGCCGGTGATCGGCCGGCCGACGAAGTTGTGGGCGGTGGCGTAACGGATGTCGGTCAGGATGCTGGGATCGATGTCGGGCAGCGAGACGAATCCCGGCGGGAGCTGAGCCGCGGCGGCCGTGGACGGGCTCGGCGGTGCCGGCGGGGACGTGTCGCCCGCGGCGGGCGGGGACGACTCGCGGGCCGGGGCCGGGATCGTCGGGGCGGGCGGCGGTTGCGTCGGCCGGGCAGGTCCGCCGCACGCGGCGATCAGTGTGCAGGCCACAGCGGCGGCCAGGACGCGGACGCAGTGCCCGGCACGCCGGCGTGCGCCGGCCCCGGTCGCCGCCGCCCGACCGGACGCTGTGGGCCCGCCTGTCGTGAGGTACATGCGCAGATTATTGTGCTTTGTACGGTGGTCGATGCCCGCGAGCCGCACGGTCGGCGCCCCTCCTACCTGCCGCAGGGCGGTGCTGCCACCTGGTCGCTCCGGGCCGCAGCGGCTCGGGCGCTCGCCTGCGGTTCGTCCGGAGACCACGTTCAAGGCCCTGCGTGGAGTCAGCTGTGCTCGGGGATGCAGCCTGTGCGACACGTCCGCTACCTGGTCCGGACGACCACCTTCCGAACGGGCTGCCCGACTCGTAGTAGCGGTACGCGGCGGCGGCCTCCGCGAAGGGGAGACGCGGTCGATGACGGGCCTGAGGCGATGGGCCGCGATGGTGCGGTTCATGTCGGCGAACTGGGCACGGCTACCGACGGCCAGCGCATGACGGTGGCGCCGGCGCCGAACAGGAGACCGTGGTCGATCGCCGAGCGACCGCCGGAGGCGGACCCTACCAGGCCCCGGCAAAGTCGGCTCGATGACGCCCGAAGTGTCGATCACTGTCATTCATCGCTGCCGTTCCGCTCAACGCGCGTGCGCGGCTCGTGCGCGAGTTGCGTCGCGTACACGTCTGTTTGATCGATGTCGGCGACCGCCTGGCGAGCCGCTGTCTCGTCGCCCCGATCACGGAGCAGGCGCACAAGCATGTAGAACGCGGTCTTGTCGCCGCGTTCGGCGCGATGTCGGAGGTCGCTGCCGCGCCCCTGCTCGTACAGCAGGCGGTTCAGCCGTCGGCGTGCACACCGATCGCTCTCGCCCCGGCGGGCGAGTTCATCGAGCCGCCCCGCCTTCGCGAGCAGGTCCATGTGCCACAGGTGTGCGTTGTGAAGGTAGGGGTCCGGGCTGTAACACTCGGCAGCGGAGCCGGCAACCGCGATGGCTTCATCCCAGTCATCACGCTCCTGTGCGGCCCGCGCCACCGAATCCCAGTCGTCCATGGCGCCGAGTATGACCCTGGCACGTTGTTAGGTGATGCCGAGCAGGGCCAGCGAGCGGTTGGGATTGCGGGCGTAGTGGCGGTTGGCGGCGGCGATGTTGGTGGTGCCGTCGAGGCGTAGGGCGCCGATGGCGGCGTTGCGGATGGCGGCCATGACTTGGGGTCCGGTACCGGTGCGGATCTGGGAGCGGCCTTCGTCGTAGGTGACGTCGCGGACCCAGTGGACCTTGTTCTCGATCGACCAGTGGCTGCGGATCCAGTCGGCCAGGTGCCATGGTTTGGCTTGGTGGGGTTTGGAGATCGGTGATCGCGTAGACGGTTTCGGTGGTGAAGCGTTTCGGTTCGTCGAGCCGGCGCCGGCGGAGCCCGAGACGACCGACGCGAGCCTCATCGCCACCGCGCAGGAGATCTGGACCGCTGTGCTGCGGCAGCGCTACGACACCGGCCAGCCGGAGATCCTGACGATGGTGGCGATCCGGGCGCACCAGTTCGAGATCGGCGCCGCGGCCGCCGACCACAGCACCATCAGATGAACCCACAGCTATGCGTGGATCAACCAGCACCGACCATCCGAACGCACCGTATCCCCAGACGGTCAGCGAGGCACTGCCACTGATCAAACCGGCGTCCGGTAGCCGCGGATCGTGCACGCGGCCCTCCAATAGCCGCCACTTTTCGCAGGATGACGGGTGGGTCTGCGGTCGGTGCGCCGGTGCCGAGATGAGCCGTTCCTGCTGCCCGACGGACCTACGCAAGATCCAGCAGCTCCATGCGGCCGGTACGGACCATCCAGTCGATCCAGTAGCCGAGCCGCCCACGCGACGCAGCGACTCGTGACCGACAACGCGCGAATGCCCGCGTTGTCGGCGTAGAGGAAATACCCCACGGCGACATTGAAGTGCTCTTCGTCGCCATCACCGTCGCACTCGCAGACCATGATGGCCAGCTTCATCTGGTCCCAGTACGCGCCGCTGTCCGCGATGAAGTGCTCAGTCGCGGCAGATACGCTGCACCGCGCGCTCCTCGAGGTCGCCATGGACCCCGAACGGGACGGCGAGGCGTTCGCGGCGTGTCGGCGCGAAGTGGCGGCCGGCGCCGTCATCCGGGTCTGGGACGGCGGCACGCCGGCCTCCACACTTGCCGCCATCTACGTGCGGCGGCTGCGCCTGATCCACCAGCGAGGTACCCCGGAGGTCGGGTTCGCCGAGGCGGTACAGGCGCTACGTGCGTGCGGCGACGAGCTCGTGCGGATTGGCGCTGTCGATGTACAGCATCCGTCGTATCACTTCCAACTCTTCCTGAACCTGTCCGCGACCGTTGTAATCGGTTGCCTGGGCGTAGATCAGGGTTGGAAGACATTGGAATGAGGCCAATTCCTGACGATGATCATGGCGTCCGGATCTGCCGCCGATCGTGTGCGGCGACCGATCACTGCTCGTCACGATTGGTGATCGACCAGGCGGCACTGGTGGCTTCCTGAACTGCCGATGAGCGAGCATCGATCATGTTTATTGGGTCACGAACATGCAGGTGCTACGCATTCCATAACGCTGGGTCGTCGCGGTGGTTCTTGGCGCCTTTGGCCAGCACCGTCCGCAACTGTGAGAGGTGTTCGGTGTCGGCTGGAAGGTGCAGGCGCTCCAGCAGCGTGAGCGCGTCCGCCGGTTGCAGGTCGCCGTAGAGCTCGTGATAGCCGTCCAGCAGGCCGAGGAAGACCGCCGGGTGGAGTTCGGTGGTGACGGTCGTGACGGCCTGGAAGATGTGGTGTTTGTGGGTCCAGCGGATCGTGCCGGAGTCTTCCAGCACGTGACGGGCGCGGTGGTGCAGCGGACCGTGGGCCAGTTCAGGCAGGCGACCGTTCGTGGCGAGACGGCGTACGTCGTCGCCGAGCAACGCGGCGAATGCGGCCTCTGCGGTCCTGCCGAGGAACCAGTACGTTCGTAGGGACAGTCGCAGGTGCTCGATCGGATCGGCTGCTTCCAGACGGGTTCGACAGCCGGCCCAGAAGGCGTCGATGACCGCTGGGTCGTCGTGGTCGTGGACGTAGCCGTTCATGAAGATCATCACCTGGAACGAACCCGTCAGGTCCAGCAGGCCCAGCGCGGTGTGAACACGCTGTACACCACTTGATTCGTCGTCGTCCAGGATGCTGTACGCGCACGCGAACGCCACGTCGTCGTTCGACATCTCCGTCACGCCGGGCGGCTCACGGTCCAGCCACCGGCCGGGGGCGAGCGGTGTTATCCCTGCCCCGGCAAGCCATTGCAGGGCCAGGTCCGCATCCGAGGTACGCACTCCGCGGAGTGTGCACACGTCCAAGCCAGATGTCCATGGAATACACGGCAAGGCCAGCATCCGCATCTGCCGCTTACGACGCGGTCGCCGAGCCGTCCGCGGCGCTACCGGATCTAGCCGATGAGCGTGCAGCCGGTCTTGGTGCACGCGATTCAGTGCCGCTCGATGCAGAATTCATTGCCCTCGGTATCGCGCAAAGTTACCCATCCGCGGTCCTCGGGACCGCGGTGGTCCTCGTGGATCGTGGCGCCGAGGCTGACGGCCCGCTCGACCTCCTCGTCGCGGGTCCGCCCGTCGGGCTTCCAGTCGAGGTGGACCCGGTTCTTGGCCGAGCGCGGCTCGGGAACTCGAACGAACAGCAGACCTGGCAGCGGGTCCGGCGCTTCGACGAGCACCTCGTCGTCGCCCGGCTGATCGATCCCGGAAATCGGCCAGCCGGTCAACCGGCTCCAGAACGTGGCCAGCTCGTAGGGGTCCGCACAATCGACGGTCACATGACGTAGTCTCATCCGCAGCACCGTAGGCCATGATCAGGTCGGCATCTAACGCAATTAGCGCCGCCGGCCGCCGCAACGACCTGTGCTGCCGCGGGTTTCGCGCGACGGCAGAACTGCGGTCGTCACAGCGAGTGACAGGCCCCGGCGACGCTGGCTTCCTGTCCTGCCGATGAGCGCGCACCCGATCATGCCGTGGTGGAGCCTCACAGTGCTGTAGACCGGCGGCACATGTCGATGCGGCAGGCCGAGCCGCCTCGGTCCGGCGGCGCATGTGGCAGCCTGGCATGTATGCCGATCACCGTGGTGGCGTACGACCCGGACTGGCCGTTGCGCTTCAGGCGGGAACGTGCCGTGTTGGAGGAGGTGCTGGCGCCTTGGCTGGCAGGTGGGGTACACCACGTCGGTTCGACGGCTGTGCCGGGTTTGGCGTCCAAGCCGATCATCGACATGGTGGCAGGCGTCCAGGACCTGGCCGGCGCGGCGCCGGCTATCGGGGTGCTGGCTGAGCACGGGTACGTGCATGCACCGCACCGCCCACGGGCCTACTGGTTCTACAGAACGGCGACGCGCTCAGCCGAGCACACCCACCACCTGCACCTGACCGAACCTGGCAGCGACCTGTGGCGCGAGCGGCTCGCCTTCCGTGACGCACTGCGCGGTAACCCCGCTCTTCGCCAGGAGTACCAGGCGCTGAAGCTCAGCTTGGCGGAATCACACGACGTGGTCGACGGCTACACCGCAGACAAACGGGGCTTCGTTGCACGGGTACTCGCCTCCGCAGGCATCACGCTGGCCCCGCGTCCCGCCACCCCGTGATCAACATGCCGGATCCCGGCGATCCTCGCTGAACATCGTTGTGTCGATGGCTGCGGTGCTCGATGTGGGCGGGGCCGGTCTTCGCCCGGCACGTTATAGGGCTGGGTCCGCACGGTGAGCAACTCGTTGTCGCCCTGCCGGCGCACGGGAACGCTCTCAGCGTGCGCCGGCTCCGCTCACCGCAGACGACGGGCCGCGCGTCGAGCCAGTCGAGCCAGGACCGCGTCCAGCCGCGGCAACGGCCTCTATCCATCGCCGGTGGACGCGTTGCCGCGGCTGTACGCCACCGAGCACATCGCCGCCCCGGACAAGCTCGTCGCCGTGCACTACTTCATCGGTAGCTGCGACTGGTGGATCTGCGAGTACGAGCCGGAGACCTGCACCGCATACGGCTACACGTGCCTCGGCGACCCCCAATGGCCGAATTGCCGTTGAATCATGACAGTTGTGTGACGAAACTGCCGGACCCGAATGTTCATCCGGGTGTTCCCTCCTGCTGGCCAACGATCGGCAAGACTCAGCGCGAACCAAGATCCTCTATTCGGAGTACTGCCTTGGCCACGCGCGGAAGACGGCATTGGCGGGGAGCGGTGTGCCTGGTGGCGCTCGCGGTCCTCGCCGGGTTCGCCGTTCCCGGGACGGCGGCGGCGCACCCGTTCGGCGACCCGCAGACCGTCGCCGTCGGCCTCGGCGACGACCGGCCCGACGTCGTGCGGGTGCGGTGGCGGGTCGGCGGGTCCGACGACCTGACGCTGCTCGGGGTGTCGCTCGGCATCCTGCCGCAGGACCGGGTCATGCTCGACGGCGCCGTCTTCTACCGCGACACAGACGCGGCGGCGATCGCGCCCGCGCCGGCGTTCGCGAAGTACCTCCTCGAACGGATCACGGTCCAGACCAACCGTCAGGCCTGTCCAGGGGTGCTGCAGCCGATCGACGACCTCGCCAAGCGGGGCGTGACGATCGACTACACCTGCCCGGGGCCGGTCGGGACCGCGTCGGTCGCCGTGCGGACGCTGACCGACCTGCACCCGGCCTACCAGACTCTGGCCACCGGGCCCGACGGGCAGCGGACGGTGTACCGCCAGGGCGCCGACTCCCACGACTGGCCCCTCGGCGACTCGCCGGCCACCGTGCCCGCGTCCGGCAGTAGTGCCGCGATCCAGCTCGGCGCGGTCGTCGCCGGCGTGCTGGTCGCGATCGCTGTCGTTTGGCTGGTGGGCCGTCGGATGCGGCGCAGGAGGGCACCGGCATGAGCGACCGGTTGCAGGAGTTCGTCAACGCTCCGGGCATCGCGCCGCTCGCGTTCCTGTTCGCGTTCCTGGCCGGCGCCGGGCACGCGCTGGGGCCCGGGCACGGCAAGAGCCTCGCGGCGGCGTACCTCGCGGGCTCCCGCGGCCGGGTCCGCGACGCCGCCTGGCTCGGCGGCACGGTCGCCGCGATGCACACCGTGTCGGTGCTCGCCATCGGCGTCGCCTGGACGTTCTTCTCGCTGTCCGACCTGGTCCGGATGGAGCAGCTGACCGGCTGGCTCCAGCTGGTCGCGGGCCTGCTCGTCATCGGCACCGGCATCTGGCTGATCCGCCGCAACATGCATGGTCATCACCATCATCACGGCGACGATCATCACCATCATCACGACGCGCACGACCACGACCACGAGCACGGCCATGAGCACGACCACGGGCACGGCCAGGTGAAGAAGCCCGGGCTGGTGCTGCTCGGGATGTCCGGCGGGCTCACCCCCTCGCCGGCCGCGTTCCTCGTCCTCGCCACCGGCCTGTTCGTCGGTCGCGCCGGGTTCGCGCTGCTGCTCGTGCTCACCTTCGGCGCCGGCATGGCCGTCGTCCTCTTCGGCGTCGGTGTCCTCGCGATCGCCGGCCGCACCGTTCTCAGCCGGACACCGCGCCTCCACGCCGCCGCCCGCGTGGCCCCCGTCCTCGCCGCCGGCGGCATCACCGTCTTCGGCGCTGGCATCGTCGCGTTCGCCGCGATGCACCTCGTCACTGTCACATAAAAGGAGAACCATGAGGCACCGACTACGGCGGGCGCTCCCTATCGCGCTCGCCGTCGTCCTCGCCGGCGGGTCCGTGCCCACGGACGCCGTCGCCGAGAACGCACCGCCGCTGACCGGCGGCGCGCCCGTGCTCAACCTGAGCGACGGGCAGACCCTCGAAGGGCGGGTCCGGGTCGAGGCCGAGCCGACCGTGGAGAACGACTCCGTCGTCGCGCTGACCGTCGACGGCAAGGCCGTCGGGGCCGCGCCGACGAAGGGCACCGCGCGCTTCGCGTTCGACATGGGCGGCAACGGTACCGAGGCCCGCTACCACAACTACATCACCGTCAACGACCACACGGCCGAGGCGGACCGGGTCTACTTCCCGGACATCCCCGGCGGCCGCAGCGGCGTCCTGGAGTTCCCCGGCGCCTGGCTGCACGCGGGCGTCAACACGGTCACCGTGCACGCCGGCGCGAACTGGGTCGACACCACCAACGCCAACGCGGTGGGCGTGGAGACGCTGCCGTTCGGCGAGGGCCTGCGCTGCCCGAACTACGACGACTTCCCGCTGAGCAGCCTCGCCCTCAGCCTGCTCGGCGTGGTCGCCGACGGCGAGCAGAACGCGTTCAGCTACAGCTTCGGCGACGGCACCTGCGGCAGCTCCAAGAACCTGCTGGTGAAGGACCTGACGTTCGTCGTCTCCGGCGAGCCCGGCTCGACCGCCGGCCTGGGCGTCGACCTCGACACCAGCACGCTGGACAACGGCGCCCACACGGTCGTGGCCACCACGAGGTCCGGCGCCACCGCGCAGGCGCTCGTCGCCGTGAACAACGCGCCCGCTGGTGCCCCGAAGATCTCCCCGGCCGAAGGCTCGCTCGTGCGTGGCACCCGGCCGGTCATCGCCGCGCTCGCCGGCGCGCCCGGCGTCGGCAGCGTGCAGTCGCTGGCCATCGACGGCAGCCCGGCCGAGAACGCCGAGTCCCTCGCGGCCGGCACCGCGACGCTCGCGCTGACCGTCGAGGCCGGCAACTCGGCCGAGGCGAAGTACCACAACTACCTGCTCGTCAACGGCAACCGGGTCGACCTCGGCGGCGACTACGGCGTCGCCGGCGCCGAGACCGCGACGCTCAAGGTGCCGCACCGGTACCTCAAGTCCGGCGACAACACCATCCTGCTCAAGACCGGCGACTACAACGGCACCCTCAGCGGCGCCACCTGCGCCAACCACGACGACTTCCGGGTCACCCGGGCGTCGGTGAGCCTCACGCTGGGCACGTCCGGGACGGTCACCGCCGGCCCGACGTACCTGGTCACCACCGCCACGAGCGGCGCGGTGACGAGGGAGGCGACGACCGCCGCCTCCCTCGCCCTGGGCGACGGCACCTGCGGCGCCAACAAGGAGGCCGAGTTCCACTTCGACGTGGCCGACGCCCCCACCACCCGCACGGTCGACACGCTCGGCGCGGGCACCGACGCCCACCTGCGGGTGTTCGTCGGCGGCAACGGCGCCGACAGCGGCTTCGACAACGTCGTGCGGATCAACGGCATCCCGCTGAGCCTCGGCATCTGGGAGAAGGAGGTCGCCGACCTCGCGTTCCCGAACGAGTGGCTCGTCCCCGGCGTCAACGTCGTCGAGTTCGTCGCCGGTAGCGACCACGGCAGCGCCAAGGCCGGCGGCTGCGACAACTACGACGACTTCACGCTGCGCGACTTCCAGCTCGCCCCGGCGGGCGCGAAGGCGACGCTGCTGAGCCGCGAGATCGCCGAGAACACTGTCACGATCGGCTCGGCGAGCTACCCGGCCGGCCAGCCGGTGACCGTGTACATCGGCGACGGCACTTGCGGCAGCAGCAGCAACGGCGTGCTCACCAAGACCGTCCTGTTCGACGTCACCGCCGAGAACGGCGGTGCGCTGCCCGCGCTCGGCCGGCGCGCCGACGTCGACACCACCAAGCTCGGCGACGGCGGGCACAGCATCACGGCCGTCGTCGGCGACAAGACCTCGACCCGGCGGTTCACCGTCGACAACACCGCGCCGGAGGTGGCCGACAGCGTGCCGGCCGAGGGCCAGCGGCTCACGTCGACCGTCGCGCTCGTGGTGCAGGTCAAGGACGCCTCCGGGGTCGCCGGCACGCCGGTGATCACGCTCGACGGCAAGGCCGTCGCGCAGGGCGCCCTGATCGGCCGAGGCCTGGCCGCCGGTGCGCACACGATCGCGGTCACTGTGGCCGACGTGCTCGGCAACACGGCCACCCGGGAGATCCACTTCACCAGCGCGAGCATCCCGGACGTGCCGTCCGAGCTGACCGCGACCGTCGGGGACCCCAACGCGCCCGGCGCCACGCTGTCGGCGAAGATCCCCGGCCCGGCCGGCGTGCCGCTCACGGCGACCTTCACCAAGGCCGACCAGGTCCTGCCGACCGGCGGCTACCAGGGCACGGCGACGTCGGTGCCGACCACGCTCGACGTGGCCCACGACGCCGCGGTACAGCTGGCGTCGCTCCAGCCGCTCGACGGCCGGACGATCGACACGCCGTCCGGGCGTGACGTGGTGTTCCAGCGCTACGACCTGAGCGTCGGCACCGCGCAGGACCCCATCCTGCGGTGGGAGGGCAGCATCGACCCCGAGCGGGTCGTGGCGCTGCGCGTGTGGGACCCGGCGGCCAAGCGCTGGACGGTGCTCACCAGCTCCCGCGGGCAGGCCGGCCACACCACGGTGCTGGCCGCGCCGGTCGGCGCCGAGCACCGCGACGGCGGGACCGTCCACGTCCTGGTCACCGGCGAGGACCCCTTCGCCGACGACCTGTCGCCCCGCGACGCGACGGCGCAGCAGGACAAGGACCGCTTCGAGGACCCGGGCACCTACGACTTCGCGCTCGCGCACTTCACCGACACGCAGTACCTCAGTGAGGGCGCGGCCGGCGGCACCTACGACGACTGGGACGGCCGTGCCGAGCCCTCCGACGTGATGGCCGCCGAGGAGCAGGCGATCTGGGCCGCGGCGTACCGCAACACCACCCAGTGGATCGCCGACAACCGCGAGGGACGCAAGATCGCGTACACCGCGCACACCGGCGACATCATCGAGAACGACTACTACGACCCGCTCGCCAAGAACCCGGACGGCACGCTGCTGCGGCCCGGCCTCAACGAGCAGGTCGAGCGGGAGTTCACGGCGGCGTCGGAGTACCAGAAGGTGCTCGACGACAACGGCGTGGTCAACCAGGTCATCGCCGGCAACCACGACGACCAGCTGGGCGCCGAGACCGGTCCGGACTCGCGGTTCAGCAAGACGTTCAGCGCCGACCGGTACTACGGTGTCGCCAAGAGCTGGCCGGCGGGCACCGAGTACCACGCCTGGGACGAGCAGGTCGCGGCCGACGGCAGCGTCATCCCCGGCAAGGACAACCAGAACAACTACGTGCTGTTCTCCGCCGGCGGCCTGGACTTCGTCGCGGTCGGCCTGTCCTACGGCGTGACGCCGCAGGAAGCCAGGTGGGCCGACTCGGTGTTCAAGCGGTACAAGGACCGCAACGGCATCCTGCTGTCGCACGACTACCTGAAGCCGTCGGTCAACCCGGACGGCCGCGGCGCGGACTTCTCGGCGCCGGACGGCTCGCCGCTCTACAAGCAGGTCGTCGAGGCCAACCCGAACGTCTTCCTGGTGCTGGCCGGCCACGAGCACGGCGTCGGCACCAACGTGAAGTCGAAGGTCGGCGTCACGGTCACCCACGACGTCGTGGAGCTGCTGGCGGACTACCAGTTCTACACGGTGTCCGCCGGTGACCTGTGGCCCGGCCGGGTCGACGCGAGCGGCAACATCGACGTCAACGGCGACGGCACGGTGGACCACAAGGCCACCGACCGCCTCCAGTTCGGCGCGAGCTTCCTGCGCCTGCTGCAGTTCGACGTCGACCGGGCCGAGGTGCACATCGACACGTACTCGCCGTTCCTGAACAACTTCGGGGCGACCGAGTACGACATCCGGGCCGACGGCAGCCAGACGAAGCCGCGGTACAACGGGGCCGAGGACAACCTGACCCTGCCGGTCGACCTCACCACCCGCAAGACGTCGTTCGCCACCGACTCCCTCGCGCTGTACGTGCCGGGCGGCACGATCGCGCAGCAGGAGGTCATGGCGAACGGGACCGCGACGGTCACCTGGTCCGGGCTCGCGCCGGCCACGTCGTACGGCTGGATCGTCTCGGCGACGAGCGCCGACGGCGGCGCGGCGGTGGCCCAGCCGGCGGTCTTCCGCACGGTCAAGGCCAAGCCGCAGGTGACGGCGACGGCCGCGCCGGTCGACTGGGGCACCGCGGCGAAGGTGGACGTCACCGTGGCCGCCGGCGGCCTGCCGGTCACCGGCAAGGTCGAGCTGCGCGAGGGCACGACGCCGCGCGGTACCGCGGAACTCGCCGCGGGCAAGGCGAGCTTCACCCTGCCGGCCGGCCTGTCCGGCGGCGTCCACAACCTGACCGCGGCCTACCTCGGCACCGACGGCTACGAGCCGGCCGAGGCCGGCGTCGCGGTGACGGTGAACCTGCCGCCGACCTGGGTCGCGACCACGCAGTACAAGTTCAACGCCCGGGTCACCTACCAGGGCAAGGTGTACCAGGCGGCCTGGGCGACGCAGAACCAGAAGCCCGGCGACCCGAACGGCCCATGGCAGGAGATCGCCATGGCCGAGGACGGCGCCGCGCTGTGGACGGCGTCGCGGATCTTCAACAACGGCGAGTACGCCACGTACCAGGACAAACAGTGGCGTGCCATGTGGTGGACCCGCAACCAGGCACCGGGCGACCCGAACGGCCCGTGGGAGGAGATCGCCCCGCCGCCGCCGGGCGGCGGCCCGGCGGCGTGGGCACCGACGCGGGTCTACAACGCCGGTGACCGGGTGACGTACCAGAACCACGTGTACGAGGCGAAGTGGTACACCCGCAACCAGAAGCCGGGCGACAAGAATGGCCCCTGGAAGCTGGTCAGCTAAATCAGCCATGCAGTCCTGCTGCTGGTGCCGTCCCTGATGCCGGGCGCACCAGCAGCAGGACCCGGACCCTTTTGCGCATCGTGTGTGCTCGCTCATCCGTTCCGGTCGGTGCGTGCTCGGGCGGCCTGGTGTGGCAGGACTCGTCAACAGGTGTCGGGCACCAGCTGCCATAGACCGCTGCTCGTTGAACGCGTTTGACGGTGTCCTCGTCGACCGTGGTGCTGCCGTCCGGCGTCGGTACCCGCTGCAAACGGTCCTTACCGAGCCGGTCGCAGTAGTCCTCCGAAGGGGCCGGCGCCACATACGTGCAGGCGAAGCCGCGCGGACGCTGCCGTGCCTCAACGGCCGGTCCAGACGAGTCCGCCGCAGTGACACCCAGCACGAGTGCGGCGATCCCGGCTGTCAGGACCGGCAGGGAGCGCCGGTACCGCAGACGTCGCCAGCGTGTCCGAT
The DNA here is from genome assembly GCF_040614215.1 of Dactylosporangium sp. NPDC006015. Classification (NCBI taxonomy): domain Bacteria; kingdom Bacillati; phylum Actinomycetota; class Actinomycetes; order Micromonosporales; family Micromonosporaceae; genus Dactylosporangium; species Dactylosporangium sp. NPDC006015. Next base: position 50,765 of record NZ_JBEXUD010000043.1, read on the forward strand.
GTTGCTCCATTTGACTCCGACTCTCACGGGCTCACGCCTTTGGTCGGCGCACGAACCCCGGTCCTGAGGGAAACGGCTCGTCACCGTCGGGTCGGAACAGAATTCGATCATGGCTCGGCGCACCCCACCCACTGTCGCGTTGGCCTTTCGGCCGAGACCGTTGCCATGCACTCGTGGCCGATGAGCGCGAACAGATTGCGGCGGAAACTGCGGTCTGGTCGGTCGACGGTCCTGCTGCGATCCGCCGTACGGGTTGGCGTGGTGATGCGGGCGTGATGCGCGACGGGTGTGGGGTGCAACTACTCCTCGTCGAGGACGGTTGCCAGCTCGCCGTGTTTCATCCCGAAGTGATAGCTGACGACGTACCCGCCGTCGAGATTGCGCCCGATTAGCTTGACGCTGCTGGCTCGCTGCTGCACGACCTCAAGCCGCACTCGCCGATCGCCGGTGCTGATGTACAGCAGCACGACGTCGCCGACGGACAGCTGCTCGGCGGGCACGAGGCGGCTCATTTCCACATCTTCCGCACGCTGCCGGCTTTCGCCAATGCCCGGCCAGCCCAATGGATACAAGGCCCTCAGCGGAGAGTTGGGGCAGCGCCGCCACTCAAGGTCACACGCACGCTCATGCCGCTGCGCGCTTCGTGTCGGAACGGGTCGTTGCCAACGGCAATTGGCACGGCGCCCTGGGGGCCTCCGGTCGTGCCGAACGTTGCGCGCCTGATCATCAAGAACGGCCCAGGGGCGGAAGGCAGCACCTGCGTCTCCGCCCCGCTTCGGGTGATCCGCGTGTCGGCGAGGTGGGTTTCCCTCGCGTGGCGGCGATGATCTCGTCGTCGGTTATGCCCGGGACATGACCGACGGAGGGTCCGGTGTATTCACACTGATCAGACCTCGGGCTTGGTCGTCCGCACGAAGGTCTCGCGCTCACGGCCCGAGAGTGCCGCAGCCTCTGTTGCCGCGGGTGTGACCTCGCGTAGTGCCGCGTCGATAATCAACCCGACGACCGCCACGCCCTGTGGCTGCATACGTGGCGCTGTCGTCGGGTCGGCTCGTCGCTCGTGCCGACGAGCGCCATGTGTTCTGCCGGGTGGCCCGGATACGATCGCCGGCTATGGCGGTACCAGCGACCTACGTGACGGTGCGCGACGGAAAGATCACCGTCGCTTATAACCGTGTCGGCGGGTACGAGATCCTTGAGATCAGTGTGCTCGGCCCGGACGTGGTCGGCCGGTTTCTTGAGGCGTGGCAGCAGCTCGATCCGTGGGATGAGTGGACCGACAACGCCGATAGCGACGGCGGCCTGCTGGTCGATTTCGATCAGCAGGTGCTGATGATGTTCAGCACCCAGCGGGGGGCGGCGCTGAGGGTGGCATGCCTGGACGCAGTGACTCGCACGTGGCCGGGCTGGCAGGTGCGCTGGGCTTACGACGGTATCGCCGATCTGGTCGACTACGTGGGCGGAGAAGTCTCGCAGGTTCGTCGCAAGCGCACCGAACCGAAGGCCCTGTACTGGCACGACGGCATCGAGCGGATGGACCTGCGCTATGTCGTCACCATCGGTGAGACGCAAGCGTATGGCCTGGCGTGGAACGCAGTCGAGCCGTGGGAGGTGGGTGCCGGGCTGCAGGAGCAGCTGCGTCCCGGCGACCGGATCACCGCCGCCGCGACCATGCCCGAGGCGGGCATGCACCTCGACCCGGTCAGTCTCACCGCCGGCGTGTGGAGCGCGGTGCGACCGCTGCGCGGGCTGTCCGAATCCTGGCCGCGGTTGTGGCCAGGTTGGACGTTGCTCCGCTGGGATGACCGGGGCAGCGAGCAACTCCAGCGGTGCGCCGGCTCGGTCGCGTTTCCGCTGGCCGAACCGCTCGGCCGAGGACAATTCGCCACGAGCGTGATGCGGACCTGGTCGTTCTTCGTCGCCGAGGATTTCAGCAAGAACTGCCGTAAGGCGGTCCTCAGCAAGAAACACGTCAAGCTGCAACGCGAGGACGGTTGGTTCCGCGCGCGAGAGCAGACCGGCATCACCCGTCGTGAATTGTCCGCGGCGTTGGAGGCGATCACCCGTAGGCACTGGCCCGCCCCTCGATGGCCGAAGTTCGACGAGCCGCATCATCGCCGATGACCCGCCGTCGCAGGCAGAACCGGCCCCGGCGAGCGTCGCTGAACGAGTTACCGATCTGCCGATGAAAGGGCGCTCCGCTGACTGAGAGCCAGTTACCGTCGGCCCACCGCTGAGCGCCTCTCAGCGGCAGATCCGGACGTCCGGGAACGTCCGGGTCGCTGCGGCCTTCCGATCTCAGATCCGGGTCATGGCGGAGGCGTAGCCGCCTCCGCCGGGGTAGGTCCATTCGCCGGTGACCGTGGTGTCGTCGGCGTTGAATGTGCCCTCGTAGTAGGCCGGGCCGCCTTTCGCCCCGGCCCAGATGGTCAGCTTGTCGCCGACGAGTTCGTAGACGTAGTCGAAGGTGTTGCCGGCCGCGTCGTAGAACCGCGACACCACGTCGGCGCCGGCCGGCTCACCGAACGGGTGCAGGTTACCGATGACTTCCAGCCCCGTGACGGCCTGGCCGAACTGGCTCAGCTCGACGTGCTGGAGCAGGAAGAACCGGCCGTCCATCCACTCGTACCGCACGGTTCCCTCGGCGCCGCCGGTCACCGACCAGGTGCCGACCAGACGGTCCAGGGCGGTCAGTTCGGCGCTCGGCTGGGTGTTCTCAGTCATCGTGTCCTCCTCGGCGGGTGCTTGCCGGTACCTCGGAGGTGACGCCCGGGCTTTGACATCTCCGTGATGTGACCCAGGACACCCCTCCTGGGCGTCAAGGTTCGCGGTGCGGCCACGAGGTAGCGGCAACCACTCACCACGGAGGACGTCATGGCCACCATCGCCGCCACCGGTCCCGCCGTCCGCCGCTCGGCCGACCGCCTGCTCCTCGCCGGCAGCCTCGCCGGGCCGGTCTTCTTCGCTTCGGCCGCGACGCAGATGCTCACCCGGGACGGCTACGACATCACGCGGCACCCGATCAGCCAGCTGGCCACCGGAGGTCTCGGCTGGATCCAGATCACCACGTTCGTGCTCGCCGGCCTCGGCGGGATCGCCCTCGCCGTCGGTGTCCGACGCACGCTCACCGAGGGCACCGGCCGGCGTGTGCTGCCGATCTTCGTCGGGATCTTCGGTGCCGGGCTCGTCGCGGCGGGGGTGTTCACCATGGATCCGGAGTACGGCTTCCCGGTAGGGACTGCTGACGGGCCGGTCGGCGAGATGTCCTGGCACAGCATCGCGCACTCGGCGGCGGCCGCGGTCGCCTTCACCGCGCTGGCCGCCGCAGCCATCGTGCTGGCTGTTCGTCAGGCCCGCCGTCGCACTGCCCTGCCGGCGGTGCTGAACGGCCTCGCCGCGCTCATCCTGCTGATGCCGATGTCGCCGAGCCACATGAGTATCCAGATCGCCGTGAACGGCCTGGTCGCCTTCACCTGGACGACGGTCGTCGCCGTCTCCCTGCGCCGTTCGAGCTGGTCGGCGTAGCGTGATCCGAGCCCTGCGAGCACGAGGATGACCATGAAGTATCTGCTGCTCAGCTACACGCCGGCCGCCGCCTGGGACGCTGCGACCGCCGACACCCCGTCTGACGAGGCGCTGGCCGCGTTCGCCGCGTACCAGCGGTTCGAACAGGAGCTGGTCGAGACCGGCGAGTTCGTCAGCAGCGAGGGGCTCGGTCACCCGGCGGTCAGCACCACGGTCCGCAGGACCCCGACCGGCGTGGTGGCCACAGACGGCCCGTTCGTCGAGCTCAAGGAGGTCCTGGCCAGCTTCGCGGTGATCGACGTGAGCAGCCAGGAGCGTGCCGTCGAGATCGTCTCGCGGATGGTCGAGGTTCTGGGCGAGCCGATGGAGATCCGGCCGATCATGGGCGCGGACTTCGCGGCATGACCCGCCGTACCCAGCGTCGCCGGACGGCGGCAGACCGGGCGGGCATACGAACGGCGGTACCGGCGTGACGCCGGATGTCGAGCACCTGCTGCGCACCGAGGCGCCGCAGGTGCTCGGCGCGCTGGTGCGGCGCTTCGGCCACTTCGACGCCGCCGAGGACGCGGTACAGGAGGCGCTGCTCGTCGCGAGCCGGGCGTGGCCGACGGACGGCGTGCCGGAGAACCCGCGCAGCTGGCTGATCCGGATCGGGTACCGGCGGATGGTCGACCTGCTCCGCACCGACCAGGCCCGACGCCGCCGCGAACGGCACGCCGGCATCAGCGAACTGGCGATGCAGGACCCGGCCCGACGGGCGCGCCCCGCGCTGGAAACCGACGACAGTCTCACGATCCTGCTGCTGTGCTGCCACCCCGCGCTGAGCCCCACCTCTCAGGTGGCGCTCACGCTGCGTGCGGTCGGCGGCCTGACGACCACGGAGATCGCACACGCCTACGGGACGGCCGAGAACACCATGGGCGCCCGGATCAGTCGCGCCAAGCAGCAACTGGCCCGCGCCGGCGCCCGGTTCACCCCGCCGACCGACGCCGACCGCGACAGCCGCATGAACGCCGTCATGCAGGTGCTCTACCTGATCTTCAACGAGGGCTACACCGCCTCCACCGGCGACGAGCTCGCCCGCGTCGACCTGACCCGCGAGGCGATCCGGCTGACCCGTATGCTCCGCGACTGCCTGCCGGACGACGCCGAGGTGACCGGGCTGCTCGCCCTGATGCTGCTGACCGAGTCGCGACGCGCCGCCCGTACCGACGGCGACGAGCTGGTGCCGTTGGAGGAGCAGGACAGAACCCGGTGGGATCCCGAGCTGATCCGTGAGGGCACCGAGCTGATCGACAGCGTCTGGCGCAGGCGCGAGGTCGGCCCATACCAGTTGCAGGCGGCGATCGCGGCCGTGCACGCCGCGGCCGCGTCGCCGGACCGCACGGACTGGCCACAGATCGCGGCACTGTACCTGGGTCTCGAACGACTCAGTCCGACCGCGCCGGTGCGGCTGAGCCGGGTGGTCGCGGTCGCGCACGCGTACGGGCCGGCCCGCGGGCTGGCCCTGCTCGACGACCTCAACCGGGGCTACCACCTGGACGAGGAACCGCTGACCCGGCAACGCGAACGCGCCGTTCGCGCACATCTGCTCGAGATGACCGGTGACACCGCCGGCGCGGCGGCGCGGTACCGCGAAGCATCCGCCCTGACCCAGAACCAGGTCGAACAGCGGTACCTCCAACGCCGAGCCCGCCGCCTCGGCTGACCGATCGCCGGCCAGCGTCCGCACATCGGCAGTTCAGAAAGCCTCGGCGCCGCAGGATTCAATCACCCACCGTTACGAGTAGCGACGGAACGCCGCGCACCAACGGCGGCAGAAGCTGATGCCAAGTCGGCCGATGTGGAGGCCCGTGCTGGCGCGCGTCGCAACGGTTACCGTGCGTTGCGTAGGAACGGCCCGAGCAGTTCACCGGCTCGGGCGCGGACGCGGGCAGGGTCGCCACCCGCCTCGATGAGACTGGACGCGCTGTAGACGATCGCGTTGATCAGCTCGGCGGTGGTGGCCGGGTCCGGCAGGTCCATCGCCCGCAGCGCGTCGATCAGCGGGTGGGACAGCTGCTCGTGCATGGCGCGGCTGCTGTCGTGCAGCTGCTGCCCGGGCGCGATCGCGGCGAGGGCCCGGGCCACCGCGTGCTCGCCCTCGGCGACCAGCGCGAGGTTGGTGTCGACGTATGCCAGCACCCGCGCGCCCGGACCGCCCGCCGCGGCCATCGCGTCCGTCACCCGGGTCGACCAGCGCGGGAACACGTCCTGGATCAGCGCGTCGAGCAGGTCCTGGCGCGAGCGGAAGTACTCGTAGGCCGAGGAGCGGGCCAGGCCGGCGCGGCCGGCGACCGCCGCGAGCGACGGCGCGGCGCCCGGCTCCTCGGCCAGGATGGCACGGGCCGCGTCGAGCAGCGCGCGATGCTTGGCGGCGCGGTGCTCAGCGACGGTGGGCGCCGAGATGCGCGGCACCGTGCCTCCCTCCGTCGCCTAGCCGGACAGCGTTCCGTCGACCATTTCTACCACCCGGTCGCAGTCCGCGAGCACATCTGTGTCGTGCGTGACCATCACGGTGGCCACGCCGGCGCGCCGGGTCTCGCGGGCCAGCAGCTCGACCACCTCGCGGCTGCGGGCCCGGTCGAGGGCCGCCGTCGGCTCGTCGGCCAGCAGCAGCGACGGGCCGCCGATCAGCGCCCGGGCGATGCCGATGCGCTGCCGTTCCCCGCCGGAGAGCTGGTGCGGGCGCCGATGCGCCTTGTCGGCCATCCCGACCGCTTCGAGCAGCGCCGCGGCGTCCGGCGCCCCGGTCCGCCGCCGGTCGAGGTGGTGGATGAGCCGCAGCTGGTCGATCGCGGTCAACGCCGGGATGAGGTTGCCGCTCTGGAAGACGAACCCGATGTGCTCGCGCCGGTAGGCGGTCCGTGCCGCCGGGCGCATGGCGGCCAGGTCGTCGCCGTCGACGGTGACGGTGCCCTCGTCCGGGACGGTCAGCCCGCCGGCCACGGCGAGCAGGCTGGACTTGCCGGCGCCGGACGGCCCGACCACCGCCACCAGCTCGCCGGGCGCGACGGTGAGGCTCACCGCGTCCAGTGCCTTGATGGTGTCGTCGCCGTCGCCCAGGCGCAGGGTGACCTCGGCCAGGCGCAATCCGGTGCGGGTGGCGGTGTCGAGCTTCATCGCTGTGCTCCCAGGGCGGCCAGCGGGTTCACCGTGGCGATACGGACGATGGCGGTGGCCGCGCCGAGCAGGCCGAGCGCGATGAGCAGCCCGGCCGCGGTCAGGACGGCAGGCGGTTCCAGGGTGAACGGCACGTCTCCGCCGGCCACGAGGGCGCCCAGGCCCAGTCCGGCCAGCACCCCAGCGGCGCAGGCGGCCAGCAGAATGAGTAGTGCCTGGGCGAGGCCGTCGCGCAGCAGGTACACCCGGGACGCGCCGATCGCCCGCAGGACGGCCAGCTCGTGCTGGCGGTGGATGGTCCACACCGTGAAGAACGCGCCCACGACCAGGGCCGAGATGGCGTACAGGAAGACCTGGATGAGGGTGAGGGTCGAGGTTTCGGCGGTGTAGCCGGGCGAGGTCGCGTACGCGTCGGCGAGCGTCAGGCTGGTGGTGCGCGCGGCGGCGTCCCCGGCCGCGAGGTCGAGTGTGGCACCATTGCGCGCCAGGATCGCCACGGCGGTCGCCTCGCCGTCGGCGCCGGTGTGGATCCGGCGCCAGGTGTCGAGCGGCAGGTAGGCCACGTCGACGTGCCCGAATGTCCGCTGATCGGCGGTAGCCCCGATCACCGTCAGTTTGACGCCGAGCCGGTCGACGGTCACCGTGTCGCCGAGGCGTAGCCCGGCGTCGAGCAGCGTGCTGGAGACGACCAGCCCGTCCGCGCTGCCCAGCCGCGATCCGCTGGCGGGCGTCGGGTCCAGGAACGAGCCCGGCCGCACGCCGAACAGCGCCAGGTCGATCGGCGCCCCGGCACCACTGTGTGCGTTCACCAGCATGTTGCCGAACGGCTCGGCCGCCTCCACACCGGGCTGCCCGCGCCAGGCCTCCACCTGCCTGGTATCGACAACGCTGCGCGAGAACGCACCGTCCACCCGGGTTCCCTCGGCGAACCCGAACGCGGTGACCGGCATCCGCCGCAGCCCGGAGACACCATCGTTCACCAGTCCAGACGACATGCCGGACAGCAGCACCATGAGCACCGCGATCAGCGCCACTACCGCACCCATCAAAGCGAATCTCGAACGCGCGAACCGCAGTTCGCGCAACGCCAGGAACATGACCTCTCCCATCACTTGCCGACATCGCGTCGGCAACTATACCGACACGATGTCGGCTAGACGCGCGGGAGAGGTGGACGGACGACTGCAGCGGGTTGTAGTCGGCGGCGCGCAGGCCAGCGCCTTTAGGAGTCGGACGCGCTCATCGGCCAGATGAGCGCGTCGCGGCCGGCTCAGGGGCGTAGGTCTGACACGCACCGCGGGCGCGCTCGGCCGCGACGTCGCGGCCAGGGCGCTGCGGGACCAGCGTCCACATGCTGTTCCCGGCAACTGCCGCCGCCACGATCGCGCACGTCAACGCGAGCGCGGCACGCGCACCGGCCTATCCACACCTGGTCCGCCGACCCGCCGGTGAGCTCTCGGCGGACAACCGAGGGTCGCAACCGGTGACGCGGCGCTGCTCGGCTCCCTGACTGCCGCCTGCGTCGAGCTGCTCACCGACCGTCGCGCCCGGCCGCTGCGCCGCCGCGAGAGACTCCTGCCTCCGCACCCCGAACTGAACCCGCTGGTTCAGCGATGGTGGACGCGTGCGCCGAGCACCCAGCCGATCAGCTGGGACGGGGTTGGTGGTGCGCGGTGCCGCGGACAGGACCGTCGCGCCGTGTCCGACGGACGGGCGGGCACTCTGCCCTCGTGCCCGACATTCCGGGTGAACGGCCGCCCGTACCCTCGATGTCGACGGGTTGTCGTGAGCACTGAGCCAGGGGAACATGGGCGATGCGCCACCGGCCAACGGCCGCCGTGATGCCGCTCTCGCGGTAGGCGCTCTCGCGGTGATGCTCGTGCTCATCGTCCTGGTGGCGCGGATCAGTGCGGATCGCGATCCACCGGCGCCCGCTCCTGGGTCGCCGCCCGCGTTCAAGGTGTCCATCGAGTTGTCCCGTACCGCATAGGCGCCACCGACGAAGGGCCGATGTGACGTCCGTTGATGTTGGCGGTCGGCTGACTCGACCTGAACGGCGCGAGCTCCCCGGCCGCCGTAGGCGCAATCTCCGGCGCCATCCGAGCGATCGTCACCTAATCGCTGGAGCCCTGATGGCAGCCCAGGACTCGGGCGGTCTCATGCGTGGCGCACGAACGGCGTCCTGAGTAGGTGCCACCGGACCCGGCCCTCTGGCGGGCAATCGGTTGGTGCATGAGTGTCGGGCCCCGCTCGACGGCGCGTCGCAGCGGATCGACCGCGCGACACACGGTCGGTGAGCCACCGGTGCGACTGAACGGTGGATGCACTCAACCGTCCGTTTCTGCGATCGCGTCCCTGCCCGGCGCCTGATTCGGCTGTGGCCGCCTGGAACAGCACGGCTATCGAGCTGAGGTGGGCGGCCAGCTGCGCCGGGCCGCTGACCTCGAACGGCAGCCCGATCGACGCCAGCCGGCGCGCATGCCATTCGCCGGTGTCCGGCGGCGCGAGCCACCGGCAGGTCCCGTCCGGCCGGTCGGTCAGGGTACCGGGCGGCGGCCCGCCGAATCGGTCCACCACGTGGGCGGCCGGAGCGTGGATCACGACGTCGGCCGGGGAAGGTGGGGGCCATCTGCATCGTCCGGCTCGCGACGAAGGCGGCGACGTCCCCGCCGGGCATCTCCCTCGTGACCGCCCGGGCGCCGGTCGCGGCGAGCCGGGTGACGCGGTCCAGCCGGAAGGTCCTCCAATCGTCGCGATCGAGATCGAACGCGAGCAGGTACCAGCGCCTCCCGGCCGTCACCAGAGCGCGCGGCTCGACGTGCCGGTCCTCGTCGCGGTACCGGAACCGCAGCCGCTCGTGGTTGGCGATCGCCGCGGCGGTGACGATCAGCGCGTCGGGGTTCACCGGATCCACGGCCAGCGCGAACGGGTGGGTCACGGTGGAGGAGGTCAGTGTCTCGACCCGGCGGCGCAGCCGGGGCGGCAGCACCTGGAGCAGCTTGCGGAGGGCCCGCACCGCAGCTTCGTCCGCCCCGGCCACCGCCTGCGTCGCCGCCGTGCACAGCCCGATGGCGACGGCGACCGCCTCGTCGTCCTCCAGCAGCAGCGGCGGCATCGCCGTGCCGGCCGTCAGCCGGTATCCGCCCAGCCCGCCCTGCACGGCGTGCACCGGGTAGCCCAGCTCGCGCAACCGGTCGATGTCGCGCCGCACGGTCCGGCCGGACACGCCGAGTCGCTGCGCCAGCTTGCTTCCCGGCCAGAGCCGAGGGGTCTGCAACAGCGACAGCAGGGACAGCAGCCGGGCAAGCGCGTCGGACATGCCGACATGGTGCCGCCGGACTAGGACTGGAAGTGACCTATACGACGCCTACCGTGGGCGCGCAGGTCCGCTCCGACACGAGGGAGATTCTCATGAGCAGCGCCCCACCGGCCGGGTACACGACCGTCGCGCCGTGGATCGTCACGCCCGACACCGGGCAGTTGCTGGACTTCATCACCGCGGTGTTCGACGGCGTCGAGCTGGGGCGCGTACAGCTGGAAGACGGAACGATCGGCCACGCCGAGATCCGCGTCGGCGACACCGTCCTGCTCGCCTTCGACCGGCTACCTGACTGGCCCGCCATGCCGTCGCTCCTGCGGGTCTTCGTCGCCGACGCCGATCGGACGATCGAGCGCGGGGTCGCCGCTGGGGCTCGCGTGGTCACCGCACCGGCCACCCAGGCCTTCGGTCAGCGGGGTGGCCGGGTACGTGACCCGTTCGGCAACATCTGGTGGATCAGCGCGGTGGTCGAGGACGTGGCTGCGGAGGAAGGAATGCGACGGCTCGCCGAACCGGCGTACGCCGAAGCCATGCGCGACGCCCAGGAGACCCTGGACCGGGAACTGAGTGGCCGCACCGACAGCGTCGTCAGCCGCCTGCCGATGGGCTGAGCCCGTCACCGTCAAGCCCAGCAAGGTCCCGTCCGACCGCGGAGGCGTTCAGTCCGGTTCGCGCAGCAGCCGTAGCGGATCCTGGTCAGGTGTCGCCGGACCAGGGTTCAGAGGACTTGCGGAACCCAGCTCGCACGGCACGTCGATCAGGCGCCGCCGGGGGCCGGTGTCGCCGGCGAGCGCCCAGATCGGTCCGGCCGGGTCGGTGTCGACCCGGTCCTGTGACGTGGTCGCGACGGTGACCCCGGACGTGCCGGTGGCGGCGAGCCGCTGCCGGAGGTTGCCTTCCCGCAGCCGGCTGGGCAGGACGAACAGCACCGGCCAGCGAGGCCCGCCGAGGTCCTGGACCCGGCGGTACGCGGGCAGCTTCGCGGCGACGGTCGACAGGGTCTCGGTGCCGGTGTCGTACTCGAGGTAGAACGCGACCGTATGATCGCCCTCCCGCCACACGCCGTGCCCGTCGGGGACGACTCGGCTGTCGAGCACGGCGGCGATCGTCGCGCCGGACCACCAGCGGGCCAGCCGGTGCTCGGGGACCGTCCGGGCGTGGGCGAGCAGCCCGATGAAGACGTCGTTGGTGCCGACGGTGTGCCGCAGTTGCGGGCTGATCACGATCCGGTCCTGGTACTCGCGAGCTCGGCCAGCCCGTACCGGGACTGGACCGTCTCCCGGCCCATCACCACGACCCCGGCGGCGAGGACCGCCAGCACGAACGACGCGTTCACGATCACCAGCGAACGCCCGGAGATGGCCACCACCTGCGGCAGCGACGTCACGTCCGGCGTCGAGAACGCCGTACCGGCCAGGAATCCCCACAGCAGGTCCAGCGACGCGGCGACCACCTTCGCCAGCCCGCCGATCACCTCGTTGACGAAGAAGTCGCCCATCAGCTGCCCACGATCCCCTTGAGCAGCGTCAGCAGCACCGGCGCCAGCACCGCCAGGGCGTAGCCGATCGCCGCCGAACGCAGCGCCTGGTTGGACTTCTCCACCTCCGCCGGGTCACCGCCGGACGTCACCCGCCGGAACCCGCCGATGGTGAGGAACAACGTCGCGACCGCCGCCAGCAGCGTCGTCACCGTGCTGGTGAGGTTCGCGATGACCGTCGGCAGGTCGTTGACGGCGAGCGGGACCGGATCGGCGGCGTACGCCGGAGCACCCGGCAGCAGGAGCAGACCGGCGGCGACCGCGACGGCCACCACCACCCGGACAACAGTGCGGAACATGAGCCCACCTCCACCCCCGGCACAGCGGGGGAGTCGCAACGGACGGACGGCGCCACCGGCGCTCGCCGCGGGTGACGCGGAAGGCGGTGCCGTGACCGACCCGTCCTCCCGCCCGTACAAGGCCCCGGTTGGGTGGCCAACCGTCGCGCCCGCCGGGCGCCCCCGACCAACAGCGACCAACAGCGGCCAACGGCGGCCAACCGCGGCCAACCGGCATCGCCGGACAGGTCCGCGGCCTCACGCCGCGACAGCCACCGCGACCGGTGGCCGGCGGTCCCGCCGCGCCCGATCCGCCGCCGACGGCACCACCGGCAGCAGCACATGATCGAGCTCACCGCTGCGGATCGCCGCGACCAGATCCCGCTCCGCCCGCCGCCGCCACGCCGCCGCCAGCCCGGCATCGACACCGAGCACGGCCGCCACCGACCGCACCGAGCACCCCTCCAACCGGGTCCGGGCGATCAGCGTCCACTCCTCGGCACCGATCACCCCCGCCGCCACCGCCCGTGCCAGCAACCAGTCCGGGTGGTCCCACGGCCGCTGCGGCGGCATCGAACCCAGCGGCGGCGTCCACACCGGGGCCCGCTCCTCATCGCGGCGGGTCAACGGCTCGACCACCAGGTCCGTGGCCCGCCGCATCGCCGCCTTCACCGCCCGCTCCGCACCGTCCAGCAGCCGGCCCGCGATCCGCGGCCGGTCCACGTCGACGGTCCGCAACCGGTCCAGGAACCCCGCCAGCACCTCCGCGTCACGGTCACCGACATCGCCACGCCGCCTCGAAGCGGGCGGGCACCTGCACGTCGCCATCGCCGCCGGCCCCCGCGGCGCGAACCGGTACACCGTCATCATGCGGCCGCCCGCACCCGCCGACGGCACCGTGAACGAGGAAGCCGGCACCCCCGGGCAAAACGCCCGGGGGCGGTCCTCCCCGGGGGACGGTGCCCCGGGGACCCCGGACCAGCTGCGTACCGGGAACCCCGGACGCAATACCGCCCGCCGAACGTCCAGTACGTCAGGGAACGATCCTCACGCGCGCGAGCCGAACACCCCGCGCGGCGCCGCGCTGCCCCCGACACCCGAGGTGCCCCGCTGCCGCGATCATCGCCACCAACCGGCCGACCGCTGCGCCTCATGTCGCAGCGAACGCCTCGGCGGCACCCGGTGACCGTCGTGCCGCTGCCACACATCGTCGGTGCCGCCGGGGCCGGGGCCAGGGCCGAGGTCGATGCTGCCACCAGCATACCGCGGGCATCGTCACCGGTCATTCGGTCATTCAGGCCTGTTGACCTGCGGTTTCTTCCGCCTAAGCTCGCCGGGCCAGGGCGGAAGGAGAACGGATGACTGTTGGCGGCCAAGACACCGTGGGCTACGAACTCGAGATGTGGGCCCGCACGATCCTGATCGGATCGCGCGGGCCGAGTCCCTACGAGAAGGTCATGGCGTACCGGATCTTGACCCGGGTCAACCACCGCGCCTACCAGGCTCACCTGGCCAAGGCGTTGCTGAGCCTCAGCTACCCGTCCGGCCACCATGCCTCGCCGCAGACCCGGCTGGCGTTGCTGGAGGAGGCAGCCGCCGCCGCCCGGAGCGTGCGACGCGACGAGCCGCGACGCGGCGAACTTGTCGTGCAGACTCTCGACTCGTACCAGCGCACCCTGTATCAGCTGGGCCGCCGCGCTGAAGGCCTCGCGGTCCGCGAGGAGATGGCCACGGCGAACCGCCTGGCGTTCACGGCCGGGGAACGCGGCTGGGTCGAACGGGGACTCCGTTCCTGGGCTCATGGGCTCGCCGAGGAAGGCCGGCACGCCGACGCGGCGGCCGCCCTCACCGAACTCCTCGACGTCATCCTGCGGGAGGACGCCTGGGGCACCTGCACCTGGGACCGGCTGAGCCTGACCGCCGAACTGGACGCTGCCGGCAACACAGACGCCGCGGTCAAGACACTGAGTGCGATCCTCGACGAGGACCGGGCCAAACTGGCCGCAGACAGGACCTCCCTCAGCGTCGTATTCCACACCCTGATCTGGCACGCACTGCTCCTCGACCGCGCGGGCCGCGCCGACGACGCCGACGCAGCCCGCCGCGAGGCACTCGACCTGCTCCGCCGACTGGCCGCCACCGGAGAACCCAAGCACTGGAGCGGGTACCAGTTCTCCTACGCCGGCGTGCTACTGGCCGTCCAGGCCAGCAACGCCGAGCCGCACACAGCCGGCCGGCCCCGACCCGCGTTCGGCGTCGACCCCGACCAATGGTCGCCCGACCTGCGGGAGCGCTACTTCGACGAATCCGGGATCGCCCGGCGCGAGGCCCCCGCCTCCGACCGGCCCGGCACCCTCCGCGACACGGCCCGCCGCGAACACCGCCTGCCCGAACTCGCCGCGCTGCGACGCCGGCTGGCCATCCGCACCGGCGTGTACGGGCTGTGGCGCCACGGCCACCGCTTCCTCGAACCAGCCTTACCCGCCTTCGACGACAGCGTCGACGTCGCCCGCCGCCTACACGCCCGAACCACTGCGACCGGCCGGCGGGCGCTCATCCACGCACTGACCGACCGGGCGATGATCCTCACTGCCGGACACCGCTATCCCGACGCCCTCAGCGACTACCACGAAGCATTGACGCTGCACTCGACGACCTGACCGACCAGCCGGCCGGGACGCTGCGCGGCGCTCCCTCTCGCGGGTGTACAACTTGGCCGGCGACGGTCAGCGGCATCTGTTGCCAGCCGTCGAGGGCGAGCAGGGCCGCGGAGAAGCTACGCCGGGTCCAGGAGCTGTTCGCGGGTGCACCAGCCTCGGGCGGGGCGTTGCTGGAAGAGTCCGACGGAGTCGTCCGGGCCGTCGGTCGCGGCTCATCTCGTCGGTGGTGGCGGTCCGCTGCTCCGTGCCCCGCCGGCGGCGAGCACCCAGTGTTTTCAATTCTCTGAGGCTTCTTTGAGATGGATCGGCGGCTTGTGCAACGTTCGACCGGCAGACTGCTTCGCGGGATCAAGCGGATACATGCCCAGGAGTGGTGGTTGTGCGGACGATTCGGGTTCCGGGTCGGCTGGGGTTCTGGCGGTCGCCGGAGGGGCAGCCGGGCTGGGCGCGGCCGGCGCTGCTCGCGGTCGCGGCCGCGGCCGCCGTGTTGTACGCCTGGCGCATCCGGGACAGCGGCTTCGCGATGTTCTACTCGGTCGCGGCGAAGAGCATGTCGGTGAGTTGGAAGGCGTTCTTCTACGGTGCCCTGGACCCGGGCGCGACGATCACCATCGACAAGCTCGCGGGGTCGTTCGCGCCGCAGGCGCTGTCGGCGCGGATCTTCGGGTACCACGCCTGGTCGCTGACCCTGCCGCAGGTCGTCGAGGGTGTCGTCGCGGTCCTGGTGATGTATCGCATCGGCCGGCGCTTCGCCGGGCCCGCGGCTGGGCTGCTGGCGGCCGGGCTGTTCGGGCTCACCCCGGTCGTCGCGTCGATGTTCGGGCATCCGATGGAGGACGGCCTGCTCACCATGTGCCTGGTCCTCGCGGCGGACGCGTTCCAGCGGGCGCTGATCGAGGGGCGGCTGCGGTCGCTGGTACTGGCCGGCGTGTGGATCGGGGTCGGCTTCCAGGCCAAGATGATGCAGGCGTGGATGGTCCTGCCGGCGATGGCCGTCACCTACCTGGTGGCCGCGCCCGGTTCGTGGCGGCGCCGGCTGGGTCAGCTGGGCGCGGCGGGCGCGGTGATGCTGGCCGTGTCGGTGTCGTGGGTCGCGCTGTACGAGCTGACGCCGGACGCGCACCGCCCGTACGTCGACGGCAGCACCAACAACAGCGCGATCGCGATGGTGTTCGGCTACAACGGCATCGACCGGTTCGGGCTGCACGTGCCGGGCGCGGTCCAGTCCATGTTCACCGGCAGCGGCGGACCCGGCAGCGGCGGACCGGGTGGCTTCGAGCCGCCCGCCGGGACGCAGTTCGACCAGCGCGGCCCCGGATCGGCCACCGAGGGCGGCCCGCGCGGCGGCGGGCCGGGCGGTGAAGGCGCGGCGAAGCTCGTCGGCTCCCGGTACGGCTCGCAGATCGGTTGGCTGTACCCCCTCGCCCTGCTGGGCCTGGCATTCGGCCTGATCGCCCGGAGGCGGTCGCCGCGCACGGATCCCGTCCGGGCCAACCATCTGTTCTGGGGGCTGTGGCTGGTGACGGTCGCGGCGGTGTTCAGCTCGATGATGATCCCGCACACGGCGTACATGGCGTCCCTCGCGCCGCCGCTCGCGGCGCTGTCGGCGGCCGCGGTGGTGCAGGCGTGGCGCGGCCTTCGGGACCGGACCGCGCCGTGGCAGCTGCCGGTGCTCCTCGTGGCGGAGCTGGCCTGGACGGTGTACCTGAGCCGGCGGTTCCCCGACTTCCTGCCCTGGCTGCCGTGGGTGGTGCTGGGCACCGCCATGCTCGCGCTGCCGGTCCTCGTCGTGGCGGCGGTCGGCCGTCCGCGCGCGTCCGGGCAGCGGGTCCTGGTCGCCGCGATGGCCTTCGCGGTCGCGGCGATGGTGGCGGTACCGAGCGCCTGGGCGGCCTCGGTGCTCGACGCGCGGTACGGTGGCAGCGCCTTCGACGCCTCGGCCGGCCCGGCGGCGCGGGAGGGCCTCGGCGGCGGCGCCCGGATGCCCGGCGGGCAGGGTCCGGGCAACGGCCAGTTCCCGGGCGGTCCCACCGGCGGCGGGCTCCCCGGCGGCGGCTTCCCGGGCGGTGCTTTCCCGGGTGGCGGGTCCCCAGGCGGCGGGTCCCCAGGCGGGGGGTTCCCGGGTGGCGGGTTCCCGGGTGGCCAGGCGCCCGGCGGGGTCCGGTTCGGCGGCGCGAGCGACGCGCTCACCGCCGAACAGCGGCAGCTCGACGAGTACCTGATCGCCCACCGCGGCGGTGCCCGGTTCGTGGCCGCGATGAGCTCGTGGAACACCGCCGGGCCGTACATCATGGCCACGGGCCGGCCCTACCTGCCGATGGGCGGGTTCAGTGGCACCGTGCCGCAGCCGACCCTCACCGCGCTGCGGGGCATGGTCGACCGCGGCGAGCTGCGCTACGTGCTGCTGTCCGAAGGTGCCGGCCCTGGTCGCATGGGTGGCGCCACGACCGGGATCGCCGACTGGGTGCGGTCCGCCTGCACCGAGGCCCCGGACGGTATTGCCGGCACTGTTACCGAGGTGCTCTACCGCTGCGGCCCCTGAACGAGCCTCCGCAACCCCTGTGAAGATCCACGTTTCCGCCTCCGGAGGACGGCGAGGGTCGTAGCCTCGACCGGCGCGGCCACGGCTCGGCGTACACCTCGCGTTCATGTGTAGTTTGCATGCTGTTCAAAGGCTGCTCTGAGGTTCGGCTGGTTGTGTCTCTTTTGTCCTGGCCGACCTCAGATTGGCGACGAACTATGCGATGGCCGTTCCGACGACGACGCGAGGTGCCGCCGGACGCCGGCCCCGATTCCCCGGTGCCGGACTCCACCGGTTCGCCGGACGCCGGCAACGACGACCACGCCGGGCACGCACTGCGGGCGCCGAGCAGGCTGCACGCGTTCAACCGGTACGAGATCAAGTACCTGATGCCGGTCACCGCCCTGCCGGCGCTGCGCGACGAGCTGGACCGGCGCCTGGACCGGGACAGCCACGGCACCGACGGCGGGTACGGGGTGTGGAGCACCTACTACGACACCCGGGACCTGCGCTTCTACTGGGAGAAGATCGAGGGCCTGCGGTTCCGGCGCAAGCTGCGCATCCGCCACTACGGCGACCGGTTCGCCGTCGACGACGACACGAACGTGTTCGTGGAGATCAAGCAGCGGGTCAACCGGGTCACCCAGAAGCGGCGGGTCGCGCTGCCGTACCGGCAGGCCCTGCGGCTGTGCGACCAGCGGGAGCTCGTCGAGGACGGCGCGTTCGTGCAGGAGGTCCTGGAACTGGTCAGCCGTCTCGACCTGCGGCCGGTGGCGATGACGGGGTACCAGCGGGAGGCGTTCGTCGGCCGAGGTGCCGAGGCCGGCCTGCGGGTCACCGTCGACCAGCGGGTCCGTGGCCGGGACCGGGACTTCCACCTGGCCGCCGACGCGGAGAACCGGCTCGCCATCCCGGCCCGCCTCGCCGTGGTGGAGTTCAAGGCCAACGAGCGGGTCCCGTACTGGCTGACCGACCTCGCCGCCGAGCTCAACCTGTCCGTCGCCCGGATCTCGAAGTACTGCCAGAGCGTGGAGGCGTACGGCCGTGCCCCGCGCTCGATCTTCCACGTCCCAGACACCGACCCCGCCGATGCCCTCGCAACGGCCTCCGCCCACCCCGATTCTCGTAGTGAGGTCTGACCGTCATGCCGTTCGAAGTTCAGGACCTGTCCGGCACGTTCAGCGTCGGTGACATCGCGATCGCCCTGTCGCTGTCGTTCGTGCTCAGCGCGATGATCGGCTGGGTGTACCGGTTCACCCACCGCAACGTGTCCTACAGCCAGTCGTACGTGCAGACGCTCGTCATCCTCGGCATGCTGATCGCGCTCATCATGCTGGTGGTCGGGTCGAACATCGCGCGGGCGTTCGCGCTCGTCGGGGCGCTGTCGGTGGTCCGGTTCCGCAACGCCATCAAGGAGACCCGCGACGTCGGGTTCATCTTCCTGGTGATGGGCGTCGGCATGGCCGCCGGCACCCGGTTCTACACCCTCGCCATCGTCGCGGCGGTGGCGATCAGTCTCATCATCGTCGTCATGTACCGCTTCAACTGGTTCGCCGCCAGCGTCCAGCGGCAGGTGGTCAAGGTGCAGGTCCCGCCGGACGGCGGCTACACCGACGGCATCCAGGACGTGCTCATCGCGCACACCAGCGAGTTCGAGCTGGTCAGCATCGAGTCGATCCGCGGCGGCGCGCTCAGCGAGCTGATGTACACCGTCCGGCTGAAGAAGGGCCACGAGCCCGGCCAGCTCATCGCGGCGCTCGGCGAGCGCACGGGCGGGCAGCGCGTCACCGTCCTGACCGGTTACGACCAGACGGACCTGTGATGCGCCGCCGGCTGCTGCACCGCATCCCGGTCCGGGTCCGGCACTACTGGAAGCTGCTCGCGGTCTGCGCCGCGTTCCTCGTCGCGTGCGCGGTGGTGTTCGACACCGTGCGCGTGGCGCCGCTGGTCACCAGTACCAGCGACAACGACGGCGACCAGATCGTCGAGGACATCGCGGGGACCACCGACCTCTTCGACGAGACCAAGGCCCACACGATCACGCTCAGCTTCAAGGACGCCGACTACCAGCGGCTCCTCGACGAGTTCTGGGACGAGGGGGAGAAGGAGTTCCTGGAGGCCGACATCACCATCGACGGCACGCGGATCGACAGTGTCGGCATCCGGCTCAAGGGCAACTCGACCCTCGCCGGGCTGACCCGCAACGGCCAGTCACGGCCGAACGGGTTCGGCGGCGCCCGGGGCGGTGCCCAGCCCGGCGGTCAGGGCGGACAGATGCCACAGCGCAACGGCGGCGCCAACGGCAACGGCGGCCCTCCGGCCGGCGGCTTCCCCGGCGGCGGTGGCGGCTTTCCCGGCGGTGGTGGGGCAAGGCCCGGTGGCGGGTTCGGCATGGCGTCGCTGAAGGCGGAGGAGCCGGAGACGCTGCCGTGGCTGATCCGCTTCGACGAGTTCGCGGACGGCCGCCGGTACCAGGGCCATCGCGAGATCGCCGTCCGCGTCGCCGGGATGGGCGGCGGGTCCACGGTGCTCAACGAGGCCGTCTCCCTCAACGTCCTCGCCAAGGCCGGGCAGACCGCGCAGCGGTACGCGTACACCAGCTTCACCGTCAACAACCGGCCGACCACCGCCCGGCTCATCGTCGAACACCCCGACGAGGACTTCGCCGGCACCCTCGGCGAGTCCGGCGTGCTCTACAAGAGCCTCGCCACCGGATCGTTCACCGACCAGGGCGACGACCCCATCGACTACGCCGACGACTTCAAGCAGATCACGAAGAAGGGCAGCCAGGACCTCCAACCCGTCATCGACCTGATCAAATGGGTGCACAGCGCCAGCGACGCCGACTTCGACAAGCACCTCGCTGACCACGTCGACGTCGCGTCGTTCGCCCGCTACGTCTCGGCGCAGAACCTGCTGCTCAACTCCGACGACATGGCCGGACCCGGCCGCAACTACTACCTGTGGTACGACCTGAAGACCAAGAAGTTCTCCGTCGTCGGCTGGGACTACAACCTGTCCTTCTCCGGCAGCGCCACCACCGGCCCGCACGACACCACCTCCATGGGCGGCGGCCGCTTCCCCGGCGGCGGCAACGGCGGGGACTTCCAGCCGCCGGCCGGCATGCAACCACCCGCGGGCATGGGCGGCGGCATGGGCGGGCGCGGCGGGTTCGGCGGCAACAAACTCAAGGAACGGTTCCTGGCCAGCAAGGCGTTCACTGCCACCTATGACGACGCCTACCGCGCGCTGTACAAGAAGATCTACGCCGGCGCGGACGCCCTGAACATCCTCGACGGCATCACCACGGTCCTCGGCACCGTCCAGGGCAACAACGCCGAGAAGACCAAGTCCGACGCCGAAACGCTGCGCACCCTCATCGTGCAGCGAACCGAACACCTCGCCGGCGACAGCGTCATCGCCGGCGGCTGACCGGTCAACCCCGCGAACCCGCACCCGGCGACCCCGGGTGCGGGTGCTGCGCGGCATGCAGCGCGGCCGTAATGTGGCGGTGAGGATCGACGGTTCGGTCTGCCCGGTCACTTCGGCCTTGTGCAGCATGCGGACGCCGGTGGCGGTGTGGAACGCGTTGGCGTGGAGCTCGCCGCCCAGCCCGCGGGTTTCGATGAGCGTGTGGTCGACGTCCCAGAGGAGCAACCGGCGGGCGGCTCGAGGCAGGACCATCACCCGAGTCTGCCGGCCGGCGGCGTAGCCTGCGGAGAACAACCGGTACCGTCGCGGCGCTCTTCCTCACCACGGAGTTGCTCGTCGCCGACAAGGCCTGACGCCCGGCCGGTGGCTACAGGGGTACCGGTGCGCGGCTGAGCAGTGACGTCGCCAGGGTGCGGTAGCGCTCGGCGACGATGGACCAGCCGCTGCGCTGGGAGATGCGCTCGGCCTCCTCGTGCATGCCGGTGACGAGGCCGGGCTCGGTGAGCACCCGCTTGAGGGCCGCGCCGATGGCCGGACCGTCGCGGTGCGGCACGAGCAGGCCCGCGCCGCCGCCGAGCGTCTCGACGGCATGGGGGAAGGAGGTGGCGATGACGGGCTTGTGCGCCGCCAGCGCCTCGACGAGCACTCCCGAGGTCGCCTGGTCGGGCGAGTCGTACGGCAGCAGCACGACGTCCGCGCGCTCGATCAGCCGGTCGAGGCGGTCCTGTTCGAGGTAGGCACGCTCGAACGAGACCAGCCCTGCCAGGCCGAGCGCGCGGACCTTGGAGTACAGCTTGAGGCGGTAGGCCTCGCCCTGCTCGGCGAGCACCTTGGGGTGCGTCTGGCCGGCGATCACGTACTGCGGCCGGGGCACGAGGTGGCGCACCAGCCGCAGTCCGGCGATCGCCCACTCGATCCCCTTGCCGGGGCCGAGCAGGCCCCAGGTCAGGATCACAGGCCTGTCCGACGACTTGAGCCGCCGCAGCGGCCGGGTCTCCGGTGCGCCGTGCGGGATGACGACGACCTTGTCCGGTTCCACGGCGTACTGTGCGATGAGCCGCGTCCGGGCCGCCTCGGTCATGGCGACCGCGACGCCGGCGAGCGCGACGACCTGTTCGAGCACCGCCTTCTGGTGCTCGGTGGGCTGGCTCAGCACGGTGTGCAGGACCACGATCACGGGCACCCGGAGCTGGCGGAGCACGGGCAGCAGGTCCTCGCCGTCGGCGCCGCCGTAGATGCCGTACTCGTGCTGCACGATCACGACGTCGTGGCGCTCGAGCGCAGCGACGGCCGGCTGTTCGCCGGCAGGCGAGTGCAGCAGCAGGCGCGCGACCACCTCGGGGCGGTCCGCGTAGGTGGGCGACTCCACCACGCGCACCACGCCCGCGCGGTCCCCGGAGCCGGGCGTCGTGAGCGCGCGCAGCAGCGAGGCCGTGAACGTCGCCAGGCCGCATTGGGTCGGCGGGTACGTGCTCAAGAATCCGTAGGAGATCGTCATGGCCGACGACCGGCACCGGCAGAGCGATCAGACATGACCCACCTTCCAATGGCGGGTGCGGCGCCGACCGGCGAGCGCAGAAGGCTAACCCGGCGCTGGTCAATTCGGTGCGAGCACCATGGTGGCGACGAGCGGTCGCCGACGACCCGGAGCTTCGATCGAGACGGGTCAAGACGTGTCGACCGTAGCACGCGGCAGGCTTCCGCCAGCACGATCGGGTGACACTGTCCACAATGGACACGACGCCGGGTGTGGGCCGTCGGGCGTCCGCCGACTCGCGTCTGGACCGGCGACCGGGGTCTCGGGCGCCTCCGCGAGGCTACGCCCTCTACCGGATCGGCTGACTGCGTTGGGTTCTTCAATGCATCCAGGCCCCCGGTGGCGCCGACATTGCGGCGGGACGCCGCGACGTGCCGCTGACCTTCTTCGCACGTGGGGCTCATAGGTGGCGAGGTAGCGCCGCCCGGAGCTCCATCGCGCGGCGACGAGCGGCGGTCGCGCCGGATAGCGTTCACCGCGGCGGCGTGTACGGTGGGAAACGTTGATCTGCTCATCCCGATCGACGCCCGGGCGACGGCAGCAGCATCGCCGTCGCATGGTGCTCGCACCGCATGACCAGCGCCGTGTTCGCCTTCTGCGCTCGCCGCCGGCGCCGCACCCGCCATTGGAAGGTGGGTCATGTCTGATTTCGTCGCCGGTTCCGGTCGTCCGCGATGAGCGGGCCGGACGGGTGTCCGGGCACCGCGCCGGTGCTGCCGTGAGCATCCGCCGCCCGGGGCCGTCGTTCGCGCACCTGCGCCGGCTCAGTGACGACGTGGGCCTGTTCGAACACGCCGAGCACACCACGCCGAGGACGTCGCACGGGTACTGTGTCGACGACGTCGCCCGCGGCCTGCTGGTCATCTGCCGCGAGCCGGCCGCGCCGCCGGACCTGCTCCGCCTCGCCCAGCGGTATCTGGCGTTCCTCGTCGCGGCCCAGGCCCCCGACGGTGCGTTCCGCAACCGGCTGGGACCAGACCGGCGGTGGCAGGACGAGCCGGCGGTCGGCGACTGGTGGGGCCGGGCGATGTGGGGCCTCGGCACGGCGGCCGCCCGCAGCCCGCTGCCGTCGATGCGCGCGACCGCGCTGCGGTGCTTCGAGACCGGCGCGCACCGGCGCACCCGCTGGCCGCGGGCGATGGCGTTCGCGGCGCTCGGCGCCGTAGAGATCCTCGACGCCTGGCCGGACCACCGCGCCTCACGGTGGCTGCTGCACGACGCGGTGGTCACGATCGGACCCGTGCCGCAAGACCCGGCCTGGCCATGGCCGGAGCGTCGCCTCACCTACGCCAACGCCGCCCTGGCGGAGACCCTGATCGCGGCCGGTGGCGACGCGTCCTCCGACGGGCTGCGCATGCTCGGCTGGCTGCTGGAGCGGGAGACGTACGACGGGCACCTGTCGTGCACGCCGGTCGGTGGTGCGGGCCCGCTCGACGTGGCCCCGGCCTTCGACCAGCAGCCGATCGAGGCAGCCGCGATGGCCGACGCGTGCGCCCGCGCGATGACCGTCAGCACCGACCCCCGCTGGGAGCGGGGCCTGGCGTCGGCGATCGACTGGTTCCTCGGCGCCAACGATCGTGGCCTGCCGCTGCACGACCTGTCGACCGGCGGCGGATGCGACGGGCTGACCGCCTCCGGTCGTAACGAGAACCAGGGCGCCGAGTCGACGCTCGCGCTGCTGTCGGTGTTGCAGCACGCGCAGCGGTTGGACCCCGCCGCTGCTCCCGCGCTCGCCGGCCACCGATCGGGGCCCAGCCGCCGGCTGGGCTCGTGCCCCACCTTCGACGAATGAGAGAAGGTCACGATGGCGAGCAGATCCGCGCACAAGGAAGACCGCAAGAAGGAAGGCAGGACGCTGAAGGAGAAACGGGCCGCGAAGAAGGCCAAGCGCACCTCCGATACCAACTCGCTGATCCCGCCAGCCGGCCGGTGACGCTGTTGCCCGGCCGGCCGCACGGGCCGGCCGGGCAACAAAGGTGATCGCGGTCATGACGGTGCGGGGCCGGACCGGCGTAGGGTTGGGCTGCGGCCCGTTCTGATGCGGCCGCGCGTGGCCCGGGCGACTACTCCTTCTCGCCTTCACCCGCCGCTGTGCGGCGCAGGTCCGGAGGTCCGCCCAGATGCAGGTCGTGCAGCTCAAGCCCAGGTCCACTCGCCGGCCCGACGCGACGGGTCCGGCTGATGCGCAGCCGGTCGATGCGGTGCCGGCCAACGCGACGATCCACCCGATCGGGGCCCAGGCCGTGGTCCACTCGCTGCTGGCCGCGGCCGGCACGGCAGAATTCGCGCCCTCGATCCTCGACACGCAGCCGTGGCGCTGGCAGCTCACCGGCAACACCCTGACCCTGTACCTCGACCGTGGCCGCATCGACGACGACGTCGACGCCGACGGCCGCCTGGCGATCCTCAGCTGCGGTGCGGCCCTCCACCACGCCCGGATCGCGCTCGAGGCGGAGGGCTGGCGGCTCACGATGAACCGTAAGACGGACCCCGCCGACCCTGATCAACTCGCGTCGCTGCGGCTCGAGGAGCGCTCGCCGGCCGATCCGGCGGATGCACCGCTCATCGGCAGCATCCCCCTGCGGCGCACCGACCGGTCGCCGGTCACCGGCGCGCCGATCACAGCCGCGCAGCTCAAGGCCGTCACCGCCGCGGTCCGGGCCGAGGAGACGTCACTGCACGTGCTGTACCCGGATGAGGTCGTCGACCTCGCCAGGGTCGCCTCCGGCGCCCGGCCCGCCGTGTCCGGATCCGGGGACCGTTCGACCGGCGCCGGGCCGGCGCGGCTCGCCGACGACCGCGGCGCCACGTTCGCGCTGCTGTACGGCCACACCGACGAGCCCGAGGACTGGTTGCGCGCGGGCGAAGCGCTGTCCGCAGGCTGGCTGACCGCAACCGCCGAAGGCGTCTCGGTCCTGCCCCTGAGCGCGGCGGTCGAGGGGACCGCCACCCGCCAGGCGGTCCAGATCATGATCGGCTGCGTCGGCTACCCGTACCTGCTGCTCCGCCTCGGCCGCGCGCCGGCGCCGCCGGCCCGCGCCGTGCCCCGCTCGCCCAGGTGATCGACCGGCGCTGACGTGCCCCGATCGCGGCCCGTGCATCACCGGCCTCAGTACGGACCGCCGCTCAGGATGACCGGGACGGACCTGCGGGCGGCGTGTCGTCTGCCCCACCGACTCCGTCACGGTCGGTTGGCTGTCGCGGGGGCAGCGCCGTCGCCAGGATCGCCGCGGCGTGCAGCGAGTTGGCCGGATCGGCGGCCTTGTCCAGGGCGAGCCGCGCGGCGGCGGCGGGGGCGTCGGGCGGGACGATCAGGAGGTTGATCTGGTCGCCGGCCTCCGTGATGATGGACAGCAGTCCCGGGTCGGCACTGCTGAACCACCGGATCTGCACGGTCCCGGTCGCCACCAGGAACCGATCGAAGCAGGGATCCCAGGTGCGGCTGCTGAGCATCAACCGGCGGATCGGTCCGTAGCGCTCCACGACCTCGGCGACCAGCCCGGGCAGCTCGGCCGCCGGATTCCAGGAGTGCGGCCACCAACCCCCGTTGAGCACCGCGCGGGGCGAGCGTCCGGGGACGAGGGCCAGCCGGGGCTGGGTTGAGGAGCCGAACGCGGTGAACGTGCCGCCTCGATCGTTGTTGAGCATGGCCAGTCCCTCTGTCGAAACACACGAATATTTCGAGGTCGATGCGCTGATGGCAGGGCGCGCGGACCAGGCCCGAACGTCCAGCCTACGCCCGTTCCAGGTCCGGTCGCGTCCCGTCGCGGCCGGCACCGGGCCGCCGGCGAGCTGTACACGGCGTTGTCCGTCAGAACGATCCGGTGCGCGTCTCGCTGTAGGGGGCGATCCGTGCGCCGATCACGTGCTTGAAGTTCACCAGCAGTGTGGAAACGAGCTCGTCCCCGAACCGCGAGACGGTCAGCGGATGCACGGTCTCCTGCGTCATCCAGGCGGTGAGCTGCTCGATGGTGATCTCGGTGCCGTGCACCCGTAGCAGGAGCTCCTTGTCGCGGCCAGCGGTGAGCAGGTACAGCAGGCATGTCGGAGGCTCGATCGTCATTGCGCACATCCCTTCGGCGGGCCGCGGCGCCGCCGATCGTCCTTCGCGGACGCGGCGTCGGCATCCGGGCCCGATGTGACGGCTATTCCCGGTTGGCAGGTTCGTCGTGCCCGGCGAGCGGCGTGATCCGATGCCCAGCGCCCGCTGAGCCTCCACAGCTGCACGATGCGCGCCGTGCCCGGCAGCGCGACGAGCAGGACACCGAAGACCGCCGCCAGCAGCAGCGCCACCCCATCGGCAGCTGTCCGTGCGCACCGGAGAACGACACCTCGGCACGCCGGCTGTTCTGCTGGAGGAAGACCAGCAGTAGGAGCAGCACCAGGGCGAGGAGGACGGCGGCTACTTACACGCCACCCACCCGGGAGCGCGCAGCCATCGCGGGCCTGCCACCGGGGTCTCGAGCGCTATCCGCCATCCTACGCCGCTCCAGCCGGGCGGGCACGGACACTGCCGGGGGCGGACCGGCCGGCGCTGGTGCGTTGACCAAGAACGTTCACCGGGTGGCCAGAGTTTGATCTCTACGTGGAACCAGGCCGGTTGGGACCGGCTCCGGGATCCGGTCCGGCCATCTCTGGATCGCGCCGCCGTTCCTCGGACGGCAAGATACGACCGTGACGTGGACCGTGCCCGAGGCCGTACGTATCGATGAGCCCTATGTCGCCGACGAGCGCACCATGTTGGAGGGTTGGCTGGACTGTCACCGCACGACTCTGTGGTTCAAGTGCGCAGGCCTGAGTGGCGCGCAACTGGCCCAGCAGGCCGTGCCACCGGCGAACCTGTCTCTGCTCGGTCTGCTGCGGCACATGGCCGAGGTGGAACGGTCCTGGTTTCGATGCAGGGTCGGCGGGCAGCAGCTGACACCGCTGTACTTCCCCGAGGACGGTAACCGGGACGCCTGTTTCGAGGAGGCCGACCCGATCCATGCGGAGCGGGATTTCGCGCAGTTGCGAGCGGAGTGGGAAGCGGCCCGGCAGGTCGTCAGGGGCGTACCGCTTGATCGGACCTTCGTGGTTCGTTTCGGTGAGGTGTCGCTGCGCTGGGTCTACATTCACATGATCGAGGAGTATGCCCGGCACAACGGCCACGCCGACCTGCTACGGCAGCGTATCGACGGCCGGACCGGGGTGTAGGGCTCACGCGGCGATCGTTCGTGGGCGTCCCCAGCGTTGTTGGCGTTCGCCGCGGATACGGGCGCGTTCGCGGCGTTGGGCTGCCAGGACGTCCGGGTGGCGGGCGTTGGCGTTGCGCCAGCGTAGGCATTGCCATCGGTCACGGGCCAGGACGGTGTGGTTGGGGTAGTTCGAGTTGGCCATGGCGAAGCTGCGTAGCGGCCCGAACTGGGCCTCGATCGGGTTCGCCCAGGACGCGCTGGTCGGGGTGAGATACAGCTCGACCCTGTTGCGGGCCGCCCAGGTGCGGATGGCCGGGGTCTTGTTCGCCGACAGGTTGTCCAGGATGACGTAGATCGGCGCACCGTTCGGTCGCTCCTTACGGATCGACTTGAGCGCGGTCAGGGTGTGATCGCCGCCTTGCGGCGGCACATCACACCCCAGAGCTGGTCATCGCCGAGGCTGTAGCAGCCGTGGAAGTAGCGGATGCCGTCAGCGTCTGTCCTCACTGTGACAGCGAGGGTCCTGCTGCCTGAACCTCATCGCTCCAGCAGTGCGGCGCCGTCGGCCCACTCGATCCGGTACTTCTTCATCTGGTGCTGCCCCCGAGCGGCGTCGGTCGGCCGGCCCTGCTTGCCGGCCGCCGCGATGCTGGGATCGGCGCCTCGCTCCAGCAGGTGCTGCAGGACGCGGAAGCGCATGCTCTGCTGCTCGGGCGTCCACGGCGTGGTGCCGGTGGCCGCCGCGAACCACAGCGCGGTGCGTCCAGCGGTGTCGATAGCGTCGAGCGGACAGCCGCCGTCGAGGAGCCTGTCGATGATCTCCACGCGAGCGTCGGCGGCGGCGCCGACAAGACCATGCGCCACCCGGTGCAGCGGCGTGTCCTGGAACACCGTCAGCGCCCCGGCGTCCGCGCCGGCGTCCAGCAGCATCGCGACGACCTCGGACGCCCCCACACCGGCGGCGACATGCAACGGCGTGTAGGAACGGGAGTCGCCTGGGTCTACCGCGGCGCCCTCGGCGATCAACCGACCTACCTTCTGCGCATCGCCCGCTCGGGCAGCGATGTGCAGCGGGCCCTCTCGCAGCTCGGTCATCTCCGCACACTAACTTGATCGACACTCGCCAGATCCACCGCGGGAGGTCGACGGCGTGACTGGAGTCGGCGATGCGGGCGTCCAGCTCGGCCAAGTGTGCAGGCGTCCGCTGTCGCTCAAGTGCGACGACCCATCAAGAAGACCGTGAATGCCAGATTCGTAGCGGTCGGCGTGCAACCGGTCGAACAGCAGCTCAAACAGCGGCACGCCGACGGTCTGCTCCGGCTGGCGGCGACCACCAGCGCGGCGGGTCCTTGCAGTGCGTTGCCCGCTCATGTCGGCCTCGATCGCTGCCTGCCGCCGTCAAGTTCATCGGCGAAGATGAGCGTCGAGCAGGCAACGGCAGGTCCGGATGGAAGTGGCTCAGACCAGCTGAGCGACCGCCTGTACCAGCTCGGCGGCTGCCTCCGAGCGCACGACGAACGCCCGGCCTGCGACGGGCTCGGCCAGGTGCCAGTCCCGGGGGAGGGGCACTTCCAGCGTGACCACCTCGACGTGCTCGTCGGAGCCGTCCGCTTCGGTCGTCAGCGCGCCCGCTGCAATTCCCGTCAGTCCACGGAAGTCACGACGCGGGCGCGCCTTGGAGGTGTCGTGTCAGGCGCCGGCCGGAGCCGGTGAGGTCGGTGCCGGGGTGTCGCGGCGGCGCCGGATCAGTCCGGCGACGGCGTCGAAGAGCAGGAACGCGACGAGGGTGACGCCGAACGCGGGCAGCGCCCAGCCGATCGCGGCGGTCACGAGGATACCGACGATGAGCAGCGGCACTCGCAGCTTCCGCCAGGCACCACGAGCGGGCGGCGCGCCGACGGGGGCCCGGCGTTCGCCGCGGGTGGGGCGGCGCTGCCACCACATCCGGTAGCCCCAGAAGATGACGCAGAGCAGGCCGATGGCGAGCGCGGCGAGCAGCAGCTGGTTGGCCAGGCCGAAGAGGTAGCCCATGTGGGCCTGGATGCCGAGGGCGGAGAGCTTGGCGAGGAACGGCCAGTCGGCGTAGTCGGTGCGGTGCAGCACCGTGCCGGCGACGGGATCGACGGCGATCTTGTCGAAGTGGACGGGCCAGACGTTGTCGTTCTGCACGACGGTCCAGGCGGCGCCGTCTTCGGCGGGGGCGCCGATCTCGATCGGGCCGGTGATGCCGTTGGTGCGGGCGATGTGCAGGACGGTGTCGACCTGTGCGGGGTCGCCGGCGGCCGCCGTGCCACCGCCGCTGTGGTGGCCCCCGCCGGTGGCGGCGGTCGCGCCGGTGGTGACCAGCTCGGGCCGGTTGGCGTCGAGGGAGTCCAGGGCGAGCTTGAAGTTGGCGCCGGCGTAGTCGGACCAGGTGAGCCCGGTCGCGGACAGGAACAGCAGGCCGACGACGAGCCAGACGCCGGTGGCGCCGTGCATGCCGCGGGTGCGGCGCACGCCCTTGGCGGCGGCGGTGTCGTAGAGCAGGGTGGCCTCGACGCGGCTGCGGCGCCTCTCGCCGCGGATGCGCCACTGCCGGTTGCACCACAGGATGAGGCCGCCGAGCGCGACGACCCACAGCCAGCTGGCGGCGGTCTCGGAGTAGAGCACACCGATGTCGTCGAGGTGCAGGTGCCGGTGGAAGTCGTCGAGCCACGTCGTCAGCGGGGTGGACCCCCACCAGGTGACCAGCTGGCCGCGGATCTCGCCGGTGTACGGGTCGACGTAGACGGTTTCCTGCTTCTCACCGAGCTCCGGGACCATGAACACGACCTTCGTCGTCGCGTCCGGGGCGGAGGCCGGGATCACGGTGGAGAACGTGCCGGTCGGGTGCGCGGCGATCGCGGCGGCGACCTGCTCCGACAGCGGCTTCGGCAGACCCGGTCCCACACGGGCGGCGTGCAGTTCCTTGTCGTACACGATGCTGTCGAGCTGCGGGGTGAAGACGAACAGCAGGCCGGTCAGCGCGGCGATCACCAGGAGCGGCGCGACGAGGATGCCGGCGTAGAAGTGCAGCCGGGTCAGCAGCGGCACCACCGACCACGTCCGGGCCGGCTGGCCGCCGGTGCGGGCGATGGGTGCTGCCGCGGGTTCCTCGGTCGGGGGCGAGACAT
This sequence comes from Dactylosporangium sp. NPDC006015, assembly GCF_040614215.1. Classification (NCBI taxonomy): domain Bacteria; kingdom Bacillati; phylum Actinomycetota; class Actinomycetes; order Micromonosporales; family Micromonosporaceae; genus Dactylosporangium; species Dactylosporangium sp. NPDC006015. Next base: position 81,062 of record NZ_JBEXUD010000043.1, read on the forward strand.
CGGTGGCGACGGACATCAGGGAACCTCCGGGCGGGGCGACGGTTCGAGACGGAACGGACAGGTGGCACCCGCAGACGTCCTTGGCTGACGCGTCCACGAGCATGTAGTCGTCCGAAGTGCCCAGCAAGTTCCCGGTGAGTTTCGAAGAGTTCTCAGCGACGCTCGGCGGCCTCCGCGGCGCGGCGCAGGAAGGCGTTGTACCGGGCGAGCTCGTCGTCCTCACCCGCGGCTTCGGCCCGGTCGGCGGCCCGGTCCAGGCGACGCTGCTCGCGCTCGTCGGCGCGGATCCACCGCACGACCAGCAGGATCAGGATCGCCACCGCCGGGAGTTCGCCGAACCCCCAGGCGAGCCCGGCGCCGACGCGTTGGTCGGCGAGGAGGCTGCCGGCCCAGGCGGGGTGGACGGCGGTGTACCAGTCGGCGGCGATGACCGTGCGGGACTGCATCAGCGCGACGCCGAGGAACGCGTGGAACGCCATGCCGGCGAAGTGGACCAGGACCAGGACCGGCGGGGGCACCGCACGCCTGCCCGGGTCGACGCCGATGAGGACCCAGAAGAACAGGAACCCGGTCAGCACGAAGTGGGTGAGCATCGCCAGATGACCGAGGTGGTACCGCATGAGGGTGCTGAGCAGGTCGCTGAAGTACAGGCCGTACAGGCTCACCACGTACAGGCCGAGCGCGACGACGGGATGTGACAGGACCCGCAGGACGCGGCTGTGCAGGCAGAGCAGCAGCCAGTCCCGCGCGCCGCGGACCGCCGGGTCGGCGGGCTTGCGCAACGTCCGCAGGGCCAGGGTGGCCGGGGCGCCGCCGACGAGCAGGATCGGCACCACCATCGCCAGGACCATGTGCTGGGCCATGTGCGCGCTGAACAGCACGTACGCGTAGCGGGCGAATCCACCGACGGTGAACAGGCCCAGGAGCAGCACCCCGCCGAGCCAGCTCGCGGTCCGCGCCACCGGCCAGCGGTGCCCGGCGCGGTGCAGCCGCCACACGCCGATCAGATAGCCGGCGGCTGCCAGCGCCACGACGGCGATGAAGAACCCGTCCAGCAGCGGCGGCCAGATGACCCGAGCGGCGCTGATCGGCGGTGGGGCGGTGAATCCGAGCAGGTCGGTGACCGGGTCCGTGTCCACCGGGTCGGTCGGCACCGGGGTCGGCGTGCGGGACAGCGCCACCGCGAGGCCGAACGTCGCGGCGAAGACGAGGAGTTCGCCGGTCGCGAGCCGCCGGAACGATCCGAACGCGCGTCGCCGCTGCACGGCACCGAACACCCCGACCACGATCAGCGCGACGATCTTGCCGAGCAGGAGCAGCCCGTACCGGGAGCGCCACAGCTCGTCGACGGCACCGAGGCGGACCGCCGCGTTCGCGAGCCCGCTGACCGCGACGGCCACCCAGCAGCCCAGGGCGAGGCGGCTGTAGCCGCGGACGGCGACGTCGAGGACCCGGTCGGAGCGGAGCGTGAGCAGGGCGCCGAGGCCGCCGACCCACAGCGCGGCGGCGAGGATGTGCACGGCGAGGCTCGTCACCGCCAGCTGGTGGTTGCCTGCGCCGGCCGAATGGCCGGTCAGCGCGGGCGGCAGGGCGGCGACGCAGGCGAGCGCGGCGATCATGCCGGCGCCGGTGCGGGTGAGCACGATCCGGCACGCGACGGCGATGACCGCGGCGAAGACGGCCTGCGCGAGGGCGGACCGGCCCTGCGCCACCGACCACGCAAGGCTGCGGAGCCCGGCGAACGACACCTGGGACACGGGCTGACCGAGCAGGTCCGACAGGGTCAGCGGCAGCATCGCCAGGGCGGTCAGGGACCAGCCGGTCGCCCACCACGAGGCGCGGCGCAGCATCCGGTATCCGGCCGGGCCGAGCAGCTGACCGGCGCCGTGCCGGCCGCCGCCCGGGTTGTCCAGGCCGGGCAGCAGGAACGCCGCGGTCACGCACCAGCCGACGGTCGCCACGCACCCGACGTTGACGGCCGCGCGAACCAGCGGCAGCCCCCAGGTGGTGAGCGCCCCGGCGTCCGGCAGGCCGACGACCGTGCGTCCCGTGATCGCGCCGCCCCACCGCAACGCCGACACCAGCACTGCCACCAGTGTCATCGTGCCGGCGGCGAAGATGAGCGGCTTCCGGGCCTTTCGGGTCAGGTCCAGATAAGTCATAGTTTTCCGTGCACTACCGTGAGCATCGCCCAGGTAGTCGCTCCCAGACCCGGGTTGGTTCCCGTCACGAGGCTGTGATCTGTGGAACTCGAGGGGCCGCCATTCCGCTCGTCGTTTTCGAGAGGACCCAGCAGTCATGCGTCTCGTTCGCCTTGCTCGTGCCGGTGCCGCCCTGGCCGCGGTGGCCGTGGCGGCCTTCACGTTCCCCGGCGTGGCATCCGCGCACGTCACCGTCAACCCGAACACCGCCACCCAGGGCGGCTACACCAAGGTCACCTTCCGGGTCCCGAACGAGAAGGACGACGCCAGCACCACCAAGCTGGAGATCGCGATCCCGACCGACACGCCGATCGCGTCGGTGTCGCTCAAGCCGCTGCAGGGCTGGACCGCGGTCACCGAGAACAGCAAGCTCGCCACCCCGATCAAGACCGACGACGGCGAGATCACCGAGGCGATCTCGAAGATCACCTGGACGGCGTCGGCGGGCGCGGAGATCAAGCCGCACACGTTCCAGGAGTTCGACGTCTCCCTCGGCCCGCTGCCGACCAGATCGTGTTCAAGGCCCTGCAGACGTACTCCAACGGTGAGATCGTCCGGTGGATCGACGAGCCCGCCGCCGGTGCCGAGGCCGAGCACCCCGCCCCGGTGCTGAAGCTGACCAAGGCCGGTGCCGCCGCGAGCCCGGCCGCCGGCACCGCGGCGAACGTCGCGGCGCAGGACGCGGCCGCCACCGCCAACGACGGCGACACCGACGGCACCGCGATCACCCTCGGCGTCTTCGCGCTCATCGCCGGCCTCGCGGGGCTGTTCCTCGGCGTCCTGGCCTACCGCCGCGCCGGCCGCACCGGCTGACCGTCCAGCGAGCAGGGTCCGCCGTCATCACGGCGGCGGACCCGGCGGGAACTTCAGGACACGCGGCGGCGACTACCTGGTGTGCCGTATGTGAGTCCCTGCGTGTGGACGGTGACCTTCCGGTTGCGGACCCGCGGCACCGCGGCGCCGGTGATGACGACAACCCTGCGCACGTGACGGCCCGCTCAAGCGGCCCGGTCCAGGTCCGCGGCGCCCGTGCTGATCCGCGCCTGGCCCTGGATGAGTCGCAGCGGCGGCCGCGTGGCGGTGGGTTCCGGCAGCGGCTGCCGCTCGGTCAGGCGCCAGCGTGGCCGCAGCCCGCGGCTCGGTGGAGTGCCGGGGTCCAGACGGGGGTGGCACAGCGCCAGCACGAGGAGGTACCCGGCGAGCACGAACCCGTGACTGGCCAGCCGGATCTGCTGCACCTGACCGGCGAACACGTCGTTGGCGCTGAGCAGCGCAAGGAGCGCGACGAACGCGGACAGGATCGGCACTGCACCCGTGGGCCGGCTACGGCTCCAGGCGGCGAACGCGAACCCGGCACCGACGGCGACGTTCCAGGCGGCCGACTCGTGCCACAGGTGCCCCGCCGTGGCGCCCGCCGCCGCAGCCGCGTGGACGTGCTCGGCCGCGGCGTTGCGGGCGACCTGCGCCATGCCGAGCAGGAACTGCGCCGCGCCGAGCGTGCCGAGCGCCACCCGCAGACCGTTGCGCAGCCTCGGCATGTCGGGCCGGACCTTGCGCAGCAGCGCCGCGATGTCCAGTCTCGCGGGCACGCCGACCGGCTGGATGCGCACGGCGCGGGTCAGCATGAGGGCGTCGCGCTGCCACGTCCGGCAGGTGCGGCAGCGGCGCAGGTGTGCGTCGGTCTCGGCGGCCGGGACCGGCTCGGCCTCGCCGTCGAGCCGGGCGGACAGCGCTTCCTGGTACAGGTCACATCCCACACACCGGTAGTCGTCCCCAACCCGGAAAAGGTTCCACCAGGAACAGCGGAAGGCACGGTGGTGCGCCATGAACGCCGCAGGCCCGGATGACTCGCTCACCGGTGCTCGGCCTGTCCTACGCGGAGGCCGCCGAGGTTGAGGGTGTACCGATCGGCACGATCCGGCCACGGGTCGCCAGGGCGAGCGCGGAGCTGGTGGCCGCGCACCGCGCCGCGCAGGCCAGCTGATCAGCGCACCACGAGCTGCACCAGCAGCAGATGCGCGCCGTGGGTCTCGATCTCGAACATGCCGGCGGTGTCGGCGGGGAATTCCAGTGTTGCGGGCTGCCCGGCGGTGAGCGTGGCCTTGCGGTCATAGCCGTGGACGTGCAGTTCGTCGGGCACGTCGGAGGTGACAGTGAGCTTGATGGTGCTGCCCTTGCCGACTTCGACGCGTTGCACGGGCGGGTCGGCCCGCCCGGCCGTGATCGTCACGGTGATCTGCCGGTCCTGCACGGCGGCTGCGTCGCCGGTGCTGCCGCGGTACAGCAGCGCCACGACGACGCCGGCGACGATGAGGACGGCGACGGCGGCGAGCCGGGTGACGGTGTCCCGGGAACGGGCGGGTGCGGAGGTGACGGGCACGGCAGAGTCCTAACGCGAGCACGGTAAAGGGCTGCGGTCCCCGGTGCGCCATACACCGGTTGGCCGCTTGTCCGCTCCGGCTGCCGCTCCGGGGTTGTGGACGCGTCCAGCGTACCGGTGCCGCGTCGGCAGCGGCAGTGCCTCGTTCGTCAGCCCGTCCGGCTCCTGCGCCACCAGACGGCGCCGCCGCCCAGTACCAGCGCGACGGCGACGACACCGAGCACGACCCAGAGCAGTCCGCTGGCCCCGCTGTCGCTCGAGGCCGGGCCGGTCCCGACGGTCGGTGTCGCCGCCGAGGCCGTCGCCGGGGCGGCGCTCGTCGCCGGTGGCGGGCTGGACGGGGCGGTGGTGGTCGGTGCCGGTGCGGCGTTGGTGAAGGTGAGCTGGCCCTCGATCGGGTGGCCGTCGACGGAGACGGTCCGCCACGCGACCTTGATCGCGCCGGCGGGCAGCGGCTTGACGGACTGGGTGAGGGTCTTGTCGACGGACTTCGGGGTGCCGTCGCTGTAGGAGATGCCGTCGGGCCCGGTGACGACCACGGTGCTGAACTGCTGCTTCACCGGCTCGTTGAAGGTGAACGTGACTGCGGTCAGTGGGGCGGACACGGTGGCGCCGTCGGCCGGGTCGCTCTTGACGAGCTTGGCGTGTGCCCACGCCGGCGTCGGCGGGGCCAGCAGGACGAGCAGGGCCACGGCGGCGGCGGCCAGGACCGCGCGGAACGTTCGCATGCGTCCATCCTGGACCCTCCGGCACTCCGGTCGGCACTGCGGGCAGCGACACGAATCTCACGGGAACTTTCCCGGCGTGCGCCCCGACTACTCCCATGACAGTGCTCTCCGCCGAACGTGAAGGATGTCCGATGTCGTTGCGCAACCTTGGTGCGCTGGCCGGCGCTGTGCTGGTGCTCGCCCTCACCGCTTGCGGGTCCGAGGAGTCCTCGAGCAGCACACCGTCCGGGCAGGCCGCGCCGGCCGCCATGAGCGCGAGCGCGCAGGCGGCGCTGGTGGTCAAGGACCCGTGGGTGAAGAGCGCGAAGTCGGGGATGTCCGCGGCGTACGGCACAGTCATGAACAGGACCGGCAAGGAGATCGTCGTGGTGTCGGTGACGTCGTCGGTGTCGCCGATGATGGAGCTGCACGAGACGACCACGGTCGACGGGAAGATGGCGATGCGGCCGAAGGACGGCGGTTTCGTCATCCCGGCCAACGGCAGCCACGAGTTCAAGCCCGGCGGCGACCACTTCATGCTGATGGACGTCAAGACCGAGGTGAAGGCCGGTGACCAGGTCACGTTCACGCTGACGCTGAAGGACGGCGGGACGGTGCAGTTCACGGCCCTCGGCAAGGACTTCGCCGCGGGCAACGAGTCCTACATGCCTGGCATGGGTGGCAGCCCGAGCGCCAGCGCGATGACGATGGGCTGACATGACCCGTCGTGCACGCGGGCCGGTCAGCAGGCGTGCCCTGCTGACCGGCGGTGCGCTGTCCGTGGGCGGGGCGATCGGCGTCGCCGCGGCTTCGGCATCGCGTCCTGAGCAACGCGTTCCTGAGGTGTCAGCCGCGAACTTCGGCGGGCAGATGGTGCCGTTCTACGGTGCACATCAGGCGGGAGTGGAGACGCCGGCACAGGCACATGCCGCGTTCGTCGCGCTCGACCTCGCCGCCGGTGTGGACCGTGCGGCGCTGCGCCGGATGATGCTGGTGCTGACCGACGATGCGGCCCGGCTGACCCAGGGCCTCGCGCCCCTCGCCGACGGGCAGCCGGAGCTGGCGCACGTGCCGGCCCGGCTCACCGTGACGTTCGGGTTCGGGCCGCGGCTGTTCGACGCCGCCGGGCTCGGCGGCCGGCGGCCGGCGTCGCTGCAGCAGCTGCCCGCGTTCGGCATCGACCGGCTGCAGGAGCGGTGGAGCGGCGGGGACGTGCTGCTGCAGCTCTGCGCCGACGACCCGCTCACCGTCGCCCACGCCCAGCGGATGCTGGTCAAGGACAGCCGGTCGTTCGCGACCGTACGGTGGGTGCAGCGCGGATTCCGGCGCGGCCGCGGCATGCAGGACGACGGGGTGACCCAGCGCAACGTCCTCGGCCAGATCGACGGCACCGGCAACCCGGCGCCGGGCAGTCCGGTGTTCGGCGGCGCGGTGTGGACCGACACCGGACCCGCCTGGCTGCACGGCGGGACGACCGTGGTGATCCGCCGGATCCGGGCCGAGCTGGAGCAGTGGGACGCCGCCGACGCGGTCGGCAAGGAGTTCGCGGTCGGGCGGCGCCTGTCCGACGGCGCGCCGATCACCGGGCAGCGGGAGTCGGACAAGCCCGACTTCAACGCGAAGAACGAGCTCGGCTTCTCGGTCATCTCCGAGTTCTCGCACGTGGCCCGCGCGCAGGTGGGAGAGGACCGGTTGCGGATCTTCCGGCGTCCGTACAACTACGACGAGCCGCCCGGCGCCGACGGCACCGCCGACAGCGGCCTCGTGTTCGCCTCGTTCCAGCGCGACATCGGCGAACAGTTCATCCCCATCCAGCGCAAGCTCGCGGAGGCCGACCTGATGAACGAATGGATCACCCCGATCGGGTCCGCCGTCTTCGCCGTCCCGCCCGGCTGCGAACCCGGCGGCTGGATCGGCGAGGGCCTGCTCAAGTAGAAGGATCAGCGTCATATCCAGTACGCCACCCGCAGGCTGGCGACGCTGTGGGAGCCGCAGGCCCTGCCGGCGCCCGGGGCGCTCGTCAACCTCGTCGGCGCCGTTCGCGCGGGGTTGCTCGTACAGCCGGAGACGCCCGCATCCTCGACGGAGCTCGCCGCCCGTCTCGGCGTCACCACCACCGCGGTCAAACAGCACCTGCGGAGCCCTTCGAGGGCCACCGAAATCCGATCTTTTGCAACTTTGGTCACCCTCAGCCCGATCCCGCTCGGCTCCTTATTGCAAGATACTGGCAGAAGCAATCTGTTGGCGTCATCCTGAGAGGATCGCGAATGGCTGTCTACACGCTGCCGGATATGCCCTACGACTACGGCGCCCTGGAGCCGGCGATGTCCGGGCAGATCCTGGAGCTGCACCACAGCAAGCACCACGCCGCATACGTGAAGGGTTCCAACGACGCCCTCGACCAGCTCGCCGAGCTGCGCGAGAAGGGTGACTTCGGTGCCCTGGTCGGGCTGGAGAAGACCCTGGCCTTCAACCTGTCCGGGCACGTCCTGCACTCGATCTTCTGGAACAACCTGTCACCCAACGGTGGCGACCGCCCCGACGGCGAGCTTGCCGCCGCGATCGAGGAGCACTTCGGCACGTTCGAAGGCTTCGCCGGTCAGCTCTCCACCGCCACGAAGGGTGTGCAGGGCTCGGGCTGGGGCGTGCTGGCGTGGGAGCCGCTCGGCAGGCGCCTGCTCGTGGAGCAGGTGTACGACCACCACGGCAACGTCGGGCAGGGCACCACGCCGCTGCTCGTCTTCGACGCCTGGGAACACGCCTACTACCTGCAGTACAAGAACGTCCGTCCCGACTACGTCGACCAGCTCTGGAACCTGGTCAACTGGGCCGACGTGCAGGCCCGCTTCGCCGCGGCCACCGCGGCGGCGTGACCGAATCCGCTCGCGGCACGAGCGCCGAGATCGTCCAACGCGTCGCCGGGTCATCGCCGCGAAGCACCGCGGTGACCTCGCCGGCGCCGAGGCGCTGCTCGGCGCGTTCTACCTCCTCGCCGAACTCGCGCCCGACCTGGTGCGGACCCAGACCGGGAAGAGCGTGGAGGACCTCGTCCGCGAGCTCAACCTGCTGCTCGAACGGGCGCTGACGAGCCTGCCGGACCGAGCGTGACGCAGCACACGGGCACCCCATCGCATCCGGTGGGGTGCCCGTCGGCATGATCTGAGGGAGGTGGCGGCGCCCAGTTCAGGTTGAGGACCATCGCGCTGGGCGCCGCCGCGCCTGACTGCACCCTGCGCAGCCATGGCGTCGACGAAGAACCCGCCAGGCAACGGTGACCACTCCAAGGACCGTACCCAGCCAGGACCCTCCTTCTGCCAGTCTCCTGTATTTGCCAATCAGTTGCAACAAGGCCACTGCCGGTGGTTTGTAACTACAGCTGGTATGCATCGAGACGAGACGCATCGAGACACCCCATGACGATCTTGATACTGTCGCGGACGTCCCGGCGTGCGGCGTCACGGTCGTCCTCCCGGCTGGTGCGGGCGCCCGCTGGCACACTGGCGGGCATGGTCGACTGGTACACGCGGACCGACGTGGGTGGCGGCGTCATCCGGATCTCGGAGCCGCACGTCAACGAGCTGCTGTCGGCGAACTTCTGGTGGCTGCGCGGCACCGACCGCGACATCGTGATCGACGCCGGGCTCGGTGTCGTCGGCCTCCGGGACGCGGTCGCGGGCCTGTTCGATCGCGACCCGATGGTCCTGCTCACCCATGCGCACCTGGACCATGTCGGTGGCGCGGCCGAGTTCGCCGACCGGGCCGCGCACCCCGCCGAGGCGGAGCTGCTGGCGGCGGGTGTACCGGCGAGCCTGTACGGCGCGGAGCTCTACGACAAGCTGGGGATCGACGCGGCGGGGGAACCCGTCCCGGAGCTGATGCTCGACGTCCTGCCCGGTCCCGGCTACGACCCGGCCGGCTACCGCGTCCGGCCCGTCACCCTGAGCCGTACGATCGACGACGGCGACCGGATCGACCTGGGCGGGCGGGTCCTGACCGTGCTGCACCTGCCCGGCCACACACCGGGCAGCATCGCCCTGCTGGAGGAGCGCACCGGCACCCTGTACTCCGGCGACGTCATCTACGACGGTGGCCTGATCGACGACCTGCCGAACTCCGACGTCGCCGCCTACCGGCGGAGCATGGAGCTCCTCGCCGACCTCGACGTGTCCGTCGTCCACCCCGGCCACGGGCGCAGCTTCGACAGGACGCGCCTGCAGCAGCTCGCCGGGGCGTACCTGCACAGGACGGCTGAGGTCCCCGGCTCGGGGATGTCCATGACGGAGGGCTCAGGGTAACTCCCTGATGGCACCGGCGATCAAAACCGGTCGCTGGGAGGAGGTCCGGCCGGGGGTCCGCGTGACACGATGCCGCCAGGGACTGACGGGGGAGCAGGGATGGTGCTGTCGCGACGAAGATTCCTGGCGGGGGCGGGGCTGGCCGCGGGTGGGGTGGTGGCCGGCGCGGCGGGCGGACCGCTCGCACGGCACGCGTTCGGGCTGGACCACCCGCCGCTCAGCGGTGGCTACGCGTCGGCCGCCGACGTGCTCGCCGACGCGCAGTCGCCGAGCACCACCATCACGTATCACGTGCGCACCAACGAGCCGGTCGTCGCGTTCACCTTCGACGACGGGCCGGCGCCGAAGTGGACGCCCATGGTCCTCGACGCCCTCGACGAGTGGCAGGTGCCGGCGACGTTCTTCATGGTGGGGCGCAATCTCAGGCGGCACGCGGACGTCGTACACGGGCGGCTGGACCGCCACGAGATCGGCAACCACACGTGGTCGCACCCCGACCTCGCCACGCTCGACCTGCGCCACGCCGTCGACGAGGTGCGCCGCGGCGACGAGGCGATCCGTGCGGTGACCGGGCGGACGCCCACGCTGCTGCGGCCGCCGTACGGGCACCTCGGCGGCTCCACCGTCCTCGCCGCCGACAAGCTCGGCTACCGGCTGGTGCTGTGGTCGCACCAGATGGACGAGCGACGCTACCGCCGCGACCCGCAGCAGCAGGTCCGCGCCATCGTCGACGCCGTGCAGCCCGGGTCGATCGTCCTGGCGCACGACGTCGGCCAGCCGCGCAGGTTGGTGGCGCTGCGCCACCTCGGCGAGATGTTCGCCGGCCTGCGGGCCCGGGGGTTCCGCCTCGTGACGGTGTCGGAGCTGCTCGCCATGGACCAGAACGACCCTGCCCGCCGGCCTTGACGAGCCGGCGGTGCCGCCCGGGACAGCGGACCGTCCCGGGCGGCACCGGGGTCAGGCGGGCCGGCCGTAGAGGGTGATCTCCGCGGCGGAGGCGTAGGCCGCGCCGTTGGTGGCGCGGGTGGTGCGGAGGCGGACCTGCCGTGCGGTGGTGGGGGTGAAGGTGACGGTCCTCGGGGTGCTGCCGGCCGGGAAGGTGCCGGCGGCGACCTGGGTCCAGGTGGTGCCGTCGGTGCTGGTCAGGATCTGGTAGTCGGCGATGGTGCCGTTGGTCCCGCCGTCCTGGCGGGGCAGGTAGTCGAGCCGGTCGACGACGACGCTGTTGTTGAGGTTGACGGTGAGGTGGTGCGGCATCGGCGCCACGCCGCCGGTGTAGGCGGTGTGCCAGATGGTGGCCGGGTTACCGTCGGCGGCGTTGGCGGGGGCGCCGTTCTCGCCGGCGGACTCGGCGCTGTCGGCCGTCACGGTCCAGCCCGCCCGGGACAGCAGGGGCAGGCCACCGCCGCCGACCGCCTCGTCCGTCGGCACCGCCTGGAAGACGGCGACCTCGAACGGCTGCAGCGTGATGGTGACGGGCGTGGCGGCGTCGGCGACGAAACCGCTCCGGCGGCCGTCGCGCTCGGTGAACCTGTACCGCCGGTGCGCCCCGCCCGGCAGCTCGAACACGGTCCGCGGGTCGACGGTGAACGCCTGCGCGGCCGTGGTCGGGTTCCTCAGCATCAGCATGCCCGTGGAGGCACCCGCCGTGGAGTTCCACGCCGCGGTGCCGTAGACGGCGCCGGCGGCCGGGTCCCCGCCGATCCAGTGCACGTCGCCGAGCAACCGCTCGTTGGCCCGCGCCCATCGGGCGTTGGCCGCCACGGTGTCCCAGAACCAGGCCGCACCGGGCCGGTCCGGGCTGACGAGCGTGTTGCGCACGTACAGCTCCTGCAGGCTCAGCCCGAGCGCGAAGTAGGCACGGACGTCCTGCGAGACCTGCTCCCGCACCGACGGCTTGCTCAGGTCGTAGTCGGCGGTGAACTGCGGCGTGCGGTCGGAGAAGATGATGCCGTGGTTCATCAGGCTCGGGATCGGGAACAGCGGGTTCTGCGTCGCGACGTTGCGAAACGTCTCGGAGTCGCGGTAGCTGACGTAGCGCTGCTGCGGTGTGCCCTGCCCGGCGAGTGACGCGTCGTGCCCGTCGCGCCAGATCGAGTCGGTGTACCACAGCCAGTACGGTGAGCCCCAGGTGCCGACGGTCGAGTTGACGAACACGTCCTTCTGGTGTGCGCGCAGGTCCGAGGTGAGGCCGAGCAGCGCCTCGTAGTCGGCGATGTAGGCGGTGTTCGGGCCTGACTGGTACAGCCCGCCGCCGATGCCGTCGAACTTGAAGCCGCGCACGCCCTGGTTGTCCATCATGTCGAAGGCCACCGACCGGAACCGGTCGTAGTACCGGGGGCCGGCGAGCATGAACTGCCCGCCGGCGTGGGTCTCCAGCCTCCGGTCGGCGGGTTTGCCGGCGTTGAGCGCGGAGCGGGTCGACGCGCTGCTGCCGTAGCCGCCGAACGGTGACATCCACACCGACAACGATGCGCCGTACTGCGCGGCGGCGGCCCGCTGCGGTGCGAAGCCGGTCGGGAACTGGGTGGGGTCGAACGACCACACGTGCAGGTTCGTCTCGTCCACGGGTGGCGTGCGCAGGTAGTCCCATCCGTCGTCGACCCAGAAGCTGTCGATCTTCGCGCCCCGCGTGGTGAGCTGGGTGCCGAACAGGTTGACGGCGCGGGTCAGCTCGGCGCCGTCGATGACCTCGCCCGGCGGCTTGAGGTCCAGCCAGCTCTGGTAGTGCAGGAACGTGCGCCGATCGTGCGCCCGCTCGCGCGCCAGGTAGTACTGGAAGGACCGGCGGAGCTGCCCGGCCGCGGCGACGCCGGTCGAGGCGGTGTACTGCCACGACGCGCCCGCGGTCAGGTCGCCGGCCCGGCGGACCGCGATGTCCACCGTGGAGCCGGAGACGGTGGCCTTCGCCATCGGGTTCTCGACGCCGACGAAGACGGTCTCGCCGCCGGCGGTGCCGTGCACGACGGGGCTGCCGTCGTCCTGGCCGAGCACCCGGGCGTTGCCGAGGTTGAGCTCGACCAGGCGCAGCGACGTGATGTCGAACGTGCCGGCGACGGAGCGGACGGTGAAGGCGTGCTGCACCGTGTTCGCGCCGTCGCGCAGCCGCACCTGCCACTGCACGTCGAGGGTCCGGCCGGCCGACGTGTGACGGAACGTCGTGGTGACCGCCTTTCCGGCCGACCGTTCGGCCAGGCGCGCGGAGCCGGCGTTCGCGGCCAGGTCCGACAGCGCGGGTGGGGCGGACACGGTGCTGTTGGCGGTCGTGATCGTGCTGCCGTCGGCGAGCGTGAGCGTGAACAGCCCGCGCAGCGTCATCGGCACCGTGGTGTTCGTCGCCCGGTTCTGGAACCGGGTCAGCGACACGGTGCTGCCGGTGAGGCTCCATGTGCTGGACAGCGCGGCGTTGGCGAGGGTGAACGTGCCGGCGGACAGCGACCCGGTGGCCATCCCGGGCACGGGGCCGGGGAAGACGATCCCGCCGGCGTCGGCGTAGACAGGGTCGGGTGGCGGTGCTGCCGCCGCCGGGCCGCCGGCGGCGGACACGCTCACCAGCGTGCCGGCGGTGGCGGCGAGCGTCGCGGCGGCCGCGAGGAACCGCCTGGTTCGGACCTGCATGTCATGCTCCTGCGTGCTGGAAGGGGGTGGTGCCGGCGGGCACCGTCACCACCCCGGCCGTCGTGCGGGACAGGTCAGAGGGTCGGCGCGGTCCATTGCTGGTTGACGGCGCCGTGGCAGGCCCAGAGGATGAGGCGGGTGCCGTTGGCGGTCGCGCCGCCGCTGGCGTCGAGGCACTTCCCGCCGCTCTGGTACGTGCGTGCCGCCGCGCTGTAGGTCCAGCGCTGGTACGCCGCACCGTTGCAGGTGCGGATCACCGCGGCGGTGCCGTCGGCGGTGGCGCCGTTCGCGGGCTCGAGACACTTGCCGAGCGAGCGCAGCGTGCCGTCGGTGTGGTGTGTCCAGGTCTGGTTGGCGCCGCCGTGGCAGTCCCACAGCGCCACCTGGTTGCCGTCGGCGCTGCTGTTGTTCGGCACGTCGACGCACCGGCCGCTGCCGGCGCCGGTGACCGTGCCCCGCTTCGGGCCGTAGACCTCCAGCTCCCACAGCGAGTACCCGAACGTGGTGGCGCGCTGCGTGCCGTACATGCGGACGTACCGGGCGGTGCCGGTGACGGCGTGCTCGTCGGTGCCGCCGTCACCGGTGGTGGTGCTCGCCACCGTGGTCCACGTGGCCGCGTCGTTGGAGGTCTGCACCTGGTAGGCCCGGCCGTACGCGGCCTCCCACCGCAGCACCACCCGCGACAGCTCCTTCGCCGAGCCGAGGTCGACCTGGATCCAGGTCGGGTCGGCGTAGCCGGAGGACCAGCGCGTGGCCGCGTTGCCGTCGACCGCGTCGGCGGCCGGGAAGCCCGCCGTCTCCGTGGACGAGGCGGTGACCGGCCGGTTGTACGCCAGGTTGTCCGCCGAGCCCGGCCAGCCGGGTGAGCGGCCGACCTTGTCCATCACGGCGGTGAACTCGGTGTAGGTCGGCACGGGCTTCGGCGAGCCCCACGTCTGCTGCGCCACCACCCGCAGGATGCCCCGGATGCCGGCCTCGACCTGCTCCTCGGTCTCCGCGTCGGGGTTGTCGCACCAGACGTGGACGAGGGTGCCGAGGTTGCGGCCGGGGGCGTTGACCGTCTGGTTGCCCTGGAACCGGTCGGGCGTCCAGGTCTCGTAGCCCCACGTCAGATTCGGCTTGCCGCCGCCGAGCACGTAGTACGTCGGGTCCCAGGACTGGTTCGTGATCGTGTGCCCGCGGTCGAGCAGCCCCTGCGGCGAGAGGCCGTAGTTGTACCAGAACTCCACGACGATGTTCGACGCCGGGCGGACGGTGCCGTCGCCGCCGATGCCGTCGTTCCACATCCGGGTGGTCTTGCCGCCGGCGCGGACGATGTCGTTGGCCCAGTTGATGAAGCCGTAGTAGGTGTCCTTGGCCACGGCGTTCGGGCCGTAGTTGGCCCGGGCGTAGGTGAGCAGCTGCGGGTAGGCGTTGTAGTTGCCGACGTACTCGTCGGCGCCGATGTGCCAGTACCGGCCCGGGAACAGCGGCAGGTACTCCTGGATCAAGTCCCGGACGAGCGTGTAGGCGCCCGGCTCCGACAGGTCGAGGTAGTACGGGTTGCGGTTGCCGGCCGTGTCGTCGAGCTGCAGCTCCGGGTGGTTGGCCAGGATCGCGTTCATGTGCCCAGGCATGTCGATCTCCGGGACGACCTCGATGTGGTACTGCGCGGCGAGCGCGACGAGGTCGCGGATCTCCTGCTTGGTGTAGTGCTGCGCGGACACGACCTCCGGGTGGGTGCTGCTCTCCAGCCGGAATCCGAACGTGTCGGAGAGGTGGAGGTGGAGCCGGTTCATCTTCAGGTAGGCCAGCTCCTTGATGTGCCGGCGCAGCCACTCCACGGTGAAGTACTTGCGGCCCTGGTCGACCATCAGACCGCGCTCGGACTTCGACGGCGCGTCCGTGGTGGTGCCGGCCGGGATCGTGGTGCGCTGCTTGAGCAGTTGCAGCACGGTCCGGGTGCCGTAGAACGCGCCGGTGTCGGTGGAACCCTGGACGGTGATGGAGGAGCCGACCGTCATCGCGTACCCCTCGGCCGGCTGGGTGCCGCCGAGGGTGAGCCGGATGTCGCCGGCGCTCGCGGTGCCCGTGGCGACGGTGACGGCACGGCCGGTCAGGTCGCGCAGGTCCGCGGCGAAGGTGGCCGCGTCGTCGTTGAGCTGGGCGGTGTAGGCCGGGTCGACGACGATCCGGGAGGTGGTGGTGAAGGCCGCTGCCCGCGGTCCACTGCTGCAGCGCCGGGATGACCTGGAGGTCACCGGGCGCGGCGAGCGCCGGGGTCGTCCGCAGGACGAACGCGGTGGCGCCGGCGGCCGCGGCGAGCACCGCGGCCCCCGCGACGAGCTGTCTGACCCTTCGAACTTGCATGGGCGTCTCCGATCTGCGTGGAATCAGCACGTTTCCGGGTTGGCTGTGGCGTTGGTGGAGTACGCGGTGAGCGTCGCGACCTGCGGCGTGCCGCGGGCGGCGGTGATCCGCAGCCGCAGCCGGTCGCTGGTCACCGCGCTGGACAGCGGCACGATCCGCTTGTAGCCGACCGTGCCGGCGGTGGCGACCTGTTGCCAGGCGCCGCCGACCCAGGCGTCCACGGCGAACGACTCGACGCGCTGGCCGTTGGCGACCGACTCCTGCAGCAGCACCCGGTCGAATGTCCGGGCCCGGCAGGCGGTCAGCTCCACCGAGCCGGTCGTCGCGCCGGCCGCCGGGGACCAGAAGGTGCCGAGCGCCGTGTCCGTCAGCGCGGCGTGGGTGCCGGTCGCGCCGGCCTTGGCGAACAGTTCCCTGGTGTAGCGGGCACGCAGCTGCGTGCCGAAGCCGTCCAGGGCGGTCACGTCCGGTGCGTCGATCACGCCGGCCCGGTTCGGGGGCACGTTGAGCAGCAGGTTGGCGTTGCGGCCGACGGCGTTCTCGTAGAGCTGCAGGATGGTGCCGGCCTGCTTGACCGACCCGTTCTGCGACGAGTGCCAGAACCAGCCGGGCCGGATCGACACGTCTGCTTCGGCCGGGTACCACGACAGGTAGGTGATCGTGCCGAGCCGGCTCGAGATGAGCGAGCTCGAGCCGAGGTCGCTGGACTGGGCGCCGGCGAGCAGGTCGTCGTCGCGGTTGAGCGCGGCCGGGTCGGTGCCCTTGAACGGCAGCGCGCTCCACTCGTCGGCGCGGAACGCCCCGGACTCGGAGCCGATCCAGCGCACGTCGGGGCCGTTGATGGCGATGGTGGCGTTCGGCTGCAGGCTGCGGATCAGCTGGTACCAGTCGCCGACCTGGTACGGCTGCGGGTAGGCCGTGTACGGGTTGGCGCCGTCGAACCAGACCTCCTCGATCGGGCCGTACTCGGTGAGCAGTTCGTAGAGCTGGTTGAGGAAGTACGCGTTGTAGGCGTCGGCGCTGTAGGTGTAGCGCTGCGCCGGGTTGCGGGTGTCGCCCGGCACCGGCGTCGGGATCGTCACCGTGGTGCGGGGGCTGCCGTTGCCGAACCGGTCACCGCCGCGCCGGCCGGGCACCTCGGCGCCGTCGGCGGGGGAGAGGTAGAAGCCGACGGCGAGGCCGGCGGTGCGGGCGGCGTCGACCATCGCCCGGAAGACGTCGCCGCGCCACGGGCTGGAGGCGACCGAGTGGGTGCTGTACCGCGACGGGTAGAGCAGGAAGCCGTCGTGGTGCTTGACGGTGAGGATGACCTGCTTGAACCCGTTGCGCTTGAGCACGTCCATCCACTGGGTCGGGTTCACGGCCGCCGGGTTGAACAGGGCCGGGTCCTCGTTGCCGGTGCCCCATTCGACGTCGGTGAAGGTGTTCATGCCGTAGTGCAGGAACGCGGTCAGCTCCCGCTGCTGCCACGACAGCTGGGCCGGCGTCGGGACGACCTGGCCGGCCTTCTGCCGGACGCGGTCGAGCGGGTCGCAACGGTCCACGGCGATGACGTTGGCCGGGGTGACCGGGCCGGTGCTGCCCGGGTTGCCGGTGCAGCCCGGCGGCGGTGCCGAGCCACCGCAGGCGGGCGCCTCGAGCTGGAAGTCCACCGGGCTCGCCGCACCGCTCACCGAGGCGAGTGCGACCGCGTCGAGGGTGCCGTGCCAGCCACGGTTGCGGGTGCCGGCGTCGTTGCCGAACGTCAGCAGTCCCGCCGAGGCGTTGGCCGCCGCGACCGGTGTGGTGACGACGGTGCCGACCTGGCAGCCGTTGACGTACGCGACGAGCCGGGCCGACGTGTCGCTGACGTACTGGTACGCCAGGGCCACGTG
Source organism: Dactylosporangium sp. NPDC006015 (assembly GCF_040614215.1). Taxonomy (NCBI): domain Bacteria; kingdom Bacillati; phylum Actinomycetota; class Actinomycetes; order Micromonosporales; family Micromonosporaceae; genus Dactylosporangium; species Dactylosporangium sp. NPDC006015. The sequence continues at coordinate 98,486 of NZ_JBEXUD010000043.1, forward strand.
GGTGTCGGCGGTCGTGGACAGGTTCGGCCCGTCCTGCTGGGTGTCGTGGTACGGCGCGTCGGGTCCGTACATGCCGAACTGCGTGACGTCCTGCGACCCGGTGCGGTACCGGTAGTACGCGCCGCCGGCGAGGCTGAGCACGGTGTCGAAGTCGAGCGTGGCACCGGCCTGGCGGCGGACCACCGCCTCGGCCAGCAGGCCGGTGTTGACGTACTTGGCGCCGGTCACGGGCTGCCGCGGGGTGAAGCCGATGCCGGTGCCGCCGCCGGTCAGGGTGACCGTCGTGCCGCTGATCGTCTCGGTGCCGGCCAGGCGGGTCAGGGTGCCGTCGACGAGCTCACCGGTCGACGGCGTGTATCCGCTGGCCGAGGTGAAGGTGCCGCTGAAGCTGACGTTGAGCAGCGCCTTGAAGTTCGCGGCGGACGCGTCCCAGCGCTGGTTGTCCGCGCTGGAGCAGACCCACAGGATGACCCGGGTGTTGTTGGCGGTCCCGCCGCCGTTGGCGTCCAGGCAGGTGTTGGTGGCGTGGTTGCGGAGGGTCTTGGCGGTGGTGTCGTAGGTCCATTGCTGGTTGGTGGCGGTGGTGCAGGCCTGGATGACGGCGTCGGCGCCCTGGGCGGTGGTGGCGGGGGTGAGGCACATGCCGCGGTTGCGGATGGTGTTGTCGGCCTCGCGGGTCCAGACCTGGTTGGGGTTGCCGTGGCAGTCCCACAGGATCAGTGCGGTGCCGGGCGTGGTCGCCGCACCGGGCACGTCGACGCAGCGGCCGCTCGCCACCCCGAGGATCGTGCTGCCGGTGGACGGTGCGACGGCCTGGTACCTGTGTCCGGCCTGGGCGGTGAAGGTGACCTGGCTGCCGTTGCGGACGACCGGGACCGCCTGGTTCGTGCCCAGGTCGACGACCGCGGCGCCGGCCAGGATCGGGTTGCGCAGGGTGAGCGGGCCGGCGGTGCCGGCGGTGACCGTGATCCGGGTGGCGGTGCGGTTACGCCACTCGACGTCGACCGTGGCGTTGCCCCGGGCCCGCAGGCCGCTGACCGAGCCCGCCGGCCACGCGGCCGGCACCGCCGGCAGCACGTCGATGATGTCGTGCTGGCTCTGCAGCAGCATCTCGGCCACACCCGCGGTGGCGCCGAAGTTGCCGTCGATCTGGAACGGCGGATGGGTGTCGAAGAGGTTCGGCAAGGTGCTGCCCTTGAGCTGTTCGGCGAGCATCTTGTGCGCGTGGTCGCCGTCGAGCAGCCGGGCCCAGAAGTTGATCTTCCAGGCCTTGCTCCATCCGGTGCCGCCGTCACCGCGCGCGGTGAGCGACACCTTGGCGGCCTGGGCGTACGCGGGCGTCGTCAGCGGCGAGATCTGCCGGCCGGGGTACAGCGCGTACAGGTGCGACACGTGCCGGTGGTCGTTGGTCTGGCTGTCCCAGTCCGCCTTCCACTCCTGCAGCTGGCCCCAGGATCCGATGCGCAGGCCCGGGTCGAGCCGGTTCAGCGTGCTCTGCCACTGCGTGCGCAGCGTCGCGTCCAGCCCGAGTGCGGTGCTCGCCTCGATCGTGTTCGTGAGCAGCTCCCACACGATCTGCTCGCTCATCGACGCGCCGGCGGAGAAGTCGCCCTGCTCGGGGGAGTAGCTCGGCGACACGACGAGCTTGCCGTCGCGCGGGTCGGTGTGCAGGTTGGCCCGCCAGAACTCGGCGACCTCCTTCATCGCCGGGTACGCCCGGTCCCGCAGGAAGGCGGTGTCCCGGGTGTACCGGTAGTGCTCGTAGAGGTGCTGGCACAGCCAGGCCGCCGCCTCCGGGAACCAGAACGCGGTCGCCCAGTCCTGCACGCCGGTGAAGCCGTACGCGTTGGTGCTCAGGTGCGTGACCCATCCGGTCGTGCCGTAGATGTTCTGGGCGGTGACCCGGCCGGGTGCCCGCAGCGCCTCGATGAAGTCGAACAGCGGCTCGGCGGTTTCGGTCAGGTTCGTGGTCTCGGCCGGCCAGTAGTTCATCTGGACGTTGATGTTGGTGTGGTAGTCGGCCTGCCACGGCGGGCTGTTGGAGTTGTTCCAGAGGCCTTGGAGGTTCGCCGGCAGTGGGGAGCCGTCCCGGGACGAGCTGATGAGCAGGTAGCGGCCGAAGGAGAAGTACAGCGACTCGAGCGCGCGGTCCTGCGGCCTGCCGCCGGCACCGGTGTAGGCGGCCCGCAGGTCGTCGGTGGGCAGGTCGGGCATCTGGCCGCCCACGTCGAGCCGCAGGCGGTCGAACAGGCCCCGGTAGTCGGTCAGGTGCGCGGCGCGGACGGCGTCGTAGCCGGCGGTGACGGCGCCGTCGACCGCCTGGGTCACCTTCGCGTGCGGGTCGGCGCCCCGGTAGGCCGGGTACGTGTCGGCGTATGAGGTGCCGGCCGAGAGCACGACGAACGCGCTGTCGGCCCCGGTCACGGTGATCCGGTCGGTGCCGTCCGTGCGGGTGCCGCCGGTGGTGACCACGCGGTACTGCGTCTCGTGGATCAGGCCGTTGCCCAGCGTGCCGCGCACGGTCATGCGGCCGCCGGCCACGGTGGTCGTGCTCGCCTGTGCCGCGGTGGTCCGCAGGACGAACGAGATCCTGCCCGTCTGGCTGGCGGTCAGCCGGGCGACGACCACGTTGCGGGGATGGCTGGCGAAGTACTCCCGGCGGTAGGTGACGCCGCCGTGGGTGTAGCTCACCCGTGCGGTCGCCTCGCTCAGGTCCAGCTCGCGTTGGTAGCCGGTCACCGTGGCCGGCGTGCCGGTCATGTCGAGGTAGGTGTCGGCGAGGTTCTGGTAGCTGCCGAAGGCGGTCATGGGCTGTCCGAGCCTGGCGGCGACGGCGCCCGCGGTCATGCGTCCGTCACGGTCGATCTGGGCCTGGACCTCGTCGATGGCGCCCGGGCGCGGGGCCACCCAGTTGCCGTGGTTGTACCCGGCGGCGCCCGGGCCACCGGTCCAGAGCGTCTTCTCGTTGAGCTGGAGGTGCTCGGCCTGCGGCCCGCCGAAGACCATGGCGCCGAGGGCGCCGTTGCCGATCGGCAGGGCGTTGCTCTCCCAGGTGCTGGCCGGCTCGTCGTACCAGAGCGTGAGGGCGGGGTTGGTGGGGGCCGCGGCGGCGCGTTCGGCGCCGGGCAGGACGACGGCGACCCCGTTGAGCAGGAGACCGGCGACCGCCGCGGCAGCCGCCGCCCGGATCCGCTGTCGATGACGCATAGCTTCTCCTCGATCTGGGTGTGGCGAGTGAACCCGCGGGGCACAATTTTGTCAATGCTTCGGCCAAACGGAGATCTGCTGTGCGGGTGGGACGCGGTCGCCGAAGTGGCCGTTGAGCTGCGGATACGCAGAGTCCGGATGGGGTTGGCGGCGGGCGGGGCTGCGGATACACCCGATGTCTATGTGCCGGATGGTGTCTACTGACCGGCTGGGAGCGGTCCCGGTAACGCTCTGGTCTCGAATTATGTCAAGGCAATGGATTTTTTAGAAACCGAGAAAAGTACCTGGCCTGCGAGGTCTAGCGGCGGCTCGGCGGATCCCGTCCGGAGGGCGTGTTGCGAACGTTCACCCTGGATGTTAGACATCGGACGTCCGATGGCCAAGAGCCACATGGATCCGATGTCTGACGGTGGTGTGATGAAGCTTCTCCGTGCGGGTCGTGCCGGCGCCGAACATGTCTGTGTGCTGCTCGGTGACGGGCGGCTGCTCGACCTGTCCGAGGCGGTGGCCGACGTCGACCCGGCCTTCTTTGCAGGCGGCGGCATCGAGCGGATCCGTGGCCTGCTGGGCGCGCACGGGTTCCCGACCGTCTCGCGGACGGGGCTGCGGATCGGCGCGCCGATGGCCCGCCCGGGCAAGATCGTGTGCGTCGGGCCGAACTATCCCGCACAGGCCGAGACAGGGCAGCCCGCACCGGCGGAGCCGGTGGTGTTCCTCAAGGCGCCGGACACGGTGGTCGGGCCCGACGACGAGGTGCTCGTGCCTCGCAACAGCGTCAAGACCGACTGGGGGATCGAGCTCGGCGTCGTGATCGGCCGCACCGCCCGCTACCTCGACACGGTCGAGGAGGCCCTCGCCTGCGTCGCCGCGTACGCCATCTCCCACGACGTCAGCGAGCGGGAGTTCCAGCTCGAGCGCGGCGGCCAGTGGGGCAAGGGCACGTCCTGCGAGACGTTCAACCCGCTCGGCCCGTGGCTGGTCACCGCCGACGAGATCGCCGACCCGCAGGACCTGGGCATGCGGTTGTGGGTCAACGACGTGCTGCGCCAGGACGCCACCACCAAGGACATGATCTTCGGCGTCGGTGAGCTGATCCGGCACCTCAGCCACTTCATGACGTTGCGGCCGGGCGATCTCGTCAACACCGGCACCCCCGCCGGCGTCGCCCTCGGGCAGCCGGACCCGAAGCCGTACCTGCGCCCCGGTGACGTGGTGCGGCTCGAGATCGACGGCCTCGGCTGCCAGCGGCAGAAGCTCGGGGCGGCGTGGTGAGCCGCACGCGCGCCGCCCACGCGGCTGACGCCCGGCGGCCCGCAGACGTGACGGGTGCGGCGTCGCGCCCGTCGCGCCGGGGACCGGCACCACCATCCGGCCCGGAGGGCCTCGCCGGATACGCGTTCCCTGACGGTCCCGCGTGGATCACCAGGGGTGGGTCGTGACCGATGCGTCAGGTCAGGCGCGACGTCATGACAGGGGACCGCGTACTGAGCGCCGGCGAGCTCGAAGGCCCGGTGGCTCCGGTCACCGCGGCGCCCGGGGCAGTGGGCCGGGCGGCTGCCGGCCCGCTGTCCGCCGCACCGGGCGCCGGGGCGGCGTGCCCGACCCGACATGTCGTTCGGGTCGGGCACGTCCGCTCGACGCCGGCGGCGGGCCCGGATGATCGCGCCCGCCGCGGCCCGCCCGGCTTCCCGCCTGTCACCCGAAGTGAGGCCCGCATGTCGTTGACCGCACGTCGTGCGGCCGCCGCGGTGGCCGCCCCCGACCCGGCCACCATCGCCCGCGGCGACGTCGGATGACCGGAGACACCGGCGCCGTCGAGATCGCGTTGCACACCCGGCTCAGGCCCGGCGCCGAGGAGGCGTACGAGCGCATCCATGCCGTCATCCCGGCCGACCTCGACGCCGCGCTGCGGGAGGCCGGCGTGCTGAGCTGGCGCATCTGGCGCGACGGCCTCGACCTGTTTCACCTGGTCCGCGTCGTGGACCCGGTGCGGATGCGCCGGCACCTGCGCGACCACCCGGCCAACCAGGTGTGGCAGCAGCGGATGGCGGCGCTGCTGGACGTCCCGGACACCTACGACGACGGCGCGACCGGGCTGGGACTGGTCTGGAAGCTGCCGTGAGCAAGGCCGGCGCTCGCCGGCGCGAGCGCAGCAGGACGACCCGGCCCGGACCGCACCCGGGCCACCGTGCACGTCGCCGGCGTCGAGGAACGGCGCCGGCGCGCCTTGCAGCACCTTCGTTCAACCCCCGGCACCACGCAATCAGGAGGAACCATGTCCAGTGCACTGTCCCGGCGCACGGTCCTGCGGCGGGCGGCCGTCGCCGGCCTGGCGGCCGGTCCGGCCGCCGGCCTGCTGGCCGCCTGCGCCGACAGCGGATCCGAGGAGGGCGGCGACACCAAGGGCACCACGAGCGCCGCCAACCCGCTCGGCGTGAAGGAGGACGCGCCGGTCAACGTCGTCATCTTCAACGGTGGCTACGGCGACAAGTACGCCACCGACGTGCACGAGCCGCTGTACAAGAAGGCATTCCCGAAGGCGGAGGTCAAGCACCAGTCCAGCCAGGCCATCTCGACCCTGGTGCAGCCCCTCATCGCCGGTGGCAACGCGCCGGAGTTCGTCAACAACTCCGGCTCCCAGGCCATGGACGTGGGCGCGCTCGTCGCCGACGGCCAGCTGCAGGACCTCACCGAGCTGCTCGACGCGCCGTCGGTCGACGACCCGTCCAAGAAGGTCCGCGACACGCTGATCCCCGGCACGGTGGACACCGGAACCCTCAACGGCAAGCCGTACGTGCTGTACTACGTGTCCACGGTGTACGGCATCTGGTACTCCGGCAAGCTGTTCGCCGAGAAGGGCTGGCAGCCGGCCAGGACCTGGCCGGAGTTCCTGGCCCTGTGCGAGACGATCAAGAAGGCGGGCATCGCGCCGTACGCCTACGCCGGTGCCAACGCCGCGTACTACCAGTGGAACATCATCCTCACCAGCGCCGCGAAGATCGGTGGCGCGGACGTCCTCAAGAACAT